>JAKSRL010000003.1 GCA_024403635.1 Lachnospiraceae bacterium | reverse complement strand
TAAAATCCTTTGTATTCCGTTTTTTTTTTTTTTACCGTCACGGTCCAGCCTTTTTCATACGGAATAGTGGTAAACATCGTTGTATATTCTGACGTAACCTCTACTTCTCCCGTTACTTTTCCACCAGAGAATTCCGTTACCACCCATGGGTTTTCACCAAGAGTCGTCATGGTTTTATCTAAAGTTTCATAATTCAAGACCGCAGGTATCAATGTAATAATGCCAGCATCTTCATCCGGGCTGGAGATTTCCAACCGGTCTTTCGCTTTATAATCGCCTAAATCCAGCACCATTCTGCATTCCAGGGAGGAGAAATTCTTACTGTCTTCCAGTTCTCCGTCTCGATATATATCTACTTTCAGATTATCCATTTTTTTATTCACATAAACAAGTTGACGGGAATCTTCCTCTACTTTCAGCTCAATCTTGCTGCCGGAAAGGCTTCTTCCAATTTCAAAAAGAGGATTCAGTCTCTTTGCTGCTTCAATAAAATCATTCTGAACGGTAAATGGATTGTCGCCTTTTGGATTAAACTCTGCCTGTACCGTATCTTTCACCATAAATCCCAGAGGCAGGGAATATTTAGATTTATACAGGTACATCTCTTCATCGCCGCCGAAATAGGAGTATAAAGAATCTTTCAACGCTATATCGGATAATTTATAACGAACGCCTAACAAAGCAGAAGTCAGCGGCGTATTTCCGTAATAAGAGAACGAATTCGTTCCACTCTGCATGCCAAAACTCTCATACATATCAGATAAAGCTTCTAAAGTAACAGAAGAAAAGATGGAAGCAGACCGGTACTCGGACCAGGCTCCGTCATTTTTCGTTCTTCTATGCTGTTTTTCTACCCGGTAGAAATCGGTATCCGGAACAGATTCTAACAACGCTGTTATCTTTTCATTATCCTCTACATAGGACGGACGGTCTGTGGTACTGTATCCTGTTTCATCTGCATTAATGGACACTTCCGCAATGGAAACCACCATGAGAATTACAAATACCAGTATCCGAAAGGCTTTTTTATATGCTTTACGTTTTCCTTTTCTGTTTTCTTTTCCACGTTTGTACAGACAAATCACCAGCAAATATACAAACAAGAAGCCTGCATTCACAAACGCATTGTTAATCGAATATTTTTCACTAAATAGCATCTGCAGGGCAAACACGGCAGCAATAGCCCCAGCAAAGCAAATCATAATCTGCTTATATTTGTACTGATGAATTTTTAAGAATACTTCATAACAGATTGTCAATATCAGGAAGATATAAATAAAGGACTGGCGGGCCGGAAGGGAATTCGGCAGATGGAAGCCATGCCAAATATAAGACAGCACGTTAAAGGAAAAACTAACCCACAGGAAGATCATCAGAATGCTCTTTCCGATTCGTTGTCCCAGTTTGATTTTTTTATTCAGACAGAATAAAGGGATCAAGGCAAAGCATAATACCGAACAAAAGATATTCGGCACATAGCCTTCGCTGATCATAGTGACTTTCGAATTCATCATGCCATGGGCAAAGAGTTCCAGCAGATTGAAATAAGCGCTAAAAGTGGATGGAAAGCCAGAGCCGGCAGAGGCGGTTCCAAACAAAGCCAGCAACGCCGGTAACGCACACACTGCTCCGATGCATCCGCCAATAATAGAATATACAATAAAGCGTCCGGTTCTTTTCAGTACCTCTCCCGCACCGACTAAATCCACTTCTGCTGCCATAAGATACAGGAAGTAGAGTACGCTATAAATACACATCATGATTGCGATGTAATAGTTTGATAATACGGAAAGTCCCAGGCAAGCCGTATATAACAGAGTTTTTCCGTCTTTTACCAAACGTTCCAGCCCCAGCATCATTAGCGGAAGAAGCACCAGGCAATCCAGCCACATCAGATTCCAGCTATATGCACACATATAACCGGACATGGCATAGAAAATACCGAAACAAGTAGAACAAAGATTCTTTTTCCCGAATTTTCTCGTCAAGTAGTACGTAAAAGTTGCAGACATCAATCCGGCTTTCAGAATAATAAAGCTACTCATGATTTCCGGAACAATCGTAGACGGGAAGAGACCTATAATCCAGTTCAGTGGAGACGCAAGATAATAAGCATAGGTGCTCATGAAATTTGAGCCCAATCCAATATTCCAAGTATACTCCAGACTACCGCCAGACTTAATCAAACTCTGGAACAGTTTCATAAATGGAGCATATTGATGATACATATCACTCCGCAGATACATCTCATCACCGAAAGGAAAGATTCCCCTGATGATATATAAACAAATTAAAATAACAATTGGCGCTAAAAACGCCAATAGTATTGGGATATTCTTTCTTATAATTTTTTGCTTTTCTGTCTTAGTCATGTAGGATATTTTCAAGTTTTATTCTTCGATATTTTCGTTATGCTCTTTCTTCAGCTTTTTTTCGTCTTCTATATTGGTCTCCTCCATAATGTACAGAGGTCTGTTTTTCGATTCCATATAAATTCTGCCAATGTACTCTCCCAAGATTCCAATGGCCAGAATAATAACCCCACCCATAAACAAAAGAACAACCAAGGTCGTAACATAACCAGGAACAGCAATACCAAAGATCCAAGTTTGAATTAATGTAATTAAAATATAAATAAATGCCAGTAAGCAGACAATGGCTCCAACACAAGTTACCAAAGCCAATGGAACGGTACTGAAGGAAGTGATTCCGTCTGTCGCATACTTAAATAGCTTTCCAAAATTCCATTTGCTGGATCCTTTTACTCGTTCTGGCTGTTCATAATCTAACCATTTTACTTTATATCCAACCCAGGCAAACAGGCCTTTGGAAAACCGCTGAGTTTCACAAAGCTTTAATATTGCATCTACAAAAGGACGAGCCATACACATATAGTCCGTAGCTCCCTTTTGCAGCTTAACGTTGGACAACATATTGTTTAATCCCACAAAGGCTCTTGAGAAAAATCCAGTTTTTCTTTTCGCTCCAGCCGCGCCATATCCTTCTTCCTCCACGGCTTTTAACATTTCCGGAATTAAAGCCGGTGGATGCTGCAAATCCGAATCCATGAGAATCGTATAGTCTCCGGTGGAAGCCTGAAGTCCTGCGAAAATCGCCGCTTCTTTTCCAAAATTTCTGGAGAAAGAAACATATTTTACATTCGGATCCTGCTCTGCCAGAGTTTTTACAACCTTCAGCGTATTATCGTTACTGCCATCATTGATAAAAATGAAACGAAAACCAAAGCCTTCGCAGCCAGCGATGACGTTTTTCGTTTCCTCGTAAAATACCACGAGTCCTTCTTCTTCGTTGAAAACCGGTACGATAATATCTGTTTTTTTCATTTTACAGTCCTGTCATTTTAATCTTTTTCCAATAATTCTTGTCCAATCTTAATTTATGCTCTTTCGCAAAATTGATATAGTAGTCGTTAAACTTTTCATTCTTTGCCTTCATCAGCGTCTCGTCATAATTCGCTGCAGACTCTTCTGACATTTTATCTTCCACACATTGGATAATATAATAGCCGTCTTTGCTTTCCACGATTTCGCTAAGTTCTCCATCCACCAGTGCAAAGGCAACGGATTCAAAATTACTGTTCATGGCTCCTCTCGCCATCTGCTTGTTCATTACCGGCTCGTATCCTGCTTCCGCAAAGACGACCTCAAAAGATGCCCCTGCTTTAATCTGGTCATAACAAGCCTTCGCTTCACCGTATCCAGCCTTTATTGGAATCATACAGTAATTTACTTTTATTACTTTCGTAGATTCCTCTGTTATTGTTTCTTCCAACCCTTTGGTCACACTGTCAAAAACCAAGTAATAAGTAGCCTTTTTTATATACAGTTCTCTGGCAGCTTCCAGATTCGTTGTATAGGTACTACTATGAGAAACGGATATCATTCTGTCATATAACTCCTCTGCAGCTTTTCCTGCCGCATTTTTGTCTTCATCGGTCATATAAATGCCCAACTTATCTGCCATAACTACAGCAGCCGTCCATTTAGTCAAATCATCCAGCACCGCTTCCTTGACATACTCATCCATGGTTTCAGAGCCAGCCTTTTTTGACCAGATGGAGGTATCCTTCGCACTTCCTTCATAGAGATACTTTTGCTCCAGTAAAGCAAATACCGCTTCTTCTTTGGAAAGAGTAATATCATCTACTGCCAGAAATTCGTCTTTATCCTTTACGGAAAGCTTAATTTCACTGCATCCGGTAAGAAGAAAAACAACAAAAATAACCGCGCTGAGAATCAACAATGCCCTGCGCAAAAAAAATATTATAGAGTTTTTATCATTTCGTGTTGAAATCATTTCAATTTTATTGTATCATTTGCAAGTGCTTTTGCATAACCTATGCTACTGTAGCTCAGTCGGTATGAGCGCGTCATTGGTAATGACGAGGTCACCAGTTCGATTCTGGCCAGTAGCTCGGAAAGCGGGATGATCTGTTCATTCCGCTTTTTTCTTTTTGAAAATAATGAACTTGCTAAATATATAGTTTACAGCCATAACGATAACGCTGGTTATTATTTTCATAATCAGGTCATTTACGCCTATTTTATCTACAAAGATCCATAAAAGGACCGATTCTAAAGCCAAAGTAATCAAACGGCCTATTACAAACTCCGCAAATTCTCTTCCCAGAGTTTTCGCATCCCGTTTTTTGCTTTCAAATACCCAAAGCTTATTGGTAATAAAAGCCACAATAACCGCTAGAATCCAGGCAATGGCATTGGAAATAACTACATCAAAATGAAATACATGTCCGCATAAAGCAAAAACACCATAATTTACTACTGTTGTTACAAAGCCAAAAAACACGTATGTAATTATTTCTTTATACTTTGCCCAGAGGGCTTTTATTTTATCCATGAAAAAAATTATAACAAAACTGTCTAAAATATCAATCCAATCAGTGCAACTACCCCTGCGCAAACGTAGGCCAGAAGGCATTGTCCCACCACAATTCCCAGACTCCATTTTATGCCCAGTTCTCTACGAATTGAAGCGATTGCTGCCACACACGGAGTATAAAGAAGACAGAATACCAGCAAAGAAAAAGCTGCTATCGGCGTAATGGACAAAATCAGCCCCTCCATTCCTCCATACAAAATGGACAAGGTGGAAACTACGCTTTCTTTTGCCATAAAGCCACTAATAAGCGCCGTAACAACTCTCCAGTCTCCAAAGCCAAATGGCTTAAATATCGGCGAAATAAAGCCTGCAATTACCGCCAGCATCGACTGAGAAGAATCTTCTACCATAGTCAAATGGAAGTTGAAGGTTTGCAAGAACCAGATGATAATCGTCGCAATTAAAATTACAGTGAAAGCTTTCTTTAAAAAGTCTTTTATTTTATGCCACATCAAATGAAGAACATTCTTAGCTCCCGGCAAACGGTAATTTGGCAGTTCCATAACAAAAGGTACCGCTTCGCCCTTGAATCCAGTTCTTTTTGCAATTAAAGCCACAAGAATCCCCACCAGAATTCCAATAAAATACATTGCAACCATTATCAGCCATGCACATTGCGGGAAAAAAGCTTTTGCAAAGAACGCATACACCGGAAGTTTTGCAGAGCAACTCATAAATGGAGTCAGCATAATGGTCATTTTACGATCTCGTTCGGAAGAAAGAGTTCTCGTAGACATAACTCCCGGAACCGTACAACCAAAACCGATCAACATTGGAACAACGCTCTTTCCGGAAAGACCGATTTTTCTTAAAAGTTTATCCATAACGAAGGCAACTCTGGCCATATATCCCGTATCTTCCAGCAACGAAAGAAACAGAAACAGTACCACAATAATCGGTACAAAAGAAAGAACGGTTCCTATGCCACTAAAAATACCATCAATCAACAGCGAGTGAATGACCGCATTGACATTCCCTGACGTCAAAAGATTATCTACCAAATTCGTCAGAGCACCAATTCCAATCTGCAATAGGTTTTGCAGGTTTCCTCCGATCACATTAAAGGTCAAGAAGAACACCAATGCCATAATGGCTACAAATAACGGAATAGCGGTCCATTTTCCGGTCAGAACTTTATCTAGTTTCTGGCTAAACTTATGTTCTTTACTTTCTTTCGGTTTCACAACACATTGACGGCACAGATCGAAAATAAAAGAAAATCTCATGTCCGCAATGGCTGCTGCCCGGTCCAGACCTCTCTCTTCTTCCATCTGCACAATAATATGCTCAATGGTTTCTTTTTCGTTTTGAGTTAAATTCAGGGCTTCCTCGATCAGATGGTCTCCCTCGATTAGTTTGCTGGCTGCAAACCTTACTGGAATTCCTGCTGTTTCCGCATGATCCCAGATCAGATGCATTATGCCGTGAATACATCGATGTACGGCACCACCATTTTTGTCCGAACTACAGAAGTCCGTTCTTCCCGGCTTTTCCTGATACTTTGCTACATGGATGGCATGATGAACCAACTCATGGATGCCTTCGTCTTTTGCTGCAGAAATCGGTACCACAGGGATTCCTAAAAGATCTTCCATCTTGTTAACATCAATGGTTCCTCCATTGGCCCTTACTTCGTCCATCATATTCAAAGCAAGGCAAATCGGTACTTCCAGTTCCATTAACTGCATGGTCAAATACAAATTTCGTTCAATATTTGTTGCGTCAACAATGTTGATGATTCCTTTTGGATTTTCTTCCAGAATAAACTGTCTGGAAACAATTTCCTCATCGCTATATGGAGAAAGGGAATAAATGCCCGGAAGGTCTGTAACCTCTGTACCTGGATGCTCTTTGATTTCTCCGCCTTTCCGATCAACGGTTACCCCAGGGAAATTTCCAACATGCTGGTTGGATCCTGTCAACTGGTTAAACAAAGTAGTTTTTCCACAGTTCTGATTTCCGGCAAGAGCGAACGTCAGCAAAGTTCCTTTCGGCACTTCCTTTCCGTCGGATTTTGCATGATATTTTCCACCTTCACCAAATCCTGGATGAGCGAATTCTTTAAAAAGCTCCTTGCTGGAGGCGTCTCTGTGCGTATGTGCATGATGAATTTCATGCTCTGCTTCCTCAGAAAAATAAGGCTCTCCAATTCCTATTTTTTCTGCATCGCTTAATCGTAAGGTCAGCTCATATCCATGAATTCGGTATTCTGCCGGATCTCCCATAGGCGCATATTTTACCAAAGTGATTTCCGCCTCCGGAATTACTCCCATATCCAGAAAATGCTGGCGAAGGAAACCTTCTCCTCCAACGTTGGTTATTATGGCACTTTGGCCAATTTCCAGATTTTTTAATGTTTTCATTTTTATTCCTACCGTTTATTTTATTCCTACTCTTAAGGCATTACACATAGCCAGGAAAGTAACTCCCACATCTGCAAAAACAGCAAACCATATATTCGTTATTCCAGTTGCACTGGAAATCAGCACGACTATTTTGACCAGAATGGAAAACCATACGTTTTCCCGGACGATTCTCATCGTTTTCCGTGCAATCTCTTTCAATTTTAGGATGCCGCTTAAGTCATCTTTCATAAGAACCACATCCGAGGCCTCCAAAGCAGCATCCGTCCCAATTTTTCCCATGGAAATACCTACATCCGCTCGCATCAAGGAAGGAGCATCATTGATTCCATCCCCGACATAAACCAGCACATCTTTTTCATTTTTCTCTGCAAGAGCCTGTTCCACAACCTCCACCTTTTCCTGTGGGAGCATTTCATAATAAAATTCATCTATTCCAGCCTCGTCTGCAATGGATTTTGCTTCGTTTTTTTTATCGCCTGTAAGCATGATAATCCGGCTGCCATCTTGCTTTAAGGCCTTGCACACTGCCGCGGTTTCCGGCTTCAATGGATCGTTCATTTCCGTCAATGCTTCAAGGCTTCCTTTTTCCTCAAATTCTTTGATTCTTGCAATCCCAACGGTTAAAGTTCCAGTTTTATCACAGATAAATATTTTCGGTTTTTCCATTCGTTCCAGATATTTTGACCCTTTTATCAGTATATGATTTTTGCTTGCAGTTCCGATTCCCATAAAGAAACTTAAAGGAACGGATAAAACCAATGCACATGGACAGCTCACAACCAGAAAGCTTAATGCTCTTTTAATCCATATCAGCCAGAGAGAATTCGCAGGCGCAATTATGTTTCCGCTTTCTATGATTCCATTTCCAGAAAACATCATTCCAAAGAGCGGTGGGAAAACGGCAATCACCACTGCCAAAATAACAACCACTGGTGTATATATTTTGGAAAATTTCGTAAGGAATCTTTCTGTATCTGTTTTCTTTTCCGATGCATTTTCCACTAAATCCAATATTTTAGAAACCGTAGAATTCTCATACGATGCATCTACTTTAATATAAAAATTCTCACCAGCGTTTATCGAACCGGATAAAATTCGCTTTCGTCCATCCTCAACTGTTTCAAGCTTGGTCTCGCCAGTCAACGCCATTCGGTTCAGAATTGCCTCGCCAGCTTCTAAAGTTCCATCTAAAGGCACTTTTTCTCCTTTTTTCACTAGAATTCTATCACCAACTTTGACAGTTTCCGGGGGGACATCCGTAGTTTCCTTTTCCTTCCATAAATGAACAATTTGTGGTCGCAAGTCCATAAGTTCGGAAATATTCTTTTTCGAATTTCCAACGGCCCAATCCTGCAGCAATTCTCCAATCTGATAAAAAATCATAACCGCACATCCTTCTGCGAATCCATCACAAGCCCCGGAAACACATCCGGTATAAATGCCTAAGGAAAATGCGCCTAAAGAAGCCAGTGCCATTAAAAAATTCTCATCAAATATTTTTCCGTGTAAAATCCCCTCCAAAGCTTCTTTCAACACAGAAAGACCTGCAAACAAATAAATAATAAAATAGCAGACAAAAGGGAGAACCCAGCATTCCGGTCCCGGATTTACGGTTGTCAGATTGAAAATTTGGTCCAAAACAAAAACTGCAAAAAAAGCCACCAGAATAATTGCTAATTTAATTATTCTGCTTTTTAGAGTTTTTTCCTTATGTCCGTTGTGCTCTTTTACCGCTGTTTTTACCGCGTCTACGCCAGAACAACCAGTGCAGTTTCCATTTTTTTCACATCCGTTACAGCCCATTTATTCTTTCTCCGTTTTTCCTCTTGTTCCCTTAATCTTCTTCCCGTAGATGAGATAAGCCACATTCTATAATCAGTTCTACATGCTTATCATCCAGAGCATAGATTACTTCTTTTCCGTCTTTTCTTCCCTTAATCAGCTTAGCATTTCTTAAGATTCTTAACTGATGGGAAACTGCAGAGACACTCATCTGGCAAGCCTCTGCAATATCACTTACTTTCAGGTCTCCAAAAGTAAGACAGCTTAATATTTTTGTCCGGGTTGAATCCCCAAAAACCTTAAAAACTTCCGCTAGATCATAAATAATCTCATCTGCCGGAAGCTTACTCTTAATTTCTTCTGCTATGGTTGAATATTGCTCTGCCATAGTACACCTTTCATCCTTTCCGAAATTTGAAGTATTTGTATCTTTGAATATTTGTTCCTTTGAACATTTGAATATTTGTTCAATCGTTGTACCTTTATTTTACATCTTTTCTTTCAAAAGTCAATCCTTTATCACGCTTATATTGTCTGCATTTGTGCAAGCACAATGCACTTTCCTCGTCACTAATGCAAAAACAGGTGGGAATTTCCCACCTGTCATTTTTAATAATTTGAAAGTATTTATGCTATTTTTTGCATCTGCTTCAGCAACTATTATGCTTTAATCTTAATCAACAACTGTCCAGCTTTCACCGTATCATTCTGTTTCACTAATACTTCTTCAATGGTACCAGCCATTCTTGCTGTAATGGAAGTTTCCATCTTCATCGCTTCAATAACAGCCAGAATATCGTTTTCTTTTACAACGTCGCCAACTTTAACGTTTATCTTAGATACTGCACCTGGAATGGAAGCTCCGATTTCACTCTTATCGGAAGGATCTGCCATCTTAACAGCTACGACGTTCTTTGAAGCAGTATTATCTTTTACCTTAACATCACGGAGAGAACCGTTCAGTTCAAAGTGGACAGTACGGTAACCATCTTCATCCAAATCGCCCTTTCCCAGGTATTTAATAACCAAAGTCTTACCATCTTCAATGTTTACTTTATTAGTTTCACCGATTGCCAAACCGTGGAAGAATACATGGCTACCTAATCGGGTAATATAACCATACTCTTTTCTCTTCTTGTAGAAATCCTCGACAACCTTCGGGAACATTACCCAGCTTACCAGGTCGCGGTCTGTAATCTGGTCTTCACTCTTGAAATCTTTCAGATGATCACGAACATCTTCGAAGTTAACCGGATCTAACAAATCGCCAGGACGGCAAGTAATCGGTTCTTCCCCTTTCAAAACTACCTTCTGGATGTCTTCCGGGAATCCCCAGGTAGGCTGACCCATCATTCCCTTGAAGTAACTTACAACACTATCCGGGAATGCAAGTCCAGCACCTCTTTCTACAATGTTTTCAGGAGACAGATCATTCTGTACCATGAAAATCGCTAAATCGCCAACCATCTTAGAAGAAGGAGTTACTTTTACAATATCTCCCAACATCTGATTAACGGTTACGAACATTTCTCTTACTTCATTGAATCTATGACCTAAGCCTAAGCTCTGTACCTGTGGACGAAGGTTCGTGTACTGTCCGCCAGGAATTTCGTAACGATATATATCGGTTAATGGAGTCTTCAGTTCTGATTCGAAGGAATCGTAACGAAGACGAATATCTTCCCAATACTCGCTTAAAGGCTCTAACTGGTGAATGTTCAAACCGGTATCTCTTTCGGAGCCCTTTAATGCGGATACAACAGAGTTCATAGAAGGCTGGCTAGTAAGGCTGGACATCGAAGAAATAGCTAAGTCGACAATATCTACACCTGCTTCTGCTGCCATAAGCAAAGAAGCAACCTGCGTACCAGAAGTATCATGGGTGTGCAGATGAATAGGAATACCAATTTCATCCTTCAGGGTTTTAATCAGTTTCTTAGCAGCATAAGGTTTCAGCAGACCGGACATATCCTTAATACATAAGGTATGAGCGCCTCTCCTCTCTAATTCCTTCGCCATATTTACATAATATTCTAAAGTATATCTGTCTTTTCTAGGGTCAGATACATCACCGGTATAACACATCGTAGCTTCCAGAATCTTGTTCTGATTCAGAACTTCATCCATCGCTACTTCCATGTTTGGAATCCAGTTCAGGGAATCAAATACACGGAATACGTCGATTCCGCCCTTCGCACTCTCTTCAATGAACTTACGCACTTGATTGTCCGGATAACTTGAATATCCAAGTAAATTGGAACCACGAAGTAACATCTGGAATAATACGTTTGGAATCGCTTCTCTCAGCATATCCAGTCTCTCCCATGGATCCTCATACAGGAAACGGTAAGCCGTATCAAAAGTAGCGCCGCCCCACATTTCAAAGGAGAATGCGTCTGCAAGAATTTCCGCCATAGCGTCCGCACCCTTAACCATATCTCTCGTACGTACACGGGTTGCTAATAAACTCTGATGAGCATCACGCATAGTGGTATCGGTAACGAGTAATTTTTTTTGGTCCAAAACCCAATCTCTTACTGCTTCCGGACCTTTTGCATCCAAAAGTTGTTTCAATCCATCCTTTGTGGGCTGTCCGCTGGTCTTTACAAAACGATGTGTATCGTAAAGTTTCCGGCCTGCAGTAGGATCATTTACTACGATATTACCAATATATTTCAGCATACGGGTAGCTCTGTCTTTGCTGCCCGGCAAATTGAATAATTCCGGAGTATCATCAATAAATTTTGTATAGCATTTTCCTGCCATGAATACTTCATTGGTCAGAATATTACTTAAGAATCCTGCATTGGTCTTAACGCCACGGATGGTAGTTTCAGTTACCGCACGAAGAGCTTTTCGAACAGCACCAGCAAAGGTTGCATCATAGCAAGTAACTTTTACCAAAAGGCTGTCATAATATGGAGTGATGACAGAGCCGACATAGGTATTTGCACCATCTAAACGTACACCATTACCGCCGGAAGAGCGATAAGCCGTAATTTTACCCGTGTCCGGAGCAAAGTTGTTCGCAGGATCTTCTGTCGTGATACGGCACTGGATTGCGTAGCCACGAGCTGTAACGCTGTCCTGGTTCTCAATACCAATCATCGGATCTGAAAGAGGCGCACCGCCAGCTACCAGAATCTGGGCACGTACTAAGTCTAAACCGGTAACCATTTCCGTTACGGTATGCTCAACCTGAATACGTGGATTCATTTCGATAAAATAATGCTTTCCTGTACTCTGATCTACCAGAAACTCTACAGTTCCTGCATTTTCGTAATTAACTTCTTTTGCAATTTTAACTGCATCTGCGCAGATAGAATCGCGAATATCTTTCGAAAGAGACCAAGCCGGAGTAAATTCTACTACCTTCTGGTATCTTCTCTGTAACGAGCAGTCACGTTCAAATAAATGAACGGTATTGCCATATTTATCTGCTAAAATCTGGACCTCAATATGTTTCGGTTCTACAAGGAATTTCTCAATAAAAATATTGTCATTACCAAAAGCTTTTCTTGCTTCGGACTGAACCAATTCAAAGGCAGGTTTTACTTCTTCTTCACTGAAGCAGCTTCTCATACCTCTTCCTCCGCCGCCAGCAGCCGCCTTCAGAATAATTGGAAATCCATATTCAATCGCTTTTGCCAGAGCTTCGTCTGCATCTTTTAACGGCTCTTTACTTCCCGGAATCGTAGGCACGTTGCATTTCAATGCCATTTCCTTTGCAGAAAGTTTATCTCCCATCTGGCCAAGAACAGTAGAGTTCGGTCCAATGAAAATAATACCTGCATCTTCACAAGCTCTTGCAAAATCTGCATTCTCCGCTAAAAAACCGTAGCCAGGATGGATTGCATCAACATTTTTTCTCTTGGCAAGATCAACAATTTCATCAATAGCCAGATATGCTCCCAGAGGGCTTAAGCTTTCACCAATCATATAAGCTTCATCTGCTTTAATACGATGTTCGCTGTAAATATCCTCTTTTGAGTAAATTGCAACCGTATTAAGTCCTAAATCGTAGCAAGCTCTAATAACACGGGTAGCAATTTCGCCTCGGTTTGCAACAAGTACTTTTTTTATCTTCTTTGTCTCCATTTTGACCTCCAAGAAAAGCGTTGTTCACACGTCTAGTTTTTTTTATTTTATCATGAACGTATTTTTATTCCTATTAAAATTGTTTAAATATTTATACAAAATTCATGCGTTAACACCCAATTTTTTTGTATAAATCACAAGATTTTTTTCAATTCCTGTATGATTGCAGCGCAAAGGATTTCTTTTTCTATGGTTTTTCCTGTTAATTGTTTTAGGTTGGCAGCATTCACCAGTTCTTTGGATAATTCATTTTCCAAATTAATTCCTATTCCGAAAATCAAAAAAATATCATCATCGTGAGGAACTGCTTCCATAAGGATTCCACAAACTTTTTTATTTTTCAGTAAAATGTCATTCGGCAGTTTAATTCGAAACGGTTCGTCATATAATTTTTCCAGCGCCGTTCTGACTGCTTCTCCCGCCTGAACCGGATATTGCAAAAGCCGTTCTCCCAATTGAAAAACTGCTGGACTATCTTCCTCTGCTTTTTCCGTAATTCCATCTAGAATTTGCTGACTTACTTTAAGACAAGCGGTCATATAAAGTCCGCCGGTTCTGCTTTCAAAAGTCCGGTCATATCTTCCTTTCCCAGCTGTCTGACATTCCGCCGTAATCAGACATTCTTTTCCCTGAAGAGCATATTCCTTCGCTACATCATTGGTAGACGCAACACTCTCAAAATTCTCAACTAACCCGCAGAATATATCCGTTAATAATAATTGTAATTTATCCGTATTCATAAATAATCCATAAAAAATAGAAAGGGCATGCAAGCATACCCTTATTATTTAAAAATTTAAAAGTCCAACGTATCCAGCTGCATCAGAAGTTTTGATAATTCTCCTTTGCATGCCTCTAAAATCTTCTGTCCGTTTGTATCCTCAAAATACTTTCTCTTTCCGTAATGATTTAAGAAACGAACCAGAGCCATAAGTTTAATTTTGTTTGTAACGCAATTGATGCGTTCTTCATCCTCTGTTTCCAGATAATCTTTGATAAAAAGATCCCACAGTTTTTTGGCTGTATCTGGTGCAATTCCCGTAAATGCGGTAACACCTTGCGGTTCTGCGTTTTCCTGACCAACATAAGTAAAATAAACATTTATCAGATCAAAAATCGGATGGCCATGAGCTAAAGTATCCATATCAATCAGCAGAGTTTCGCCGTTCTGCATCATCAGATTATTGGTATGATAATCACCGTGAATCATATTCAAAGTATCCGGAATTGTTGCCATCAATTTTTCCAGCTGAGAAGTCTGCTCTTCATCCAGATATACAGAAACCGTCTTCAGCCATTTTCCTACAACATCTTTCGCATCTGGCATATCTTCTGATTTTACCAAGGTGTTATGAATTAATCTCAACAGCTTTGCATATTCATTTACATAATTTTCAAAACCAGCCTCGTCTTCAACAATTAATTGGGAGAATGATTTTGCATCTAACAATTCAAAAACAGAACCATAGCTTTCTCCTACTTTCACTACATCATAAGAAATCGCGGTAGGAACGCCGAGTATGAAAGCTTTTCTTGCCAATTCTCTTTCTTTATGGATATCTGCCAAACTGTCTGGATCATTATAAACTTTAATGATGGTGTCTCCATTCAGGCGATAAACGGTTCCTTTGGCACCTTTGCCAATAATTTCACAACCATCTACACTCATCTTCCGATAAGCTTTTTCAATCGGCAGCACTTCCGTGAAACCAGTCATCTCAAAGATGTCATATGCTTCCGCTGTAACATCCACAATTCGCATAGATTGTTCTTTTTTCTGAAGACGTAAAATGACTCTTAATCCAGCACTGGAAATATAGTTCAAATTCTCTGCACCAAGAATAATACTGTCATGTGCATTATTTTCAAGAATGTCGGTTAGTTCGGATTCAAAAGCAGCTGCATTATTGGAATCCACCCGTTCCATCAGCTTAATTATAAGAATTCCATCATCCATTAAAAAATCCATTCGTTTTTCCTCGTGTTTAATCTCTGATTTTTTTTATCATGGTTAATATGTTTTCTTCGTCTTGATATTTATAAAAAACATCATCAGAAATCTGTTTGACCATAAAAATACCAAGGCCACCGATGCCTCGTTCTTCCGCAGGCAAGGTAATATCCGGATCCTCTTTTTCCAGCGGATTAAACGGAACTCCCCTGTCAATAAACCGAACAGCTACGGTTCCATCTTTCGGATTAAAGCCAACGCCGACTAAGCAATCGCCACCTTTATTCTCATACCCATATTGGGCAATATTTACATATATTTCTTCCAGAGCTATGGCTAACTTAAGAGAAACTTTCATCGGGCAAGCTAGTTTTTCCAGCTCGTCTTCCACGAATGCAGAAACAAAAGGGAAATTATCTACCAATGCATCAAACTGCTTTTCTACCCATACTCTGCCATCACCAAACTCTGCACAAGCATTCACCAGCATATGCGTTTCCTTCTATTCAATAGTGAAAATATCGCAAAAACCAGTTACCTCAAACAGGCTTTCTACTTCCTCCGTAAGATGGAGGATTTTTATCTTAAGAGTTTTTCCACTTTTATTTCTGGTAGCCAGAAGTACGCGGAAACCAGCAGAAGAAATATACTCCAGTTCTTCAAAATCAAAAACTAAGCTATCTATTTGTGGTACTACTTCCGTTATCTCTTTTTCTAAATCTACGGAAGTAAGAGTATCCAGTCTTCCGATAACCTTTAAAGTTGCTTCAGTTCCCTCTAGTGTTTTAATAATTTCCATTTCAAGAACCTCCCATATGATTTTGTTATTCTATCATAGAACCTGTGTTAATTTGAAGAAAAAACACGAAATAAAATTTTTTCAAAAAAATATTGTAATTTATTTGCGTTATGTTATAATACTTCTTGCGCGACTTTTGACGCCATGCGGAGGTGTCGGAACTGGCAGACGAGCAAGACTAAGGATCTTGTGCTGGCTACAGCGTGTGGGTTCAAGTCCCATCCTCCGCATAAAACAAAGAAGAGATGCTTGTAGCATCTCTTTTTTTGTTTTATAAGTTCAAGAATGGGACTTGAACAAGGAAGATGTGAGCGCGCGAGCGTGAAGCATCTGACGCGGCCTGAAAGGCGCCATTCGGCGCCGGTGGAAGTCCCATCCTCCGCATAGAAAAGGAGATTCCACTGGAATCTCCTTTGTTTTTATTTAGGGGCCACTTACCGCATTCTCCACAAATACAATCTACAAACTTCTCGCTATGGTTACTACATCAAGCACAATATTTCCCGGTGTACAGGTTGCGGCATTATTCATTCCGTAAACCAACTGGTCCTCCTGAGACTTTGATTTCAGTAAAATCACCTTATCGTTCCAGGTGTTACGTCCAATCGGACTATCCGCCGGATATTTCTTTGGAGCTACCCACATATTGATATTACCACCTGCATCTTTATCCGCATGGCTGATGATGCACCAATTCTCTCCCGCCGCCGTAGCTTCCTCAATCATTTCTTTTGTGATGTGTTTAATTCCAGTACGTTTCACCTGATCAAGAGTTTCACCTGCATCCCAGATATTATTCGCATGAATAACACACTTCATTGCTGAATCCCAGCCATCCAAATCAGAATCCGGATTCGGATCAAGAGTTCCAAGTTTCTTTGCAAAATCAACTGCTTCGTCGAAGGATTTTCCCGCTTTCATCTCCTTGAAGATACACATGCAGGATGCATTAAAAATGCCATCAAAGGACACGATGTCATCGCATCCTCCAAGGAATTTTTCCAGTTGCAGGGAATTCAGTCCCGCACTGGCCGCCGTCCCATAAAGAAGCTGAAGACCTTTTTTCTTTGCATACCAAACCGTTTCCTTCCAATAGAGAGCAAGGGGTGCCTTATTTGCAGTTACTACATGCATATTACGATCCAATGCAGTAATAATATTCGTCGTTCCCGGTTCTCCCGTAGGAAGATTTGGAGGAAGGGCTTCGATATAAATATCTGCATCAACCGCCTGAATCATTTCCTGAGCGGTCATTCCTGGGTGTCCAAACTGAGGAACTTTCGAAACAGACCCATAATCTTCCTTGTATTTTTCAACTTCCATAAATCCCATATCAGGCTTAATTACTGCTCCTTTACTGTCGCAGACGCCTTCGATATGGAATTCGACACCATAATTCTTGAGATAGAAGTCTTTATTTGCTTCAAAAATCGGTAAAGCCGGTCTGGTTGCATTTCCCAGAGCGCCAAACAAAAGCTTAACAACTTTCGACATAATATGTTCCTTTTGGAGAGCCTTTTCTTATTGCTGAAAATTAAAATAATTAAAAGTAGTTAGTTCTTTATAAGAGGTAAAGCAGCTATAGGATTCTGCGTTTTTAATTGCATCTGCGATAGCTGCCGTTGTAGCATGTTCTGCTAAAATTCCAATAGCATCGATGGTGGTGGCTACTTTTCCAGAAGCCATAACGAATACGGTATCTCCATCAAAAACCGAATGTGCTGGGTGAATAGCTTTTGCAATTCCATCCTGTCCTCTTCCGGCAATACGGGTAGCCTGAGGTTTTGTCAGAAGGCCGTTGGTGAAAATGCAGCCAATCACAGTATTCCCAGCAAACAGGTCTTCATTTATGGCATAAGAATTTAATACCAAAGTTCCACTATCCGCAAAACTGGTATGGTCTTCGGTTAAAGCCCCCGCCAGAATCTTCCCATTTTCCATCACATCTCCGGCAGCATTTACGGCAAACACCGCACCGACCATTAAATCCCCCTGACGGAAAGCAGCAGCACCAACACCGCCTTTCATGGCATTCTTCCGTCCATTGGTCTTTCCAATCGTAGCTCCCGTTCCCGCTCCAAAGTTTCCACTCTGAAAAGGCTTTCCCACAAAACCCTTTTCCCCAGCCAGCCGCCCCCCAGCTCTATCCCGCCGACCTCGACACGCACCACCACGAACGTCCAATCAAAACACCTCACAAACGTTAGGAACAACCGTTACCCCAACATTCCGGCCAATCTTCTTTTCTTCTAAAAGTTCCATCAGTCCACCTGCAGCATCCAGTCCAAAAGAACTGCCTCCGGAAAGCATTACTCCATGAACTTCTGTCCGGTTGCAGGTTGGATCTAAGGCAGAGATGTCACGAGTTCCCGGAGAGCCTCCACGGACATCTACGCCACATACGGCTCCTTCTGGTGCAATCACACACGTGCATCCCGTCATTGCATTCAAATCTTCTGCCTGACCAAGAAGAAAGTCGGATAATTGGTTTATTTGTATTTTTTCCATAAAACACCACCTGATTTTTTTTCATTATAACATAAGTCGCTTATGCAAAAAAGGCTGCCCGTTCAGGCAGCCTTTTAAAGTCTTCCATTATAAATTATTTCTGTGCTGGAGGAAGAAGTACTACTAACATCTGAGCTGTGTCAGGTCCGATGTTGGTAACGCACTTAGGTGAACCACCTGCGATATGAACGCTGTCGCCTGCTTCAAGAACAGTTTCAACACCGTCTTCGCCTTTGAACTTCATTGTTCCGTGAAGAATATAGTAAATAGATTCTGCTGGGTTAGCTGCGAATTCTGTGCCGCCACCTGCTGGAAGGAAATGTGTTAAACCATTGATAAGCTGTCCACCATCAACGTCTGCAGGATCATGAAGTCTTGTGCATTTGCACTCATTGTGTCCAGGTGCTGTGTAAGTATAGTAACCATCTTTTTTTGTAATTTTGTAACCAGCCATTATAAAAAACCTCCTAAAATTATCAATTAAGTAACCCTTTCTGGGCCACAATATTTCATTGCTATTGTAGACCTTTTCGTTTGTAATTTCTACCCCTAATTTCATCCAAAGAAAAAGCCTTTATTTCATACGATTCTGTCGTACAACCTCCCATGCAAGAATTCCTGCTGCCACAGAAGCATTCAGGGAATCAATGTCGCCTTTCATCGGAATACTTACTACAAAGTCACATTTTTCCCGTACTAAACGGCTTACTCCATTTCCTTCATTTCCGATAACTAAACCAATCGCTCCAGTCATATTGCACCGGTACATTTCTTCTCCGCCCATATCCGCACAAGCAAACCAGATACCTTTTTCCTTTAACTGGTCGATGGTCTGGGCAATATTGGTAACTTTCGCTACTAAAGTATGATAAACTGCACCAGCACTAGCTTTGGCCACGGTTGCATTTACGGTTGCCGCCCGATGCTTTGGAATAATTACGCCATGGGCACCTGCCAGATTTGCACTTCGGATAATAGCGCCCAGATTATGCGGGTCTTCAATGCCATCTAAAACAAAAATAAACGGTTTCTCGCCACGTTCTTCCGCCCGATCCAGAATATCTTCCACCTCGGCATATTGAATGGCAGAAAGGTTTAATATCGCGCCCTGATGATGACCCGTATCGCTCATGGCATCCAATTTTTCCTTCGGCACCGGAATTACCATAACGTTCTTCTCTTTCGCCTTTGCCACAATGGTTACCAGAGGACCGTCTTTTATGCCTTCCTGAACATACAGTTTGTCAATATTATCGTTGGTTTTCAGAGCTTCCAGAACCGGATTTCTTCCTTCCACCATTAATTCATGTTTCTCACCAGCGGAAGCATTCTCTTTTTCCGTATTTTCCTTTGGGTTTTTCCGAAAATTCTTTTTATCGATATTCTTTTTATCGAATTCTTTTTTATTATTTTGCATCGTTATACCGTTCTATTCCGTAATTCAATATTTCTTCGATTCGTTCTTTTCGGTCCATTAGGAACAAATAACCCACTAAAGCCTCCAGACCAGTAGCCTTCCGGTATTCCGATGGAGTACAGCTTCCAGGAATGGAACCGCCTTTCGCATTTCTCCCCCTGCGGAATACGCCTTTTTCTTCTTCTGTCAGAAATCCTTCTTCCCCGTCTTTTCCTGTAAGGATGTCTGCTATTTTCGCCTGAGTAACCGCTTTGGAAAACTCTTTCGTTTTTTTATTCAAAGAATTTACATTTCTGTCGCTTTCCAGGACCGCTTTTTTTCGAAAAAACAATTCATAGACTGAATCCCCTAAAAAAGCCAGATTCAAAGACGCTATTTCATTTATTTTCTGTGCCACTTAACGCCCTCTCTTGTATCTTCCAGAACGATGCCCATTTCAGCCAGTTTATCACGAATCTTGTCTGCCGTTGCGAAGTCTTTATTCTTTCTTGCTGCCTGACGTTCTGCTATCATATTCTCAATCTCTACGTCAAGAGATTCTTCTTCCTGGTCTAAGATGATACCTAAAATATCGCACATCTGTACCAGTCTGGATTCTGCTAACTCAGCCAGTGCTGTGGATGATTCTTCATTAATGGTGCTGTTGATGGCACGAACAAATTCAAAAACAGCTGCAATGGCATCTGCGGTATTACAGTCATCTTCCATAGAGTCTTCAAATTTCTTTAAGTAGTCAGCGCCGAAGTCCTGATCCTCGCCTTCTTCAAACATAAAGGATCTTCCTTCTGCATTCTGCTCTGCATAATCCAATTTCTTCTTCGCATTCAAAATACGCTCCAAACCAGCTTTCGCAGATTCCATAAGATCATCCGAAAAGTTCAATGGGCTTCTGTAATGCGCACTCAGCATAAAGAATCTAAGGACCTGAAGATCATACTTCTCCGCAATATCTCTTACGGTAAAGAAGTTTCCAAGACTCTTGCTCATCTTGCTGCCGTTAATATTCAGGAACGCATTATGCATCCAATAATTTGAGAAAATGCATCCGTTTGCAGCTTCACTCTGTGCAATTTCATTTTCATGATGCGGGAAGACTAAGTCTTCGCCACCTGCATGAATATCGATGGTATCACCTAAGTATTTCTTGCTCATTGCACTACACTCAATGTGCCAACCCGGTCTGCCATCACTCCAAGGACTTTTCCAACTTGGCTCGCCCTCCTTTTTCGGTTTCCATAATACGAAGTCGGAAGGATCTTCCTTGTCTTCTTCCCCAGTTACTTTAATCTCTCTGTGGCCAGACTGCATATCGTCCAGATTCTTTTTTGACAGTTTTCCATAGCCTTTAAATTTTCTGGTACGATAATAAACAGTTCCATTGGATTCATAAGCATAGCCTTTATCAATTAAGGTCTGAATCAAAGCCTGCATTTCCCCGATTTCTTCCGTTGCCTTCGGATGAACCGTTGCCGGCTTAATATTCATGCCTGCCATATCTTTTTTACATTCTTCAATATAGCGTTCGGAAATAATTGCAGAATCAACACCTTCTTCGTTTGCTTTCTTAATAATTTTGTCATCGACATCCGTAAAATTAGAAACGTACGTTACTTCATAGCCTTTATATTCCAAATAACGGCGGAAGGTATCAAAAACAATCATTGGACGAGCGTTTCCAATATGAATCAGATTATAAACCGTAGGTCCGCAAACATACATTTTGATTTTGCCGTCTTCGATTGGGACTAATTCTTCTTTTCTAGCATTTAAGGTGTTGTAGATTCTCATGACTGTTCCTCTTTTCATGTATTTTACGTATTCTATAGAGTGTATCAAAATTCTTTCATTTCCTCAAGAAAATCAATACTATTTTTATGATTTAAAGCGATTGAATCAAACAGATTGCGAAAGCTGCGATGCCTTCCTTCCGTCCGGTAAATCCCATGCCTTCTTCTGTTGTTGCCTTAACGCTCACCATCGCCATATCGATTCCTAAAGCCTTGGCAATCCGCTCTCTCATCTGATCAATATAGTTCCTCATTTTCGGAGCCTGGGCAATGATGGTAGAATCAATATTTCCAACAGAATACCCGTACTCTTTTAACACCTTGCCTACTTCCTGCAACAAACAAATACTGTCTGCTCCCAAATATTGATCATCGTTGTCCGGAAACAGTGCTCCGATATCGCCCAAAGAAGCTGCACCAAGTAAAGCATCCATAATGGCATGCACCAATACATCGGCATCTGAATGACCTTCCAAACCTTTTTCATAATCGATTTTTACTCCACCGATAATCAAAGGTCTTCCTTCCGTTAATTTATGGACATCATATCCCTGTCCTACTCTCATCATAATTTCGTCCACCTTTATCAGACTTTTCTTATATCGTTGATTATACCCGATTTTTTGCAAAAAGAAACTTTTTTGCTTTTTTACAAAAAGAAGTTGACATGTAAGGGTAAATTTAATACAATACTCAAGCACGACAAATTGCTTGAAGTAAGGGGTCTTAGCTCAGCTGGGAGAGCACCTGCCTTACAAGCAGGGGGTCACAGGTTCGAGCCCTGTAGGCCCCACTTAATTCAAACAAGCGTCTGCTATGGCGGGATAGCTCAGCTGGCTAGAGCATTCGGTTCATACCCGAAGTGTCGGCGGTTCAAATCCGTCTCCCGCTACTTTAAGAGAAGACTTCGCTCTTCTCTTTTTTTATTGCATTCACTTAGTAAATTAATTATGATAGCCGAAGAAAACTAAAGGAGATTTTATCTATGCGTGATTATAAATTAGAACTTGAAGCAAGAGTAAAATGGATTCAGGAGCGTTTAGCAGATGCCCATTGCAGCGGTATCGTTTACGGAAACTCCGGTGGAAAAGACTCGGCTCTGGTTGGTATCTTATGTAAAAAGGCTTGTGACAATACTGTAGGAATCATTCTTCCATGTGCATCAAAAAGAAATTTCGGTGAAGATATGAAAGACGGACTGGAAGTTGCTGAGCAATTCGGCATTGAAACCCGTACGATTGACCTGACGGAAACTCGTCAGACTTTACTTGACCAGATAAAGAAAAATAATCCGAACGATTTAACCGATGCGGCCATTTCCAACATGGCCCCACGTCTTCGTATGACAACTTTGTACACGATTGGTCAAAGTGAAGGCCGTTTAGTTGCCGGTACCGGAAACCGTGACGAAATTTATGTTGGTTACTACACAAAATATGGCGATGGTGGAACAGACTTTAATCCGATTGCAGATCTTACCGTTGGAGAAGTTTAGGATTTTTTAGCATATCTGGATGCTCCGATCAACATCCGAACCAAAGCTCCTTCTGCAGGACTTTTTGAAGGCCAAACAGATGAGGCAGAAATGGGTATAAAATATGCTGATTTGGATGAATTTCTTCTTACTGGAAAAACGAACCTTCAGGCTCAGGAAAAAATCGAAAGAATGCATGCTCGAAGTGAACATAAAAGAATCGGTGTTCGTCTATACGGAACGGACTGAACTTCCCTATTTCCAGAACATAAACATTACTATTTTCTCTCCTGTGTTATTTATCTTAACACAGGGGTTTTTCTTGATAATTTTTTATCTTTATCCCATAATTAATAAGAAATATTTTTAGTACATCCAACGGGAGATATAACGATGAAAGAAAGAAGACCCGCTCTTATCATTGCACTCTTACTCTGCCTTGGTATAACAGCCTGTGGCAAGTCTGTTCCGGAACCAGCCTCTTCCTCTCAGGTAACTCCTCCGATTTCTAACCGGGTGGTTGCTGTACAAGCAGGAGATTTTTACTATTATGCAGACCAGGTGCAACGTGACCTTGATATGCTGCTGGACAATTATGAACTCGCAGGAGTAATCCTTTCGGAAGAAGACCGTGCCGCTGCTGCCCAGGAAACCCTAAACGGATATGCAACCCGAGTCCTGGTGAAAGCCCAGTTACAAAAGCTCGGACTTAACAAGATTGATAATAATACTTTGTATGCCCTGCGCAATGAGGCTCAGAAAAGCTACGATGCCTACTGGCAAAAATTCCGCAATTCGGATAGTTCTGCCGGTTATTCGGATGAAGAACTTACATCGTATCTGGAAGAAAACGGAATCAATATTGATTACTTTTTTGAAGAACTGAAAACCAATTACGAATTACAGCAGATTATGGACTACTACAAGGTGGAAGTAAATGTTACAGATGAGGACATTGACCACTTCTATAAGGAAAATTATGTTCAGCCATGTCGGGAGCGCTATGAAAAAAACATTCCGCTCTTTGAAGAAGAAGTAATCTGTGGAGATTATGACAGTGCCTATGTACCAGATGGTTTTCGTATTCTTTATCAAATAGTTATTCCTGTACCAGAAGATATACGAAACGAACTGACACGAATAGAAACAGAAGCCACGACTCAAGCAAAGGATGCTGAAGAAGCCTATAACAAGATTGCATCCTATGTTATCGATGGAAAAGACACCGCATCACTGGAGGAGACCTACCGAAATGCCATGAACCGTATTGATGAGTTAAATGTCGAATACGGCAGGCTCTGGCAATCGGTCCTGAAATCAACTTCCGATGAATGTGACCAGCTGTATGCAAGACTTAAAGACGGAGAATCTTTTGAAGACTTAATGCAAGACTATAATCCGGACAATGCTCTGATCTATCATGCGAAAAGCCAACGTTGGTCGGAAGAACTTATGGCCGGAGCTGCTTCCTTGAATAAGAAAGGAGACTATAGTCAGCCGACCTTATGCTCGGATGGCGTACATATTCTCTACTACTATGACGATATTCCTGGAGGCGAAACAAAATTAGAAAATGAAGAAGACCGAAGTTATCTTCGGGAACTTCTTTTACAACAGCGTTCTTTAGAAGAATTAGAAGAATTAACACATCCATGGGCTGAAGAATTTGGACTTATAACGGATATATCTACATTAAAATATTAAAGCATCCATGAGGGGGACATGCCAATGCTGAAAAAAGTAGTTGCCTTTATATTGCTTGTGGCAATCACTATCACGATTTTACCTTCGCAGGCTTTTGCCGGAGAAAACGAAGACATCGTAACAGAATTAAGCCGCAAAACCTACATATTAGACCTTGTAGGAACCAATGACTCACCGGAATACCGTACCGGTTCTCCTTTGAGTCAAAACATGAACGGCTTACAGATTGAAACCGGTTTAGATGAACTGTTAAAGAATGACATTGAAGAACCGCTCCATGAGTTGGAAGACATAATAACCTACAGCCAAACGAATGGTTTAAATACCGTAACGCTTGGCGGAGAAGACGCGAATTTTGACGAAGTTGTTGACCTGCTGAACCAAATTCGAAAAGTATGGACAGAAGCGAAAGGCTGCCGCGACATCATTTCGGAAGACCGCAGTTTTATTCTTGCTGCTTTAGATGGTCTCGATTCCGAAGGAATATATGTCACCGAACACGAAAGAGAATCTGCCGCATATCAGATACTGAAGCGTTCCGAAGAATTGGAAAATCAGATTGCTATCGCAAGCGACCTTTACTCCGATTGGTTGTCCATCACAAATAGTGTCAAAAAACGTCTATCTTCCTCTGCTGCGGATACAACAAATTCTACTTCGGATGAATTACAAACGAAAATTGACTTGCTGAAAAGTGACCGTGTTTCAAAAATGAAACAGATTGCTTCCAGAGAATCAAACGGTTCGAGCAAAGATATCGTTATTGATGTTGTCAGCATTTACGAAATCCGGATCTATGCATTGGATAAAGATGGTAAACCTCTCAAAGATGCAGAAATATATTGCTGGCCGGTAAACGAAGATGATCCGAACCCGAATAAAGGACAAGCACGCCATCCTAACGAAGAGGGTTACGTTACAATTCCGACTGCAGAACTAGGAGCAGATGAAAACCACTTTATGACAGCTGGATATGAAATCGTATGCCCGGGTTACCGTACGCAATATGCACAGGCAAACTATATTAAAGGCGGAGAAATTTTCTGGTGTAACCTACAGAAAAACGACCCGAAAGAGGATGTATATGTAGCCGGTATTTCCTTAAACGGATATGATTGTAAATGGTACGAAAAAGAGCTTTATATTACCGATGAAAACACCGCTGACCAGACGGTGGAACTCTTTCTCCGTTCCCAAAGTGGCGCTGACTTTTCCGGAACCGCCCAGATGAAATATTTAAACAAAAACTCGAATGACTATACTACCCTTTCTTCCAATTACTCCAGTTCCGGTGGTATGGCTTCTGCTGTTTTTCAATCAAAATTATGCCAGGAGATAGCCGGGGAGCAGGAAAATGCAATGACCTTTCAGCTTTCGACTTCTACTTCGAATGACGAAATCCGCCCAACGCTGAAAAGCGCCACTGCGAAAATCAGCAAAACCGAGTATATACCGAATGATTCTATTATTGATGCTCTTTATTTTGGACAGATTTCACTTTCCTGGCCAGGGAATAGTCCATTTCTCAATAGCATGAGCTTAAATTTTGATGTTGGGCAGCTATTAAACGGACATTTTTATGTTCTTACAAACTGCTCCGGATTATGGGCAGCATTCGCTTCCACGACCCAGCAGCCAATGACAAAATCCATTGAGAAACTGAATAACAGCTGGATGACGGCCGATTCCAAAAAAATCGAACAATTTACAAACTCCGAATTCAACCGCTATGCCGGATTCGCAAAACAGGAAATTGACAGCGAATATAAGACATTAAAATATGACAACCACATACCGGGCACCTATGGTGGCAAAAAAATCTATGGAAATGGAACGATTGCTGCTTTTGGAACGTATTCTCCAGCAAAAGAAATGGATTTTACCGTGCTTCTGGGCCTGCAGTTCGGATTCCGTGGAGACTGGACAAAACAGTTCTTCCTAAGTGCGATTCCTGTAAAGGTCGGTTGGGGCTTTGATATGTCTGCTTCGGCATTCTTTAAATTTGGTTTTAAAGGATGGGAATATAGTGGAACCGACATCACTGTCGCAATCCGATTAATGGGTTATATGTCTGGTGGTCCAGGCATTCGTATGCACATGTTTGGCAAAACGTTCTCAGCGGCTTTGGGCTTCCGATTCCAGCTCGGCCTGCTACTGAACCTTCCGATTTTCACCACGATGGATGGTGTTGTTGAAGATAAAATATTTACTTTTAATCTGGGCCTCTCCTTCTATGCGGATTTCTTCTTTGTTCATTTTATCTGGAACTTATGGTCCGGAACCGGAGAATGGAATATTACACAAGGAACCTTTGAATTCAAATCAAAACCATTTTGGGAAGATGACGATTCGGCGAGTGCGCTTGCTTCCGCTGGCGGCATTTCTTTAGGTGACACCGAATATGCAAATACAACAACGATAGAAGAAGAAACCTCTTCTCAAGACGATATTAACGGCGATACCCTTTGGACTTACAGTTCGTATGAATTCACGAAAGAGGAAGATTCTGTAACTACCTATTTCACGCTCCATTGGGACGGATCCGGTTCTTATAAAGCTGACTGCGATTATATCTTCTGGGTTGAAAACGAAAAAGCTGTAAAATATACACCAACCAATTATTCCGAAGGATATGCGGGCACCTTTAATTTCCCTGCCGAAATCCAATCAAAAATCGATTCCGGAGATTGGAGGATTACTTCTGTCCGTGCCGCAGCACACCCTGAAGTTTATGACGTCCATGTCCGCATGGGAAGCACCGATACAATCCAGACGGTTCAATTAGCAACGGTCAGCGCTACCATCGGTACCGACTGGGTCACAAAGACAGATGAACAGGATGGACAAACTATTACGAGAGAACTTCCAACCGGAACAGTTGTAGTTACAAGGGTCTATCTTTATGATGGCACCTTCCAGAACCTTCGTTATCCAGATTCAAATGATGACCTTCATGAAGTAATATTTGTAGACCAGTTTGATACTCCGATTAGCGATGCGATTGGAATGATATACAACATTAAGTTAAAAGGCTTTTCTCCACGCGGAACAACGCAGCTTGTGGAAGACATTGTCATGGATATGGATTCCAGCCAAACTGCTTTGGAAGATTCGGAAAATGATGCTTATAACGAAAATAACGGAGCAAAACTAGTATCGTTCGGAACATCGGATGACCCGGATAATATAGGCATGGTATACTTTTTATCCAACCAGCCAACAGAAGAAATCGTCGCTTCCTCTTTACGAAATGTTTCCATCTCGGACAGCAGACCGGTAAAACAGTTGATCGGCGGTGCCGGCCATTATGGATTTATCATGGCTCTATTAGAGGATGGAAGCATTTGGAACATCAGCGCATACCGTGCATTGACAACTGAGGTCTCAGATGATGCTTCATTAGGTGAGATGGATGATATCGCCATCATCCGTACAGATTTCGTTGAAAACAGTTCTGCCGATTATACTTTATTCTGTTCGCCAAAAGCCTCCGATACAAGCGCAGGCGGTCAGAACGCTTCTCTGCAAAGCGTTTCATTGGCTTTTGATGAAATGTACTGCACTACAGAAGTATTTACAGATTATGACGTTGAGTTAAACGGTGCGCCGATTTTTGCCGGACGTTTAATGAATGAGAATTATCTGTATTGGTTTGAAGGATTCCAAGACGAAGAAACTGGGGAAAATCATACAGCAGTAAAGGGAATGTGCTATTCTCCTCAGTATAATATGATGACATCTCCATATCGCCTTGGTGTATTAACAGGCAGCGATGGAACTCCTCCAGCTGGTTGCTCTGTTTCCACTACACCGATCTATAGCCACGTTATGTCAGACGGAAATATGATCATAACCAAATCCTGGCTTCCGTCATCTGACGATAATCAATCCGACGAAGACCAGGTACTGTCTTCATTTAAAGTAAACGTAGTCCGTAGAGTCAGTGCAGAATTAATGGGAGCCGGAACGGAAATGCCTGCCGTATCAGCAGGACGTGATTGCAATATGCTCTTTACAATCATCAATAAAGGAAATGTACCAGTTTTAGGCTTTGATTTTAATATCTACCATATGAACACAGAAGGAAGCCAGGAACTGGTACAAAGCAGCCATATTGATTTAACCGATCCAGCCAACAATCAAGTAACCTTCCTGAAGAGTGGTTATTCGGAAGCACATCCAGTCATCTTCCAGGGAGACTACTCTGCTCGCCGCATTGGCGGTCTCTTTGACCTAATTAACAAAGATGAATGGAATATTACCCGTAGTACTATGACAAACGGACTTCTTGAATCAAATGGGTCCATTTTTGTCAACGTTCCTGCATTGATGCCGGAAGGTATCCAAACCTACACAATGATATTTGCAGTACCTATTGACTGGGCGCATAAAACAGAAATCACCTGTGAAGTTAACCAAACGTATGTACCAAAATATGTTGCGGATATCTTTGCCTTAAGCGATGCATTCGGTGCAGCGGAAGAAGACTTAGCTTCTATGCCTGTACTTGCAGTTAAAAGATCTGCGGAAGATGATCATATCCTGAGTGCAGGAGAAGGGGCAAAAACAGACCTGACTATTGCCGGTTCCTTAAACGGTTTTACGGAATCCGTCTCAAATGACCTGACATCTCCGACCGACGAATTCGGCAATCCAATGATCTATACATATACTCCATCGGATCATGATGTGGAATTTAATGTGGTAAATCTTTCCATAAAATGCCATGTTATCGAAAAGAACGGCGAAAAATATGCAAAAATCACCATATTCCAGGATGGACAAACAGACCATACAGCTCCTCGTGGAGTGACGCTCCAAGCCTGGATTGATGATGAGCAATACCCTTGCTTTATCCATACCTTTAACTCTCACCATGAAAACGGTCAACTCGCCTACAGCTTCACTCTTCCGGTAAGTACGCTTACCGATGGCCGCAGCGCAAACTGTTTAACTCTCGGGGTTTCTGATACAGTTGATGAAAACGAAGAAATGAGTGAGATTGACGATACCTGTGTATTAGTGATTAACAACAATCTGACAATCCTACAGCAGCCGGAAAACACCTCCGTAATCGTAGATCAGGATGCTGAATTCTCTGTTGAGGCTATCGGAGGAACTGAACCATATGAGTATCGCTGGCAAAAACTGGAAAACGGAAATTGGATAGACTTCAAAACTACAAAAGAACCTATTCTTACTTTGAAGAAGGCCTCTATGGACGAAAACGGTACGACAATTCGTTGTATAATCAAAGATTATTCCGGAAATAGCATAACCTCCGATTCTGCTACTCTTACGGTAAAAGAAAAACCAAATACACCAGATACCGGTGATGCAAACAACTGGATTTCTTGGATGATCACGAATGCGTTGCTGGCTTTGGGTATCGGAATTATCTTATTAATTCGTAAAAAAGAAGAAAAATAGCAAATAACCAGAAACAAGAAAAGGGGCGGTTTATCCACCCCTTTGTTTTTATATTTCACGCCGGCCATCGTGTGCTCCCAGGAAAAATCAAATATGTGCTCTGGACACCGATGATACACCCGAAGGCATACTCCTCCCCAGAACCGGCTGAGAAACCTTTTCATTTAAAAATATTATAAAAATTATTTTATTATTATACAATCCATTTTAAATAAATTTTTAACAGATAGTATGATACAATTAATTCAATCAACAAAAACACTACGAGGAAAAAAATGCTTAAATATGAAAGCCTTTCTCCAGAAAAAGAAAGAGAAATAAATAGTAAATACTCAGAAAATCTCTCAACGTATGCTTTTTCAAATGAAAAGGCCATACGCAGGAACATGAATCATGACCGGGCAACTTTTATTCGGCCTGCCTTTATCCGAGATGCGGACAAAATCGTTCATTGTCCATATTTCAGTCGCTATGCAGACAAAACACAGGTCTTTTCATTTTATAAAAACGACGATATTTCCCGTCGTTCTCTTCATGTGCAATTAGTTTCCAGAATTGCACGTACGATCGGCAGGGCTCTCTTCCTGAATCTGGATTTAATTGAGGCCATTGCTTTAGGCCATGATATGGGACATACTCCATTCGGCCATACAGGAGAGCGTTTTTTGGATAACCTGTTACAAGACCATACGGGTCGACGCTTTAATCACAATATCCAATCGGTCCGGGTCTTAGACAATATCTTTCCGTATAACATTACACTGCAGACACTGGATGGAATCGCTTGTCACAACGGCGAGTTGGAATTATCCGAATACCGTCCTACTGTCGGAAAGACCTTTGAAGAATTTGACCAGGAAATCGAACAATGTTTTATTGATTCGGACTATATCAAAAAACTAGTGCCTTCCACTCTGGAAGCCTGTGTTGTCCGCGTTTCCGATATTATTGCCTATCTTGGAAAAGACCGTCAGGATGCGGAGCGGGCCAATATGGATATGGAAAATGTCTTTGAAGATGATGCCATTGGCACCAATAATGCAGAAATCATCAATAACTTAGTTGTCAATATTGTAGAAAACAGCTTTGGCAAGCCTTACATTAAAATGGACGATATCCATTTTCGTGCATTAAAGAAAGCCAAAGCTGATAACTATGATCTTATTTATTTCGGTAGCACCGCTCAGACGCCACAATATAAAACCGTCGAAATTATGATGAAAGATATTTATGAATCTTTACTGGAGGACTTAAAGGCTGACCGTAGGATTTCTCCAATATTTACCCATCATATTGACTACGTAAATCAAGCCCATTATACCCGGACCATGCCATACGAATCCACGGAGCCAAACCAGTTAGTTACGGATTATATTGCCAGTATGACCGATGATTACTTTATTGAATTATACAAATATATGTTCCCGGATAGTTCTCTTTCCATCGAATATATCGGTTACTTTAATCAATAATCAATAGCCTATTTTTTCGTCAATCAGGACTACTTCGTACTCACATCCACCTGGTTTTTTCCATAAGACAGAAAGTCCATTGCAGATTCGGTCCGGACTACTGCAGTTGTAGCATTTATCGGCCTTTTCTGCACAAGGAGTCTTTCGATTTAATCGCTGCGCATTTAATGGTGCAGCGATATTTCTTGCACGATAAAGAGCGCTATCATAATCTGGTGCCAGCTTATTTGCACCAACAATCAGATAAACTTTTTTATGCCCGTACATAATCGCCGACACGCGATTACAGGTTCCGTCAATATTAATGATTTCTCCAGTTTCTGCCAATCCATTTACGGAAGATAAATAAATATCCGCTACCTGTGCTCTTTTATAGGTTTCCTGTTTATCTAAACCAGGGATATTATTCCAATGCCAATAAATATCATTATGATTGGAAAGAAGCTCATACAGTCCCATATCCTGAACGGTAACGGATCCGCCGATTCCTACAGTTACACCG
>JAKSRL010000029.1 GCA_024403635.1 Lachnospiraceae bacterium | reverse complement strand
TGTCAGCGGTATCGTGGGAAGCTTTGTATTAGCCGATATTAACGGAAAAATTTATATCAGCGCTCGTTCTAAAGGTAACGTAAATGTTCAGCTGGTTATGGAGCGTATGGGTGGCGGAGGCCATCTGAACACCGCCGGAGCTCAGCTCATGGGTGAAGTGGATGACGTGAAAAAGAAAGTAAAATTGACCATTCGTAAAATGATAGAAGAAGGAGCTTTATAAAATGAAAGTTATTTTATTAGAAGATGTAAAATCATTAGGAAAAAAAGGCGAAATCGTTGACGTTAGTGACGGTTATGCCAGAAACTTTATTCTCCCGAAGAAAAAAGGCGTGGAAGCTACTGCAGCAAACCTGAATACCTTGAAACTGAAAAAAGCAAACGAAGAGAAAATTGCTCAGGAAAATTTAGAGGCTGCTCAGGCTTTAGGAACTCAGTTAGAGCAGGCTGCTATTACCATTAAAATTAAAGCAGGCGAAGGTGGAAAACTGTTCGGAGCTATCTCTACAAAGGAAATCGCCACAGCCATCAAAGAACAGCATGGTTTAGATGTAGATAAAAAGAAAATCGTTTTAGATAATGCGATTAAAGAATTAGGTGCTTATGAAGTAAAAATCAAACTTCATAAAGATGTTGCTGCAATATTAAAAGTTACGGTTGTTGAAGCGTAACTTGCCTTTAATGGCTGTGAAAACGGCCAAAGTAGCTGATATACTAAGTAAACGTAAGGACGAATTATTATGGAAGATGAAGCTCTCATCAAAAAAATAATGCCCCATAATCTGGAAGCGGAGCAGTCCGTTATCGGCGCCATGCTTATGGATAATGAAACCATCGGAACCGTCACAGAACTGTTGACTGGCGATGATTTCTATGCAAAGCAGAATGGCATTCTTTTCGATGCTATGGCTGAGCTGTACAACGAACGCAAACCTTCCGATATGGTTACCTTAAGTGCAAAGCTGAAAGAGAAAAATGCCCCGGAAGAAATGCAAAGCCCGGAATTCATTAAAGCCATTCTGGACGCAGTTCCGACCTCTGCCAATGTAAAATATTATGCGCAGATCGTATATGAAAAGGCGACCTTAAGAAAGCTGATTCGTGTGACGGAAGATATTTCCAAAGAAGCTTATGCATCTGGCGACAAACTGGACAATATTCTGGAAATGACGGAGAAGAACGTGTTCAACTTAGTCCAGTCCAGAAATACCAGAGATTTTGAGCCAATCAGCGAAATCGTTATCCGCTCCCTGAAAGCCATTCAGAAGGCTTCCGAGACTAAGGGAAACATTACCGGCGTTTCTACCGGTTTCGCAGATTTGGATTTTAAAACCGCAGGATTGCAGCCTTCCGATTTTATTCTGATTGCTGCCAGACCTTCCATGGGTAAAACGGCCTTTTCTTTGTCCATTTTGGATAATGTAACTTGTAAAAAGGGAAAAGCCGCAGCCATTTTCAGTCTGGAAATGTCCAAGGAACAGCTGGTAAATCGTCTCCTGGCCATGGAGTCTTTAATTGATGCCCAGAATATCCGTACCGGAAATCTTTCCGATGAAGACTGGGATCACCTTTCCGAAGCGGCAGAGACGATTGGCGGTTCCAACTTGATTATTGATGATACCCCTGGCATTTCAATTACAGAAATGCGTTCAAAATGCAGGAAATATAAAATGGAGCAGGATATTCAGCTGGTTATTGTGGACTATATTCAGTTAATGACTTCCGGCGGAAGAAGCGACAACCGACAGCAGGAAATTTCTGATATTTCCCGTGCTTTAAAGAGTTTGGCAAGAGAACTGAATGTCCCGGTTATTGCGCTTTCGCAGTTGAACCGTGCTGCAGACAGCCGGCCGGACCACCGCCCAATGCTTTCGGATATCCGTGAATCTGGTGCCATCGAGCAGGATGCGGACGTCATTATGTTCCTTTATCGTGATGATTACTACAATCCGGATACGGAAAAGAGAAATGTAGCCGAAGTAATTATTGCAAAACAACGTAACGGCCCTACAGGAACCGTAGAGCTGACCTGGCAGCCGAAGTACACTCGTTTTGTTAATATGTTGAAAGACAACGGTGGAAACCGCGTCATGCCAGTAAATTTTGAATAAAATAGGTACCGTTCCGCAGAGCGGAACAGGCATACAGCCTATCGGCAGCTAACGCTGCCACCTCATGCCTGAAGAGGTACCGTTCCGCAGAGCGGAACAGGCATCAGGGCTCCGGCAGCTAATGCTGCCACCTCATGCCTGATAAAAAAACGCCGGAAAATTCCGGCGTTTTTCGTTCGAACGATTATTTTTAAATTATTATGCTTCTGCGATAGAACCAGTTGGGCAAGAGCCTTCACATGCTCCGCAATCGATGCAAGTTGCTGCATCAACAACATATTTGTCGTCACCAGCTGTAATAGCGCCTACTGGGCAAGAACTTTCGCAAGCTCCACAGCTAACACAACCATCAGAAATAACGCGTGCCATATTAAAGTCCTCCTTTTAAAATTTTCTCGAGAAAATCGGACCGAAGTCCGTTTCACTCATGCAATTCTAAACTATTTTACCTACTATTACAAGTGAAATTCTATTCAACTTGCCACTATTTAAGCAACAAATCAAACATATTTACTTGCCTAAGCAACATATAACAAATAAATGTTGGAAATGCAAGTGCTTTTTTTATACACGATTGCATGGCATGAGGAATTACTAGGGAAAACTTCTCAAACTCTTGTAAACTTTAATAAAAAAACTGCATATAATACCGTGAAAAATAGGCAATGCAACGAAATGAAGGAAAAAAAATTGAAGAAGTGTTGAAAAAAAATAAAAGATATAATATAATGCCCACGCATTTAAAAGAATAAGTGACTCTTGCTGTTATATATAAAGGAGGACATATCAATGGCAACTATTACAAAAGATATGACAATTGGCGACATCTTAAAAATTGACGAAGGCTTCGTTCCTATTCTTCTTGAAACAGGTATGCATTGCCTCGGCTGCCCATCTTCACAGGCAGAAAGCCTTGAGGACGCTTGCGCAGTTCATGGAACAGACGTTAATGCAATCGTTGCAAAGATGAATGCTTACCTTGCAGCTAAATAATTGACCCCGAAAAATAAAATTAAGAAAGCACCTGATTTTTCAGGTGCTTTTTTGCTGTAAAATTATCTTGAATATTCGCTGAAAAAACTTTTCGCCTATTTCTTGTAGAACATTCCCCGACGCTTAATGGAGCGAGTTTTGCGGATCTTAAAGAAGAGCCACAGGCCAATTACCACTACGATAGCAACGCCGGTCAGAATCAGGTACTTCCCTAAAACGTTATCGTCGGTTTTTACGGACAGCCACAGGGCGTTCATTCTCTGGTTTCCTTCTACGGACAGTGCGGCGAAAGCCTCGCCCCTTGCAAGAACGTCTTCCGGCGGATAAGCAATTTCACTTTCGGTAACTTCTGGGTCCATGTATTTCTTTGCTTCGGATAATGGAGCAGAGTAGCCTAAGTATTCCAGGTTCTGTCCGCAAATTTCCGGCTCGCATAGGAAGTTGATGAAAGTTTCCGCTTCCTCTTTGTGCTGGCAGCCTTTTGGGATACAGATGGCATCGACGAACAGGTTGAAACCTTCTTCCGGGAAGAAGAAACGCAGGTTTTCATTTTCCTCTGCCATAAGCAGATAGTCGCCAGCATAGTAAGCGCCAATCCAAGCTTCTTCTCTTTCCAGCTTGTCGAAAATCTGGTCCATAACGTAGCTCTGTACCAGATTCTTTTGCTCCTTCAGCTTTTCTGTCGCAGCAGCCATTTCTTCCGGGTCTTCCGTATTCAGGCTGTAGCCTAAAAGCTTTTCTGCAATGGCGAAAGCATCACGTGGGTTATCGAACATCAGAATTTTTCCGGCATAGTTTTTATTCCACATTAAATCCCAACTGCCGACATCTTCTTCGTTAACATATTTGGAATTATAGATAACGCCTACGCAACCCCAGGTATAAGGCACGGAATACTTGTTTTCCGGATCGTAAGCCATGTTTCTATAAGCTTCGTCTACATACTTATAGTTTGGAATGTTGGAAAAATCCAAAGGCTCCAGCATATCCTCGGAAATCAGCGTATCAATCATGTAATCGGACGGAATGATAATATCATAAGTAGAACCACCAGATTGCAGTTTGGTGTACAGCGTCTCGTTGCTGTCGAATGTCATGTAGTTCACATGGATGTTTGGATATGCTTTCTCAAACTCCTCAATAACATCAATGTAGCCATCGCTGCCATCGGAAATATATTGTCCCCAGTTATAAACCGTTAAGGTTACTTTTTCTGCAGCTTTTGCAGGAGCTGCGCCTACGATTAAGAGCCCTAGTGTCAGAGCCAGGAAGCATGCGAAAAACTTTTTCATGATACGCCTCCTATCTGACTTGCGTGACTTTGGGATTTCCTCTTATCTGCTTTTGCTTGTAACACATTCATAACGATCATCAGAGCCAAAATAACGATGAACATTAAGGTGAACAGAGCGTACAGCTTCGGATGAATTGGCTTCTTTGTATAGTTGTAAATTTCAACCGGAAGGGTTACGAAACCGGAGCCGGTTACAAAATACGAAATTACGAAATCGTCCAGGGACATGGTAAAACTCATGAGGGCGCCGGCAATGATGCCCGGCATAATTTCATGAATGGTTACTTTGAAGAATGCCTTTACCGGAGTGCAGCCTAAATCCAAGGCAGCGTCCGTCAAGTTTTGGTCCATTTGGGACAGACGTGGCATAACGTTCAAAATAACATAAGGAAGGTTAAAGGTTACATGGGCAATCAAAAGTGTCCAAAAACCTAAAATGGAATTCAGTTTCAGCATTGTGCCTGTAAAAGCAAACATTAAGGCCAGGGAAACACCGGTAACGATATCTGGGTTGGTCATCGGAATGTTTGTCATCGACATAACCAGATTCCGCATTTTCTTGCTCATCTTATGCATGCCTAAAGCTGCAGCGGTACCTAAAATGGTGGCGATAGAGGTAGAGAGCACTGCAATGATGGCAGAGTTTCTTACCAGAATCAGCAGGTCTGTATCACGGAATAATTCATGATACTGGTTTAAGGTGAACTCTTTAAATACCGCCAGGTCCGTTCCGGAGCTGAAGGAAGAAATCGCCAAAATAATGATTGGTACATATAAAAATATGAAGACGATTATAGTGATGACTTTCGATACATTTCTCATGGCATCATCACCTCCTCTTCGGAATCGCTGTTCGTGAAGTGGTTGGAAATACCGATACAGATGAAAATCAGAATCATCAGAATCAGGGACATCGCAGCACCAAGGTTTGGATTATATGCACCCTTAAACTGAGACTCAATAATATCACCAACTAAAATGGTTCCTGGAGAGCCTAACTTTTGGGAAATATAGAAAGTGGAAACTGCCGGTACAAAAACCATAGTAATTCCGGAAGCAATGCCCGGCATAGAAAGAGGCAGCGTTACTTTACCAAATACTTTGGTTTTGTTGCAGCCTAAATCTTCTGCAGCCTCGATGAGTCTCGGGTTAATCTTTGAAATGGAAGTGTACAGCGGCAGAATCATATAAGGCAGATAGTTATAAACCATGCCTAAAATAACAGCACCGGAGTTACGAATCAAAGGAAGGGGCGTAAGACCAATCGCGCTGACAAAATTATTGATAATACCGGTGTCTTCCAGTAAAGCAACCCATGCGAGAGTTCTTAAAAGGAAACTCATGCACATTGGCAACATAATCAGCATCTGAAGTAACTGCTGGGTACGAGGCTTACACTGGGCAATGGTATAAGCAACTGGATAACCGATAATCAAACAGATGATAGTAGCGATAACGCTGAGCCAGATGGATCGTAAGAAAATCGGCGCATAATCCCACATGCCGGTAATATTTGAGAAAGTAAATTCACCGGTTATGGAATCCGTAAATGCAAAGTAAATAACTATGCAAAGGGGTATGATTGTGAATAACAGCATCCATACGATGTAAGGAGCCGTGAGCCATTTACGCTTCATTATTCGTTCTCCTCATCATCTTCTACAACAGAAATATCATCATATTCTTCCGAATAGGAACTATAGTCACCAAACATGCCAGAGTATTCACTCTTGTGCATTACATGAATATCATCTGGATTCAGACGGATGCCAATCACAGAGCCTTCTTTATGGAAGTCGGTGGTCTGAATCAGCCATTTAAAACCTTTAAAGTCGACGATGGTGTCGTAGTGCACACCCTTGAAGGTTACGTTGGTAACGGTACCGCAAAGGTGACCATCATCTGGTGCAACAATATCTACATCCTCCGGACGAATAACAACATCCACAGGTTCATTCTTTTCAAAGCCTTGGTCTACACAGGCAAATTCCCGGTCAAAAAATTTTACCCGGAAGTCATCGACCATAATGCCGTCGAGAATATTGGACTCGCCGATGAAGTCTGCAACAAAAGCATTAGCAGGCTCATTGTAGATATCTTCCGGAGTACCAATCTGCTGGATTTTTCCAGCGTCCATAACAACGACGGTATCCGACATAGAAAGGGCTTCTTCCTGATCATGGGTTACATAAACAAACGTAATGCCAACTTCCTGTTGGATAGCTTTCAGCTCGTTCTGCATGTCTTTTCTTAAACGCAAGTCTAAAGCTCCTAAAGGTTCATCTAACAGAAGAACTTTTGGACGGTTAACTAAAGCTCTGGCGATGGCAACACGCTGTTGCTGGCCGCCGGACAGAGACGTGACTTTACGGTTTTCAAATCCTTTCAAAGAAACTGCTTCTAGCATTTCACCAACACGTTTGTCGATTTCTTCTTCTGGGAGTTTTGAAATACGCAGGCCGAAAGCGATGTTGTCATAAACATCTAAATGCGGAAACAACGCGTAGTTCTGAAAAACAGTATTAATCTGTCTTTTGTAAGGTGGAACATCATTTATTTTCTGTTGGTCGAAAAAGACTTCACCACTTGTTGGATTTTGGAAGCCTGCGATGATTCTTAAGGTAGTCGTCTTACCACATCCTGATGGACCGAGGAGGGTCATGAATTTCTTATCCTCAATACTGAGATTAATGGAATCTAAAACTCGGTCTTTACCGAACTCCATTACTAGGTCTTTTAAACAAATAAGTTCTTGAGCCATTTCGTACCTCACGCAATAATTTATTGTTTCCCCGTGTACTGGGAATTACTCGTAAAAAAATAGCGGACAGAATAAATCTATCCGCCATAACAAGCAAACATAGCAAAAAAAGCTAAGGTTAATTACACATTAGCAAGGCTTTGAACTGCATTACCATCTAAGATTTTATCGAAATGTTCGTCAAGGTAAGCAATTCTGGCGAAGTTTAAAGATTCCTTGCTGCCGTATTCCAAAGCTGAGTTGCATACTAAACCAAACTCCTTAATGTTGTGTTCTGATTTCGTAAGGAGCAGGTAAAATCTGTTGTTTTCGCGGCATTTATAAAGAGAATTAAATCCTCTGTAAATACCATCAATATGATGAGCAAAACTAATCACTGTATCCAGGTCTTCAAAAGAGAAGAGTCTGTCCAGCGAAGCAGGCACGTTTGCTAAGGATGATAAAACATCCTGTACCGGTTTCTGAGGCTTTCCGCCCGGACGATGGAACGGAGCTTTTGGAACATCCTCAGATGTATCAGAAAACAAGTCGTTTAAACGGGTGAAGCTAGAAAACTTGGTATCTACTTCATCCGGGTCTTCGACCTTGGTAATCATCAGCACAATACAGTCCATAGAAACAGGAATAGCTTCTATCATTAAAGGAAAATCGTTGGCATCGAAGCCGACTTCATTCGAAGCCTGTTCCATCATGTCCTGAAATAGTCCTCTTGTTTTTTCTGTACCATAAGCCAACTCGCTCATTCGAATTTGTCTGGAAGCGAGGTCTGACCGGTTCAGCGTGCACTTTATTTGATTTTCACTAATACGTTCTATTTTCATATAGGAAAAAATAAATGAAAACGCTTGAAAAGTCAATACAAAAATAATATACTAACACCCACATAAGGAATGAGAGTTGAAAGCATTTTTTAAGTAACAAAAGAACAACTATATTTAGAACTTAGTAGTTTCCTTTACATCCTCTCAATTTCGTATCCAAGAATCTGTGTTCTGCAGATTTGATTCCCAATTTTTATATAAGCAGACAGCTCTTTTTCTTATGCCCAAATGCAGATTTTTATATTATCACGGCATTTCCTTGATCTGCATATTCTAATAATGAAGAAAGGAGGTTATATGACTTATTCTGAAAAAAACCGTTACATTGCCTACATGACGCTGGAACATGAGTTAAAAAAGATTGCAAGAAACGGAGCATCGCTCTATTTAGAAGGAAGAAAATCCGATGCTAAAGAAATCGCTGCAGCCTGTGTTTTTAATGAAGAAACCAGCTATATGCGGGACTATGTATGGAATGAATCCGGACAACTGACCCAGCTGAAGTTCGATGCAGTAAATAATATTTAGGAAAGAACCTCTGACAAGCTTTTCTTAAGAACTTCTTAAGCACCGGCAATGTTGTTTTTAACGGGGAAAAATGATATAATAATCCGATTAAAAATGAATGTGAGGTCAGACCATGGCACAAAAAAATATAAAGAGCCAGAAGCCAAAGAAACAGAAGGCAAAATCCGTTAAGCCTTTAATCGTGCATGCGGTTATTTTGGTCATACTGATTGGTTTACTGTTTGTTGTCTATAAGATTAAAGGACCTACCCATAACATGGAAAACCTTCGGAAATATTTCTTCCTGACAGAGAACTCGGCAACGGGAACTCAGGAGGCGAGAGAGGGCGATTTAGCAATCGTTCTTGAGGACACCATGCTGGATCAGCACTCCTTCTATGGCGACACAGAAGAGCATCAGGTACAGTATCTGAGCAGAGCCTTCCTTCAGGATGGTCAGGTCTATGTCAGCAGAGATCTGGTTTACTACAATATTGATGAAAGATTCTATTGGGATTCTTCTGAAAATGTTTTAGTTGTAACCAACGCAGACGCTATTATTAAGGCGAAACTGAACGAAAATAAATATACAGTCAATGGCGAAACCATAGAAACGGATTATCCGATCGTTGTGGAATGGGGAAGCACCATCTGCATCGCTATGGACTTTGTCGATCAGTACTCATCCGCTAGTTATAAAGTATTTGAAGACCCGGCAAGAGTTTATATCAAATACAAAACTGGCCCAATCGAGTTCTGTGAAGTAAAAGGAAAAACTTCTATCCGTATTCGTGGTGGTATCCGTTCCAACGTTGTATGCGATGTTGCGAAAGGCGACCGTCTGCAGATTATCAACGATTTAGATGATTGGCTGGAAGTAATAAATGAAGAAGGCTTCTTAGGATTTATTCAGACTCGTTGTGTAAAGAACCGTCACACAGAAGATGTAGTCAGTGACTATGACGAGCCGGAATACACTTCTATGTCCACCGGTGGTCCGATTAACATGACCTGGCATGGAATTTATAGTTCCGCTGCCAATGACGATTTAGGTAACGATACTGCGAATGCTACCGGACTGAATATTCTTTCTCCAACCTGGTACAGTATTACCACTGGAGATGCTGATATGTATATCCGCTCCAGCGCAGACTATGTAGACGAAGCTCATTCCATGGGCTGTCTGGTATGGGCTCTGCTGGATGTAGATTCTGCCGAAGAAGGCACAACTTCCAGAGAAGTTACCAGAAAGGTACTTTCCTCGACTTCAAAGAGAGAGTATGTCATCAATGCCATTATGAACGATATGGCAAATAAGGAAATTGATGGATTGAACGTAGATATCGAGCTGGTAAACTCTGATTTCAGCGAATCCTACATCGAGTTCATCCGGGAACTTTCTGTACGATGCAGAAAAGAAGGAAGATATCTCAGCGTAGATAACTACACTCCATATTCCTTCAATGCTTCCTGTTTCCATGTAAAAGAGCAGGGCAAGATCTGCGACTATGTAATTATCATGGGATATGATGATTATGTAGGTTCTGGCGAAGTTGGACCGAACGCTTCTCTTCCATTCTTAGAGGAGAGTTTAGCTTTATCAAAAGAACTGGTACCAGTTGAAAAACTGATTTACGGTATTCCGTTCTATACCAGAGTTTGGTATAAGGCTGGCGCAGAACTGGATCGTGAAGAGTATGGTATGAATGATGCGCAAGCTCTTGTAGATGAGCATGGCGGAGCTACCTGGGATGCAACCTTAGGCTATCGTGCCCTGTATTATCAAAACTATGAAACCGAGGTTTATATCTGGTTAGAGGATGAAGATTCTATTGATGCAAAACTGAACCTGTTCAGCCAGCATAACATTGCCGGAGTTGCTTCCTGGAAATTGGGCCAGGAACGTGCCGGAGTTTGGGATGTAATTCGAAAATACTATTAAAGAACCAAGGCGGAAAAGCCGTAGGCTTTTCCGCCCTCTTATTATATTGATATGAGTACAGAACATAACGAAGAATATTTTATGAAAGAAGCCTTGAAAGAGGCAAAAAAGGCTAAGAAAATAAATGAAGTACCGATTGGGTGCGTCATTGTATATAACGGCGAGATTATTGGCAGAGGCTATAACCGGAGAATGACGGATAAAACCGCTCTGGCTCATGCAGAAATCAGCGCAATTAAAAAAGCATGTAAGAAAATGGGGGATTGGCGGTTAGATGATACCGAACTGTATGTGACGTTAGAGCCTTGTCAGATGTGTGCCGGAGCTATTGTCCAATCCCGGATCCGAAAAGTATTTATCGGAGCTATGAATCCAAAAGCTGGCTGCGCCGGCAGTATTTTGGACCTTCTTCATGTAAAAGAATTTAATCATCAATGTGAGGTGAAAACGGATATTCTTTCCGAGGAATGCTCACAGCTTCTAAAAGATTTCTTTAAAGAATTGCGCAAATAAAAACCACGAGCCGAGGCAGTAATAAACAGGCACCCCAACGTCACACAAAAGGTTCTGCTTAGTGCTGCTTCGTTCCCGACCTGACACGGTTCGCAGACTTTCGTTGCATTGGACCCACTTAAGCCACCCTGGCTCGCGGATAAAAACGATTATAATTTACGCATTTTATTCAGTCAAGTAATTCTGACAGGTTTTATTGATATTGAAGCGCCAATATGGTATTATATATGACCTAGTATGGAAAAGTGGGTCATTATGTAAAAAAGGAGATTACCCAATGTCCTATGTGGCACTTTATCGAAAATTTAGACCACAGACCTTTCGCTTGGTAAAAGGGCAGGAACATGTTGTTCGTACCTTAAAAAACCAGATTAAAAACAACCGGATTGGTCATGCATACTTGTTCACCGGCACCAGGGGAACAGGCAAGACTTCGGTTGCCAAAATTTTTGCGAAAGCAGTAAATTGCCTGAATCCGGTGGATGGCGAGCCTTGTAATGAATGCGAGCATTGCCGTTCGATTTCTGCCGGCAATTTTATCGATGTTGTAGAAATCGACGCGGCGTCCAATACTGGTGTGGATGATATCCGAAGAGTTATTGAAGAGATTCAGTACACTCCAGTAAAAGGCAGATATAAAGTATATATTATTGACGAAGCCCATATGCTGACAGGTAACGCAGCCAACGCTTTTTTAAAGACGTTAGAAGAGCCTCCGGAATATGCTATTTTCATTTTGGCTACTACTGAGCCTCATAAGCTGCCGATTACCATTCTTTCCCGATGTCAGCGTTATGATTTCAAACGCATTAGTGTGGACACAATTGCAGAGAATTTAACCTACCTTTTAAATAGTGAACACATAGAATTTGAAGAGAAGGCAGTCCGCTATGTTGCCAGGGCGGCAGACGGGTCCATGCGGGATTCCATCAGCCTTCTGGATAAATGCATTGCCTTTAACTTAGGCGAAAAACTTACTTATGAAAATGTATTAACCACCTTAGGCGTTGTGGATACAGAAATCTTTTCCAAGATGTTCCGGTCCATTGCCAGTGGAGATGTCATTACAGCTCTTTCCTGCATTGAGGAAACGGTGGACGCCGGAAAAGACATCAGCCAGTTTGTGGCAGACTTCATTATGTATTTAAGAAATCTGTTACTGGTAAATGTCAGCGGTGGCGTAAATAAAGAGTCGCTGGGAATTTCCGAGGAGAACATGAAGGTTCTTTCGGAGGATGCATATATTGTAGATAGCAATATTTTGATGCGGTACTTACGAATCTTATCCGAACTGATGAACCAGATTCGTTATTCTCCAACCAAGCAGATTTTATTAGAAATTGCTGTAATTAAGCTGGCTCGTCCGCAGATGGAAACGGATACTGCATCTTTAGAAGACCGGATTCGCCAGTTAGAAAATAAAATGGAAAATGGCGTAGCCATGGCTCCGCCGATAAGAGATGTGCGGCCGTCTCATCCAGACATTGTAAAAATGGATTTCGAAGAAGAAATGGATATTCCGGAAATGTACTATGAGCCGGATTATTTTGAACCAGAGTATGAAGAATTTGATCTTCCGGAACCGGATCTTCCGCTTCCAAAACCGAAGAGAAAAGCTTCCGGCATGGAAGTGCTTCAGGAGATGGCACCCGCGCCAGCGCCGGCTCCTGCTCCAATACCAGCAATTACAAGTGACGCAGGAAATGCAGCGGCGGTATGTGACCAATGGCAGAAGGTTTTGTCCGGATGCAACAGCAACCGAATGATGAAATCCGCATTCTCCAGAGTCAGCGTAGCAGCCGAAGGAAATACGGTGGTTATTTATCCACCAGGAAGTACGTCATATAAACAGCTGAAAGACGAGGATGCTGTTCAATATATAAAATCAGTAATAAAAGAAGTAACCGGATACGAAGTTGCCATTGATGTAAGAATGGCTTCCCAGAAAGCGGAAATTCCGAATCAGGCAGACTTGGCATCCATATTTGAAAATATCAATATGACAATAACAACGGAGGATTGACAATTGGGCAAAGGACGTGGTGGCTACGGCGGCTTTGGCGGCGGAATGCCGAATATGAAACAGATTCAGCAGCTTCAGGCAAAGGCAATGAAGATGCAGAAAGAAATGGAAGAAGCACAGGCAGCTCTGGATACAGAAACTGTAACAGCGTCTGCTGGTGGCGGAGTAGTTGAAGTAACCGTTTCCGGCAAAAAAGAAGTAACAGCAATCAAAATTAATCCGGAAGCAGTAGATCCGGAAGATGTAGAAATGCTGGAAGATCTGGTAATGGCAGCAGTAAATGAGGCTTTACGAAAAATGGAAGAACTTTCTTCTGCACGTATGTCTCAGATTACTGGTGGAATAGGTGGAGCAGGTGGACTATTTTAGTGACACAATGTCAAAATTGATTGCGGAGCTTTCTAAGCTTCCCGGCATAGGACCGAAGTCCGCCGGAAGGCTGGCTTTTCATATTCTGGATATGCCTGCCGAGGAAGTTGAAAGCCTGGCAAACGCTTTGACAGCGGCCAAGAAAAATATCCGGTACTGCAAAACCTGCTGTACGATTACCGATGAGGAAGAATGTCCGATCTGCAGAAGTTCCAAGAGAGACCATAGCGTTATTATGGTTGTAGAAAATGCCAGGGACTTAGCGGCTTATGAAAAAACGGGGAAATTCAACGGCGTATATCATGTACTGCAAGGCGCCATTTCCCCAATGTTAGGCATCGGACCTTCCGATATCAAATTAAAAGAATTGGTGGAGCGTTTAAGAGGAGATGTAAAGGAAGTAATTATTGCGACCAACTCCTCCCTTGAAGGCGAAACGACAGCTATGTATATTAGTAAACTTATTAAACCTGCAGGAATCAAAGTGAGCAGAATCGCTAGTGGCGTTCCGGTTGGAGGCGACTTGGAATGTATTGACGAGGTAACGCTTTTGAGAGCACTGGAAGGAAGAGTGGAGATTTAACATGGATAAACAGGAACAAAGGGAAATTATTAGCGAAATCAAGAGAGCGTACGCAAAAGGCGATGCAGACAGAATCTTAATGTATGCTCAGGAACTGGATCTTAGAAAAGTTTCCGACCCAAGAGCTTTGGAAATGATTTCTGATGCTCACGTAGAAATGGGACACTTGGAAATTGCAAGAGAGATTCTGTTGATGGCTTATGAGAAAACTCCGATGGGAAGAAAGATGGCAAGCAAGCTTTGCGAACTTTCTGTGGATCTGGATGATCTGGATAATGCTGTTGAATTTTATGAGGACTTCTGCAAGATGGCTCCTCATGACAACAACAAATATCTCCTGAAATATAAAATAGGAAAAGCAGGCGGCGTGGCAACGGCGGATCTGGCAAAAGTCCTTGCTGTTTATTGCTCCAAAGAAATGGATGAGTACTGGATGTATGAATTGGCTACTCTTTATTTCAAGACGAGACAGAATGATAAATGTGCAAATCTTTGTGACAATATCATGTTATGGTTTGCAGATGGAGAATATGCTGCAAAAGCGAAAGCTTTAAAGAAGAGAGCAAAACCGGAAATGCTTACCATCTCCAATACAGAAAAAGAGGACGATGAAGAACAGAAATTAGAAGCAGCTAAGCTTTACCTGGGTCAGGAAATTCCTACGCAGGGCATTATTGAATTGAAAAAAGCAGTAAATGCAAATTCCTTCCAGAAGACCAAGGAAGAAGATTTTGATTTAAGTCAGCTGACGGATGAGTTAGATGACATGGACATCAACTTCGAAGAAACAGAGGTTCCGGAAATACAGCCTCAGAATCCGGAAGAATTCTTCCAGGAAGCAGAAGAAGTCGAAGAACCAGTAGAAACGGCAGCAGCTCCAACGGAGGATTATTTTGAAGATATGCTGTTAGAAGAAGTTTTGAATTTCGACGAAGAAGGGCTTCCACTTATTAACCAGAAAGAAGAACTTGTTTATAGAGTAGCAGAACCGGAAGTTAAGGCTGCAGAAGAGCCTGTTTTTGAAGAAGCAGAAGATCTGGCAGAAGAAATTGCTCCGGAACCAGAAGCTAATTTCGAGACTATGGAAGAAGAAATACCTTTCGTTACTGATTTAGACGATATTAATATCGAGGATCTCGATATGGAAGATTTTGATGAACCGGAAGAAGAGAAGTTCACAGCAACCTCTGAATTTACAGCAACTTCTGAATTCGCTCCGGAACCAGAGTATGTGGAAGCAGAGCCTTTGGAAGAAGTTATTGAAGAGCCGGAAGCAGAGCCTGTAGAAGAGGATGTTGAAGAAAGTAAAAACACCATCTTTGTAGGAGAAGAAATTATTGAACTTCCAAAGACCACTTTCGAGGATATGAGCCATGACTGGACGATTCCAGAAGAGCTTTTGAATTACGAAGATGTAGCTTTTGAGCCGGAAGAGTTTGAAGAACCGGTATTCGGTGCTCACAGACCTGTTCCAAAGACAGAACCAGAAGTTCCGGAATTCGAAGAACCAGTATATGGTTCCCATAGATTCGTTCCTAAAACAGAGGAAGAAAAAGCTGCAGAAGCGCAGGAAGAAGTTGCTCAGCAATTAGAAGAAAACGGCGAAATGGCAGAACCTTCCGAAGAAGCTGCAGCAGAAGAAATTGCGGAAGCAGCAGAAGTAGAAGAAAAAGCAGAAACCGATGCAGCAGAAGAAACTGCGGAAGGAACCAAAGAGGTAGCAGAGGCAACCGAAGCATCCGCTGAAGAAACTCCGGAAGATGTTGCGGAAGAAATCGAAGAAGCAACAGCAACCGTTATTCCAACAGGAATGGTTCTTTCTGAAAGTGCAAAACTGGTAAGAAAACCTGCCTTTGGCAAGAAAACAGCTCAAGTGGAAGACGTAGTAGAAGAACCGGAAGAAATGGAAGAGGAAGAAGATTTTGATGACGACATGCCGGAGGATGTTGAGGCAGTTCTTGCATCGGAATTCTTAGAGATGGCAGCGTTAGCAGGCGCAGCATCTACGATTCCGTCCGTAACGGAAGAAATGGAAGCTCCGGAAGATTTCTCAGAAGAAATCGAAAAGGAAGCAGAAGAGGCCGTTGAAAGCCTGGAAGTAGAACCAGAAGAAGAAAACCAGATTTCCCTGGATGATTTCTTTGCTAAATATAGAAAGAAAGACAGCACTCCAGTAGAGGAAGAAGTTACAGAAGAAGCTTTCGAACCTGCAGAAGAGATTACAGAAGAGGTTGAGGAATCTGCAGACGAAATTGAAGAAGAAGTCGAGGAACCTGCAGACGAAATCAAAGACGTTCCGGAATATGTAATTCCTATGGTAGAAGAACCGGAAGAAGCTCCAGTAAGAAAACAGGTGATTGATTTTACCGCGACCGAAGAAGAATTCGAAGAGCCGGTAATTCCTGTTTTTGATGCAGTAGAAGAAGAGCCGGAATTATCTGATTTTGAAAAAGCCATGCTGGCATTCGATGCAGCCCGCGCTGCTGGCAAAGACGAATTTGATTTCAAGGCTGTTATTGGAAATAAAGAAAAAGCTGAAGACGAGTATGAAGACGAGTACGAAGACGAGTACGAAGACGAGTATGAAGACGAGTATGAAGACGAGTACGAAGAAGAGTATGAGGACGAGTACGAAGAAGAGTATGAAGGCGAGTACGAAGACGAAGTTGAAGGCGAATACGAAGAAGAGTATGAAGACGAGTACGAAGACGAGTATGAAGACGAGTACGAAGACGAGTATGAAGACGAGTACGAAGAAGAGTATGAAGACGAGTACGAAGAAGAGTATGAAGACGAGTACGAAGAAGAGTATG
>JAKSRL010000028.1 GCA_024403635.1 Lachnospiraceae bacterium | reverse complement strand
GATCGAAAGATTGCTCATCCAAAGGCTGTGTTACGTGAGGGCCAGCAGGTCAAGGTCATGATTACTAAGATTGAAAATGGCAAACTGAGCCTTTCTATCAAGCAGGCAGAGGCAGCAGACCTTGCAGCAGAAGAAGTGGCTATGGAAGAGGAAGCTTCCGAGTACAAGAGTGAGTATGTTCCAAACAACCCATTCGCAGCATTGCTGAAAGATATTAAACTGAAATAGGAGAAGTTTAGGATTTCTAAATTCGAAATAAAGAACCACGCAGGGTTGCGTGGTTCTTGTTATGTAAAGATTATCCGATTTTTAAAATGTGACAGGTATTTGGTCCCAGGACAGCCTCAGCTTCACTCTGAAATTCTGTCAACCGGTCTTTCGGCACAAAGACTAAAATGGTTCCGGCGAATCCGCCGCCGTTGATCCGTACAGCGCCTCGTCCGTCTAATAGCTTCCGCACAAATTCATAGGCTTCAAAATATTTTTTATTTTCCGGATGGGAAGAAGAAATCATATTTTGCAGCACGTCTCGGGAAGAGAGACCGGAGGCATTTACCTGATCCAGAAAAGTAGTTATGTCGTTGCGATTCAAAGCATTCACCGCTTTTTTTACCCGGAACACTTCCTGAAAATAATGGAAGGCTCTTAAGGCTGGGCGCAAGCCAACAGCGGAAATGAGTTCCGGGGAAGGTCTTCCAGAAATAATTGCGTTTTCCGGCTTCACTTTGGACAACTGTTGCTTTCCAAAGTACGCTGCTACCAGATTCATTTCTTCAGGAATGGATGCATAATCTTCCGTAAGGCCGGCATGATCAGCGCCACTATCTAAAACGCAAAGAGCGTAGCCGGCTTTTTCAAAATCAAAGGAAATCTGTTCCACTTTTGGTGCGGAAGCGTCCGCGAAATCGATGGTGATGATGTTCCCTATGGAGCAAGCCATTTGATCCATAAGACCGCAAGGCTTTCCATAATAAAAATTCTCGGCCTTCTGGCCAATCTTGGCGATTTCTACATCATCCATGATCGAACATCTGCCCATGCCCAATTGCATCTCGAGGGTTTGACGCAGAATCCGTCCAATCAATACTTCAAAAGCAGCAGAAGAGCTAAGTCCGCTTCCAGGCAAGACATCGGATGTGATAAAAGCGTCGAATCCGGCAGACTTTATATCTTGCGCGACTTCAGTCCAACCTTCCAAACCAGTTGTTCGTGTCTTTTTTGCCAATGCCTGTGCAAACCCAGCCGCAATCCCCCGAACCAAAGCGGCACTAGAGCCGGCCTCGTTCTGTTGTGGTTGCAGGTCCTTTCCATCGATACGGATTGATGGAAATCCTTCCGATATGATATTGATTGTGCTGCCGCCATTTGGCGAAAAGGCAGCATCCATGGTCATGCTGACAGAGGCAGCTAAGACGCTTCCTCCTTGATGGTCCGTATGATTCCCCAAAAGCTCCACACGTCCTGGCGCTGACTGGAAAAATTGCGGATTTCGTCCAAATTTTTCTATAAATTGTTGTGTTAAATAATTTTTTTCCATTCTCATAAACACTATATCTTGTGTTTTGGGACTTTTCCCTCTCTTTGGGTTTGTTCGAAATTAAATCGTGAAAAAATAAAAGTTTTAATAATTCTACCAAATTCTCTGGGGAAAGGAAGAAGTTTTATAAATTAAATTGAATATTTCTTTTCTAAACCACAAAATACGAAAAAATGTTGATTTTTAAGGCTGTGTGTTTCTAAAAAAAACCACAAAATATAGGTAAGGCACTCTTGACTTCACCACAAGATATTGTATAATCGATATTGCACGAGAGATGACGTGATTTTCTGAAAAAGATTAAAAACCCTGTAAAATCAAGAAAAAATGCTTGCTCCGGCAAGAACAAACGAACAGTAAACATTACTTGTTAGTATAGATGTAGACGCGATTTTTTTAGGGATTTTAAGCGAAAAATGATTCAAATCTGCAAACAAAACAAACTATATATAGATAGATAAACCGAAAAAGGGAAAACGACAAAATCGGGGAAGGAAATACTATGAAAATCATCAAGAGAAGTGGAGAAGAAGTTAATTTTGATGCCTCCAAAATCGAAGCGGCCATCATTAAGGCCAACGAAAGTGTTGCAGAAATTGAACGTATGAGACCGTTAACGATCCATCTGATTGTTAATTCTGTAACAGAGGAATGCTCCCTTATGGACAGAGCAGCCAGCGTAGAAGAAATCCAGGATATGCTCGTAAATCATATTATGGAGCAGAATGCTTTCAACGTTGCCCGGAACTATATTACGTATCGTTACAGAAGAGCTGTTTCCCGTAAAGCAAACTCTACCGATAAACAGATTCTTTCTCTTCTTGACTGCAGTAATGAAGAGGCAAAACAGGAAAACTCCAACAAGAACCCAGTTGTAAACTCCGTACAGCGTGACTATATGGCTGGCGAAGTAAGTAAAGATATTACAAAAAGATTCCTTCTCCCTTCGGATATTGTAGAGGCTCATGAAAAAGGGTTAATCCACTTCCATGATACTGATTACTATGCTCAGCATATGCATAATTGCTGCTTAGTAAACTTAGAAGATATGCTCCAGAACGGAACCGTTATTTCTGAGACCATGATTGAAACCCCAAAGAGTTTTGCTACTGCTTGTAACATCGCGACTCAGGCCATCGCTCAGATTGCTTCCAACCAGTATGGTGGACAAAGCATTTCTCTTTCTCATCTGGCTCCGTTCGTTCAAGTAAGTCGTGAGAAAATCTACAGAAAAACCAAAGAACAGTTCGACAAAGTCGGAATGGAATATACCGAAGAAATGCTGAAAGAAATCGTTGAGGAAAGACTCCACGACGAAATTAAACAGGGCATTCAGATTATCCAGTATCAGGTAACCACCCTGATGACCACCAACGGACAGGCTCCATTCGTTACCGTATTTATGTACCTGAACGAAGTAGAAGAGGGCCGTACCCGTGATGACCTGGCTATGATTATTGAGGAAACGCTTCGCCAGAGAATCAAAGGTGTTAAGAACGAAAAAGGCGTTTACATTACCCCAGCATTCCCAAAACTGATTTATGTTCTGGAAGAAGATAACATCCATGAAGGCTCCAGATATTTCGAATTAACAAAACTGGCAGCAGAATGTACCGCAAAGAGAATGGTTCCGGACTACATCTCTGAAAAGATGATGCTGAACCTGAAGGTTGATGCGAATGGCGATGGCCATTGCTATCCGTGTATGGGGTGCCGTTCCTTCCTCACTCCTTATCTGGATAAAGAAGGAAAACCAAAATACTACGGCCGTTTTAATCAGGGCGTTGTAACCATTAACTTAGTAGATGTTGCTTGCTCTTCTGGTAAGGATGAGCAGAAATTCTGGGACATCTTAGATGAAAGATTAGAGCTTTGCTACAGAGCGTTAATGTGCAGACATGACCGCCTTATGGGAACAAAGAGTGACGTAGCTCCAATCCTTTGGCAGAACGGTGCTTTGGCAAGACTGAAAAAAGGCGAGACCATCGACAAGTTGTTATTTGGCGGTTATTCCACAATCTCTTTAGGCTACGCTGGACTGTATGAATGCACCTACTATATGAAGGGCTGCTCTCATACTCAGGAAGGTGGAAAAGACTTCGCACTGAAGCTGATGCAAAGACTGAATGATAAATGTAAAGAGTGGAAAGAAGCCAACAATATGGACTTCTCCCTGTACGGAACGCCATTGGAATCTACTACGTATAAGTTCGCAAAATGCCTGCAGAAACGTTTCGGCGTTATCCCTGGCGTAACCGACAAGAACTACATCACCAACAGTTATCATGTACATGTAACGGAAAAGATTAACGCTTTCGATAAGCTGAAATTCGAATCTGAATTCCAGACGTTATCTCCAGGTGGCGCTATCAGCTATGTAGAAGTACCGGATATGAAGGATAACTTAGAAGCTGTTATTTCCGTAATGCAGTACATCTACGACAACATTATGTATGCAGAGCTGAATACTAAGAGTGACTACTGTCAGGAATGTGGCTACGATGGAGAAATCCAGATTGTTACCGATGACAGTGGCAAGCTGGTTTGGGAATGTCCGAACTGCGGCAATAGAGATCAAGACAAGATGAATGTTGCCCGCCGTACCTGCGGATACATCGGAACCCAGTTCTGGAATCAGGGCCGAACCCAAGAGATAAAAGACAGAGTACTTCATCTGTAAAAAATAAAAAATGAATGCGGGGACCACGCGGAAGAAGACTTCCCGCGTGGTTCTCTTTCATTGGAGGAAAAATGAAAACAAAATTTGATCAGGACACTGCAGAATTTATTGAAAAACATCCGACTTGCTTTCATGTAATTGCAGGACAGAAAGAAATGCTGGAGGAAGCTGGCTTCTGCCGGTTACTGGAAACGGAGGATTGGGAGTTACAGGCTGGCGGAAAATACTTTGTTCTCCGGAACGACTCAGCCATTATTGCGTTTCAAATTCCAAAAGGAGAGTGGAAGGGCTATAGCATCACGGCTTCCCATTGCGATTCTCCTTGTCTGAAAATAAAAGAAAATCCGGAAATGAAGGATAAAAAATATACCCGTCTCAATGTGGAAGCATACGGTGGCGCCATTCTTTCTACATGGTTTGATAAACCTCTTTCTGTAGCCGGACGGCTATCGGTGAACGAAGGGGGAAAGCTGAAGAACCTTTTAGTAGATATGGAAGAAGACCTGTTGGTCATTCCAAATCTGGCCATCCATATGAACCGTCAGGTAAATGATGGCTATAAATACAACGTTCAAAAAGATTTGCTCCCACTGTATGGAAAAGCAGATGCGGAAGATTTTATGGCAAGAATCGCTGCAAAGGCTGGCGTAGAAAGAGAACAGATCCTTTCTTCGGACTTGTTTGTTTATAACAGACAGCCGTTTTCTTTCTGGGGCGGAGAGTTTATGTCCGGACCGAGAATCGACGATTGCATGTGCGCTTACGCTTCGGTAAGAGGGTTTTTGGCAGCGGAACCGGAAGCAAAAACTGCGGTCCATGTTGTTTATGATAATGAAGAAGTAGGATCCTCTACTAAGCAGGGTGCAGCTTCTACTTTCTTAAAAGATGTGCTTACCAGAATATCCCAGTTCCTTCACGAAGGAAATAATACCTATACAAAAGATATTGCGTCGTCTTTTATGCTGTCTGCAGACAACGCACATGGCATTCATCCAAACTATCCGGAAAAATGTGACCCGGTGAACCAACCTGTTTTAGGCGGTGGAGTTGTCCTGAAATTCAGTGCAAACCAGAAATATACCACCGACGGTTATACGGCGGCTCAGGTGAAATTACTGGCAGAACAGGCTGGCGTAGCCATTCAGGTATTCACCAACCGTTCCGATGTTCCGGGAGGATCTACTTTAGGGAATATTTCCGGCAATCAGGTTCCGGTACCGACAGCAGATATCGGCGTAGCCCAGCTGGCGATGCATTCTTCCTGGGAAACCTGTGGCTGTGGTGATGCGCAGCAGTTGATGGAACTGACAAAACAGCTCTTCTCCCTGTAGCTTTTTATACAAAACGCGAATAAAAAACAGTGCATAATGCTATGTACAGATAAAAAATCTTGATTTTTAAAGCCTTTTCTAGTATGTTATAAAAACCCACTAAAAAAGGCTTTCATGATTTTAACTAGAAAGAGGAATGATGAACTATTCAGAAATCAAAACTTGTGATATTGCAAACGGAACCGGCGTAAGAACGACGTTGTTTGTTTCTGGTTGCAGAAATCATTGTGAAGGATGTTTCCAGCCAGAAACCTGGAACTTTGATTTTGGCAAGCCTTTTGATGAGAAAGTGCAGGAGGAAATTCTGGACAGTCTGATTCCTAGCTATGTTCATGGTCTGACTCTTTTAGGCGGCGACCCATTTGAAGAGGAAAACCAGGAAGCCTTAATTCCTTTCATGAGGGAATTCAAGAAACGTTTTCCGAATGTCTTGGATTATAGCGGAGCAGAACATCCAAGCAAAAACGTATGGGCGTTCACCGGATACCTGTTCGACGACCTTCTTCCAGGCGGAAAGAAACATACGGAATATACCGACGAACTGCTCTCCTACATCGATGTATTGGTTGATGGCCCGTTCATTCAGGAGAAGAAAAACCTGATGCTGAAGTTCCGGGGCAGCGAAAACCAGAGATTAATCGACATGAATGAATATCGCAGAAGTGGAAACATCGTAACTATTTTAGGCAGCTGAAGAAGCTGCCTTTTTTGTAGAATAAAATGTGACAGTGTGGTTTAATAAAATGAATTCTAGAAGGCTAAGAAGACTTTTCCTGCAAAAGAAGACTGAAAATTGGAATAAAAATGATTTCATACCTAAAAATGACCAAGATTTTCGTTTTTGTTCTAAAAAAAGGTAAATTAAGCCATTCTGGAACGGAAACGCAAAAGAGGAGCAATTTGAAATACAAAAATAGTTAAAGCGTAGGAAAACAAAATGAACAAAAACGAAATTCTGAAAATATATGGAACCGATTATAAGGAGATGACGAAGCGGCTACTAGCGGCTTCGGATTTGGTTGGAATTCTGGCCGACCGAAACGAAAAGCTTCGCATTGGCATTAAACCGAATCTGGTTTCCCCGACACCGGCGGAGTTTGGTGCAACCACCCATCCGGAAGTTGTAGCTGGAATCATCGAATACCTGCAGGAAGAATGCCAGTCGTTCACGGAAAGCATAACGATGCTGGAAGGTTCCTGGGTGGGAGATAAAACATCGGATGCCTTTGAATATTGTGGATATAACGCTCTGGCAGAGCGTTATGGTGTGAATATTGTAGACACTCAGAAGGATTCCTCCACGGAGGAAGACTGCAAGGGCATGAATATCAGAATCTGCGACTGCGTGAAAGCGGTAGATTTTCTGATTAATGTTCCGGTTCTGAAAGGCCATTGCCAGACGAAAATTACCTGCGCCTTGAAAAATATGAAGGGACTCATTCCGAATTCGGAAAAGCGACTGTTCCACAAAAAGGGGCTGCATCGTCCCATCGCCCATCTGAATGCCTTCCGAAAGCAGGACTTTATTGTAATCGATCATATCTGCGGCGATCCGGATTTCGAAGACGGAGGCCATCCGTTGGTGCAAAACTGTATTATGACTGCCTTAGACCCTGTTCTTGTAGACGCCTATGTTTGTAAGATTTTTGGATATGAAACTAGCGATGTACCGTATGTAGAGCTGGCAGCGGAACTGGGGGTTGGAAACAAAAATTGGAAGGATGCGCATATCGTCGTACTGGAAGGGGATGAAAGCGAAGACCTTCCAACGTCTCATAGAATTTTGGAAATCAGCTATGGCGTAGAAGAAATCGATTCCTGCAGTGCATGCTACGGCATGCTTATGGATGCTTTGGACCGACTTCAGGCAGAAGGCCTTCTGGATCGATTCGATGAGAAGATCTGTATCGGTCAAGGCTATCGAGGAAAGACCGGAAAGCTGGGGGTAGGAAATTGCACCAAAGATTTTGACATCTGCATCGAAGGCTGTCCGCCGGACGCAGAAGATATTTATTGCGCCCTGAAAAAAATATGTCTAGAGAAATAGATGGAACGAATCCTTGTTTTTTTAAAAGATAGTTATATAAATTCATTATCCTTACCAAAACAACGAATAATTTTTACATACACGAAAAAGGAATAGGCTTATCATATAACCATATGGACAATAGGAGGGTAAAATTATGAAGAAAAGAAAAGTTTTATCTCTATTGGTAGGACTTATTATAGCAACTCTGGCAGTTGGAATGATGACCGCTTGTGGCGCATCTTCAATCGGCGGAGGTGAAAAAGAAAAAACAGAAGCAGCAGAAACTACGGGAGCCGCCGGCAAACACTTTACCTTTAAGATTACCGCAAAGGAAGGCGGCACAGATATTGCCATTGTTGAAGATGCAACCTTTGATGGAGAAATGTTTGGCGATTATCTGAAACAGTATAAAGACTGCGATTGGGAAGATTCCGAATACGGCATTTTTGTAAAAGGATTCTGTGGCGTTTCAAACAATGATAAACAGGAACTATGGTGGCAGTTATTTGTAGATGGCGAATCGGCACAGGTTGGCGCGGATATGATTCCATTGACCGATGGAGCTGTTTATGAATATGTTTATACTTTAGGCTACGACTGGTAAAACCAGATAACTACAAAGGAGAAAAAATGGCTTTTTACATTGTGAATGAAAATATAACAGAAATGGAAGTGGATGCAGTTGTTAACGCAGCAAACAAAGAACTGAATGGCGGCGGTGGTGTTGACGGAGCGATTCATGCTGCAGCAGGTCCGGACCTGGACAAAGCCTGCGCAGAAATTGGTGGCTGCCCAACTGGCGAATGCATGGTAACCTGGGGCTATGACCTGGATGCTATCTATATCATTCATGCAGTAGGTCCGATTTATAAAGACGGAAAATCCGATGAAGAACGTTTGTTAAGAAGCTGCTATCAGAAAGCGGTAGAACTGGCAGTAACTCATGGCTGCAGATCCGTTGCTTTTCCGGTAATTTCCGCAGGAGCTTATGGCTATCCAAAGGAAGAAGCTTTAGATATTGCCGTAGAGGAAATCAAAAAAGGCGCAGACGCTAATGAGAAATTAGAATTCTATCTGACTATTACCGATGCCAAGATTCTGGAAATCGCAAAAGAGAAATATTCACAATACTTTGAATAATGCGCAAAAGGGTGCTGAAGAGCACCCTTTTTATTCTTATCCCCTTTTGTTGACGCAAAAATGAATAAAATGTATAATAATATAGTTATAGTCGGATGAATATACCCCGACGTCAGTTTCGTATTGAAAAAATGGTGTTCATATTGAGAGCTTATCTTTACCTGCAGGAAATAAACCGCAGATATAAACTGACTACAAAGAAAGAAGGAAGATAGACATGAGAGATATTTTTGAAAAATGTTATGAGCCACAACTTCAGGACAAATTAAGAGAAGCTGACATTTATCCATATTTCCGCGCGCTGGAAAGCCGTCAGGATGTAGAAGTTGTTATGGAAGGCAAACGCCGCATTATGTTAGGTTCCAACAATTATCTTGGACTTACTGTGGAACCGGAAATTATTGAAGCAGGCGTTAAAACAATAGAAAAATATGGCACAGGATGCTCTGGTTCCCGCTTCTTAAATGGAACCTTACAGATGCATTATGAACTGGAAAATGAATTAAAGACCTTCCTCCGCAAGGAAGACTGCATTACATTCCCTACCGGCTTCATGAGCAATTTAGGAATCATCGCGTCTTTAGTAGGTCGTCATGATTACGTTATCGTTGATAGAGAAGACCATGCATCCATCTATGATGCTTGCCGTTTAAGCTATGGAAAGATGCTTCGTTATAAACATGCAGATATGGAAGACTTAGAACGTCAGCTCCAGGCAGTTCCAGAAGGCGCAGGCGCCCTGATTGTTACCGATGGTGTATTCAGTATGGGTGGCGACATTGCGAAACTTCCGGAAATCACAAAATTAGCAAAACAATATGGCGCAAGAGTTATGGTCGATGATGCGCATGCTTTAGGCGTTTTAGGCGAAGGCGGCAGAGGCTCTGCCAGCTATTTCGGATTAGAGAATGAAGTAGATATTTACATGGGAACCTTCTCCAAATCTCTCGCCAGCCTTGGCGGATATATGGTAGCCGATGCGAAAATCGTAGATTACGTTCGTCACAGCGCTCGTCCTTACATGTTTGCAGCTTCCATCCCTCCAACACAGACAGCAGTAGCTCTTGCAGCTTTAAAATATTTGGAAGCACATCCGGAATTACCGGACAAACTGCAGGCAAATGCAGCTCGTTTCCGCAAAGACCTGATTGAGAAAGAAGTAGCGATTATCGAAGCTCCTACTCCAATCGTACCAATTTACACTTATTCTGCTGAAAACACACTTTTGAAACAAAAGGAGATGTATGATGAAGGCGTATATGTAAACTCTGTTCTTCCACCAGCATGTGCGCCGGGCGAGTGTCTGCTTCGTACAACTCTCATGGCAAGCCATACGGATGCTCTGATTGATGAGGCCGCAGATATTATCGCAAAAGTTATGCACCAGGATGATTCCGCAACTTTAGAACAGTTAAAGTTGATGTAAGGAAAGATTCGTTTTGAATTTGAAGGATAAGATATGTCGAAGATTGCTATTGTTACCGGAGGTTCTTCCGGCATCGGTTTAAATGTTGCTATGTGCTTGAAAAATGCCGGCTGTACCGTTTATGAATTCAGCCGCAGGGAAGTTCCCAACTCACCCTTCCACCATATTTCTACCGATGTTACCGATGAAGCTGCGGTACAGTCTGCGGTAAAACAGGTTCTGGAAAAAGAAGAAAAAATTGATATTTTGGTAAACTGTGCTGGTTTTGGAATCAGCGGAGCTGCAGAATTTACAGAGCTGGCGGATGCAAAACGCCAGCTGGATGTAAACTTCTTCGGTATGGTAAACGTTACCAAAGCGGTTCTGACGCCTATGCGGAATGCCAGGGGCGGACGAATTGTAAATATTAGCAGTGTAGCTGCTCCAATCCCAATTCCGTTCCAGACGTTTTATTCTGCCAGTAAAGCTGCTATAAACTCTTATACTTGTGCGGTAGCCAACGAAGTAGCTCCATATGGGATTTCCATGTGTGCGATTCAGCCAGGAGATATTTCCTCCGGCTTCACCGATGCCAGAAAGAAATCTATTGAAGGCGACACAGAATATGGCGGAAGAATCCGTCGCAGCGTAGAAGTTATGGAAAAAGACGAGCGGGGCGGAATGAAACCTTCCGTAGCAGCTGCTTATATTTGCAAAATTGCTTTAAAGAAAAAAGTAAAACCGTTATATGCAATTGGCTTCTCTTATAAAGCTTTCTGCGTAATCATGAAAGTGTTACCAATCGGTCTCTCCAATAAGATGATCGGAATGATTTATGCTAAATAGTAAAAAAGTTGAGGTTATGTCCAAGGTAGCTCTTTATGAGCATGGTGAGGGCAAGGAAACCTTAAAACTGAATAAGTACTACAAAAAGGATTATGCTTCGGCAAAGTTGTTAAGCAGTCTGCCCTTGGGAATTGTTACGGGAATTCTGATTACGGCCTTGATATTCATTGTGGATACGGAATGGCCGATGCAGCTGTATAAATCCATGGGTGGAGTGATGGCCGTTCTTTTGTATGGCATTTGCTTTGTGGCATTTGTTGTTGCCTATTGTTTCTTTTCCGCTTTTATGTACAACCGGAAATATGAAACCTACCGGGGCAACTTACGAATATACGGGCTGAACTTGCGAAGATTGGAAAAAATTTACGACGAAGAAGAACAGGCATTAAATTCAAAGAATGAATAAACTGATCAACCTTAGAAATAAAATAGAGGGTTTCTATCTGAAACACAGTAAAATCGTGGGTTACCTGGTACGACTGCTGATTTCCTTTGCCTGCCTCATATTGGTTCGACAAAGTATCAACTTCAGTCCATTTTTATCAAATATATGGACGATTCTTGCCCTTTCGCTTATTGGCGGTTTTATTCCGATAAAATTCCTGATGATTTTGATTCTGGCATACATTACGGCGCAGGTTTATGCTCTGTCCATTGCTTTGGGTCTTGTAATCGCCATCATTTTGATGATTATGTACCTGCTGTTTTTCCGGTTTGCACCACATTATGGTCCGGCCTTTGTGCTGATGCCGATTCTGTTTTTTGCACGAATTCCAGCGCTGATGGCGATGTTGCTGGCAATCATCGCACCAGCGTTATCGGTTGTTACGGTGCTCTTTGGTACGATTCTTTTCTACCTGATTCATTTTCTGCACATTAACGCGGCTACCTTTGCAACGGCCACAGGAACTTTGGAATTTACGAAAGTGGAACTTCTGATTGAAGGAGTTTTCGGAAACAGAGAGTTTCTGCTTGCTTTAGGAACCCTGTTCGCAGTATTCATGATTGTTCATTTCCTAAAACGGATTAGTTATAAATACTCCATAGAAATCGCCATTGCCATTGGAACTGGAGTATACATTATTCTGATGCTGGGAAGTTCTTTGATATTTGGCACTTTAACCGTGACGAGACTTTTGAATTATTGGATCGGCGGTCTGGTTTCCGGAGCCCTTGCCTTAGTAATTAATAATATATGGCACCCACTGGATTACTCCAGAACGGAATATGTAGAATTCGAAGATGACGAATATAACTATTACGTTCGCGCAGTGCCGAAGGCAACTTTTGAAAGAGAAAAAGTACAAGTAAAACGAATTAACAAGAGGAAAACGCTTTGAGCTTTTGGGAAAACATCGTTTCATATTTCCACAAATACTTTTCATTGACCACGATTACAGTAATTGATGTAATCGAGATCATTATCATTGCCATTCTTTTCTATTACCTGATTATCTGGTTTAAGAAAACCCGGGCATGGACCTTGTTTAAGGGTATTATCGTTGTTTTGATTGTTGTTTTGTTGGCGGCAATCTTTAATTTCAATACCATCCTTTGGATTGCATCTAAGACATTAAGTGTAGGCATTATCGCGTTGATTATTATTTTCCAACCGGAACTGCGGAGAGCTTTGGAACAGTTAGGACGAAGGAGCATTTTCCGTGGATTGCTTAGTGGATCCTCTGCAAAAAAAGAACTGTTTTCCGATAAGACCTTAGAGGAAACCTTAGAAGCAATTGCAGATCTTTCCAGATACCGCACGGGTGCTTTGATCTGCTTTGAAAAAGAAGTTGGTTTAGATGAATATGTACATACCGGCATCGAGCTGGACAGCGTTGTTTCCAGCCAGTTGCTTGAAAATATTTTTGAGGACAAGACGCCTCTTCATGATGGTGCCGTAATTATTCGGGACGACCGAATTGTTGCAGCTACCTGCTATCTTCCGATGACCAACAGTACTTCCATTAATAAGAAGTACGGAACCCGCCATCGCGCAGGTTTAGGTCTGAGCGAAGTTACGGACGCTTTTACCATTATTGTATCAGAAGAAACCGGCCATATTTCCCTGGCTGTTGGTGGTGAACTTATCGAAGACGTTGATTTCGGTGAACTGAAAAGCCGTCTCCTTGAAGTTCAGGCAGCAAATCAGCAGACCGGCTTCCGGCAGAAACTGGGGAGGGGGGGAGGAGAAGATGGCCAAAATTAAAGACTTCTTTCATGAATGGATTGCAAATAATATTGGTTATAAAATTCTGGCCGTTGTTTTTGCCTTCGTTCTCTGGTTGGTTATTCTTAATACCACAGACACCAACATGACGAGAACCATCTCGAATATTCCTGTCACCATTATAAATGAAGAAATGGTTCTGGATGGAACCCATGTGTATACCATTGAATCCGGAGAGACAGCAACGATTGTTGTTTCCGGAAAGCGAAGCATCGTTAATTCTTTAGGCGTTTCCGATTTTACGGCAATTGCAGACTTTTCTGAATTGTCTTTGACCAATGCCATTCCGATTAAAATCGAAATTTCCGGAGAAAAAGCACGTTATAGCAGTTCGGTAACCATCACCCAGAAAACAATGAGTATGGTAATTAAGCTGGAAGACATGAAGGAGAAAACCTATGATGTTCAAGTAAGCTTTGTAGGAACTCCGTCAGAGGACTTATTGATTGAGGATGCAGCGACGGTACCAGCCATGGTAACCTTACGGGCTCCGGAATCGGTGATTGAAAGAGTTATGTCTGTTCAGGCTATTATCGATTATGCGACGATTACGGGAGATGGATATTATGAAGTTGCACCGGTTCTGATTGATTACGCAGGCAAAACTATCGAACAGAATGCAGACATTTATCTAGATTATAAGACCGTTGGCGTTAACGTTGTAACGAAGGCGATTAAGAATGTCCCGGTTACCATTACACCGATTGGTGTTCCGGATCCGAGTGCTACCTATAACGGAGTAAGCTATTCCAAGAACGGAATCACCATTAAAGGAAGTCCGGAGGCGGTTGCAGCATTTAACGTTTTGGAACTTCCATCCAATCTTTTGAACATTGAAGGAGCGAAGGCAGACGTTACGGTATCGGTAGATATTACCAAGTATCTGCCAGAAGGAATTTCCGTATCGGGAGATACGACGTCTCTTACCATTACCGCATCCATAACTCCTGGCAAAGGCATAGAAGAGGAAACGGAGAACGAAACGGTAACGGAAGCAGAAATTAATTATTAAAAATAAATTGAAGAAATCGGCCGGATGAATTGCTTGGCGGATTCTTGAATGGGGGAAAAATGAAAATATTAGTAACAGGCGGAGCCGGATATATTGGAAGCCATACGGTCGTAGAATTACTGAACGCAGGTTATGATGTTGTGGTTGTCGACAATCTCTACAATTCTTCTGCAAAGTCTTTGGAGCGGGTCGAAGAAATCACCGGAAGAAAAGCTGCCTTTTACGAAGCTGATATCCGAGATGACAAAGCTTTGGAAAAAATCTTTCTGGAGGAAAAACCAGACGCAGTTATCCATTTTGCCGGACTGAAGGCGGTCGGGGAATCGGAACAATTTCCAATGAAATATTATGACAATAACGTAGGTGGTACATTTTCACTCGTCCATGTTATGAAAAAAATGGGCTGTAAGAATATTGTATTTTCTTCTTCTGCCTGCGTATATGGACAGCCAGAGGTAAATCCGATTAAGGAAGATTTTCCTATTAATATAGCCAACACCTATGGAAGAACCAAATATATGGTAGAACAGGCTTTGACCGATTTGTATGGATCGGATAATTCCTGGAATGTAATACTTTTAAGATACTTTAATCCGATTGGTGCCCATGAAAGTGGAAAAATTGGAGAAAATCCTTCCGGCATTCCGAACAACCTTCTTCCTTATGTGGCAAAGGTAGCGGTTGGCAAGCTGGAAAAAATCAATGTGTTTGGAAATGACTACGATACTCCGGATGGAACCGGCGTACGAGACTATCTTCATGTAGTGGATTTGGCGAAAGGTCATGTAAAGGCGATTGCGAAGATTGAAACAGAACCAAATACCGGCTTAAGAACCTATAATCTGGGAACAGGAAAAGGAAGCAGCGTTCTGGAGATTATTGCAGCGTTTAGTAAGGCATGTGGGAAACAGCTTCCTTACGTTATTGGGCCAAGACGTCTGGGAGATGTTTCTATCTATTATGCAGACCCATCTTTGGCAAAAGAGGAATTGGGTTGGGAAGCAGAATATGACCTGAAAAAGATGTGCGAAGACACCTGGAGATGGCAGAGCAATAACCCGAACGGTTACGACGAATAACATGAAAACAAGCATTCCGCCCATAAAGAACAACCGGACTTTATGGACGGAAAAATTACGTAAAAATGTGTTGACGTGTACGTTTGGTTATGATATATTATGCAGGCGAGCAAATAGCTCTTTTTTTTACGTTGAAAAATTTTAACCCCAGACGTGGGGACCCACAAACTTTTTTTCCGCGTAAATTCAGGCGAAAACCGAACTTTTTGTGGAGGAAATTCAAAATGAGAACAAGAATCACTTTAGCATGCACAGAATGCAAACAGAGAAACTACAATACAACAAAAGATAAAAAGACTCATCCAGATCGCATGGAAACTAAGAAGTATTGCAGATTCTGTAAGAAGCACACAATGCATAAGGAGACAAAATAATCAATATGGCAGATACTACCGTTAAAAAAGAAAAAGGGAAATTCTTTAAAGGCCTTAAACTTGAATTTAAAAAGATTATTTGGCCGGATAAGCAGGATGTTGTAAGAAAAACAATCCTGATTATTGTTGTGACCATTCTTTTAGGCGTATTGATTAAACTATTAGATACAGGCGTTCAGGCTATATTAAACTTGATTGCTTAAAGGAGCTTTTTAAATGGCAGCAGAAGGAGCTAATTGGTATGTTGTTCATACCTATTCTGGCTATGAGAATAAGGTAAAGGCCAACATCGAAAAAACCATTGAGAACAGAAAACTTCAGGATCAGATTTTCGAAGTTACCGTTCCTATGCAGGACGTTATTGAAATCAAAAACGGTCAGAGAAAACAGGTACAGAAGAAACAGTTCCCGGGATATGTTCTTATTAATATGATTATGAACGACAGTACTTGGTACGTTGTACGTAACACCAGGGGCGTTACGGGATTCGTAGGACCTGGAAGCAAACCGGTTCCGCTTTCCGAAGAAGAAATGAAACCTTTAATTTCTTCTGGTGAAAGAATCGTTGTTTCCTTTGAGGTTGGCGATCTTGTTACCGCTATTGCCGGTGTTTGGGAAGGTACTGTTGGTAAGGTTGTTGCGGTGAACGAAGGCAAACAGACCGTTACCATCAACGTAGATATGTTCGGCAGAGAAACTCCTGTTGACATAAGCTTTATGGACATTAAAAAAAGTAACTAAGCCTTAGAAAGGCTTGAAATATTCTGAAGCGGACCTTGACTTCAGAAAATAACACGAAAGGGAGATTTAAAAAAGACAAAAAAAATCGAAGGCTACATTAAATTACAGATTGAAGCTGCAAAGGCAACACCAGCTCCTCCAGTAGGACCAGCTCTTGGACAGCACGGTGTTAACATTGTACAGTTTACAAAAGAGTTCAATGCAAGAACCGCTGATCAGGCAGGTATGATTATTCCTGTAGTTATCACAGTTTACGCAGACAGAACTTTCACATTTATCACAAAGACTCCTCCAGCAGCTGTTCTTATTAAGAAAGCTTGCAAGATTCAGTCTGGTTCCGGCGAACCAAACAGAAAGAAAGTTGCAACTATCTCTAAGGCAGATCTGCAGCAGATCGCTGAAACAAAGATGCCTGACTTAAACGCAGCATCTCTGGAAACAGCAATGAGCATGATCGCTGGAACATGCCGTTCCATGGGCGTATTAGCAGAAGAATAGGAGGGGCTTTAGATGAAACACGGAAAGAAATATCAGGAAGCGGC
>JAKSRL010000027.1 GCA_024403635.1 Lachnospiraceae bacterium | reverse complement strand
ATAAATTCTACCTATTGCTTAGAATGCTTTAGTGAATATTACTTAGATTTGAATTACTCATGTGTTAAGAAAATTGATTGAAATTTGGATATTTTTTAAACAAAGGCACATTTCTTGGCTAAAACAAAGGACCGGGGCTTTCGACCCGATCCTTTCGCGTGTCCTAAAATTCAGAACAAAAATTGCAAATTAATTATTTAACAACCACTTTTGTGATGTGTGGGTTAACACCTTCATACCAGTATAAGAATCCCTCAAGATCTACTGTCTGACCAATCTGAAGAGCTTCAACAGCTTGGTAAACTTCTGTGTCAGCACTGCAAAGGTAAGATTCTACTGTAAACTGATATACGTTACCCTTAGCATCTTCTACGTTGAAGTAAAGGTCATCGCCCTTTGAACCAGAACCATCCCAGTTGTAAAGGTAAGCAGCGTCGTTGCCGTTAGCATCTTTGCTTGCTGCAATCTTAAGGCCTTTGAAGGATACGAATTCGTTTTGATGAGCAATAAGTTCATCTGTTCCAAGAAGATCAGTTACGTCAATTGGATTTGCAATATATGTCTCTCCCTCGATAACTTCGTATGTAGCGTCGGTGATTTCAACTTCGCCTGACCATTCAGATTTGAAACCAGTAACTTTGATCTTTGTACCAATTGTCAGAACATTGTTAAAATCTTCTTCGGAACATGGCATGTTGTAGATGAAGTAAGCACCGTCTTCTGCCTGTGTGTAGAAGGTTGCCTTATTCTCCCACCAACTCTGTTTTGCCTGAATGAATGTTTCAACGCAAACTGGTGAATCTAATGGGGCTGCAACATATTCTTCATGTGTCATAACTGGAACTACAACTACTTCTGGAGCCTGAGACTGTGTTTCAGGAGCAGGAGCAGGAGCTGGCTTGCTGCCGCCGCATGCTGCTAAGCAAACTACGCATGCAACTGCAAGGATTACTGCTAAAAGTGTTTTTTTCATTTTGTTTCTCCTATTCGTTTTCCCGTTTGGGTTTTATTACTAATATCGCAACACGTGATATTATACACCATTTTTCGTATTTGCAACTATTATTTGTTTGCATTCTTCTTGGTTTGAACGTAAATCAGATAAGTGATAATCATCAGCCATACCACTCCTAAAATTACCAGAAGAGCAATGGAAGTTCCCGGTAAAGGACCAAGGTCTGCTTTGGCACTGCCACCAGAGGCATTCAACTGATCCAGACGGTAAAGAGAGGTAACCTCGTCATACATTTTATTGATGTATTTATCATCTACTTTTTCCTTACGTCTTACGGATTTCGTGACGTTTTCAATCATTTGGCCGGCAGCATCGCGTAAGGAAGTGGAGCCGTTGAAAACTGGAGTTACGAAAGTATCGGAAGTATGGTCGATCAAAAGCTTCGCAGCCTTAATTTTCACTTCATAATGGATGCTCGTATCTTTTCCGCAATCCGCCAGATACTGCACATATTCTGGCGCATTTTGTGCTTTCGTAGTTACCGGAATGTATCCTTCTGTTTCGGAATAAGCAATCTGCACATCGTTGGTCAGCATGTATTGAGCAAACAGCCAGGACGCAACTACCTCCTGAGGGTCTTCTTTATTAAAAACGCAAAGAGATGGGCCCTGGGAAATCATTTTCTGGTTTTTCGTGTCAAACTGAGGAATGGTGCGGACTTCGGTGTCAAAACGGATGAATTTATCCGGGCTGATATCGGAGTTTGGTGCATCGCTTCCCATCCAGGTAGCTCCTGCGGTAGAGTCAATGGCGAAAATGCATTGGCCAGCATTTAGGAAGTTTGCCGGGTAACCGGAAATCTTAAATGTAGAGAAAGCACCAGAAGCTGTATGCTCCGCAATGGTAGTTAGAATTTTTTTTGTGTCATCGTTAAAGATGTAAATATTACCCTGCTCATCGGAATAGCCGGCATCTAACTGCTTCAGCATGGAAATCATCATATTGTCCGTAGACTTGTAAATAAATGGAATCAGAACCTTCTGTCCGTTAATTACATAGTTGCCATTTTCATCTTTCTTGGTAGCGGCTTCGGAAACTTCCCAGATATAATCCCAAGTGAGAACATCTGGTACTTTGTAGCCTAAAGCTTCTACCATATCTTTGTTGATATAGCAGGCTTCTGTTGAACGCATGTATGGCAGAGCGTAGTAAGAATCTCCCAGCTTGCATTCCTTCAAGAATTCTGGAACGATTTCTTCTAAGGCAGGTCCATCAAATTTCAGTTCACTGCCCCCTAGGCCGTACTTTTCATCTGTGAAAAGTTCATCTAAAGGAACCACAACATTTTGTCCGGTTTTGTAGGTAGCGATATGGTCTGGATAGGTAATGCATACGTTTGGCGTCGTATCTGTAGCAATGTTTGTAATTACATCGTTATAGATTTTTGCATAGTCTGTGTACAGACGCATGTTGATTGTAATATTCGGATAAAGAGCCTCGAACTCCTCAATGGCCTTCTGATAAATATCCGTTTGGAATTTGTTCGTATCATTCTTTGCCCAGAAAGTAATGTTATAGTGCTTCGATGTGTCAAACTCTTCCGGAACAATGAAGGAAGAGCTTTTCTTCGCACCGTGACAGCCAGTGAATAATCCCAAAACCATCAGGACCGGAAGAATTAGAAGCACAACTTTTTTGAAGTATTTCATCCTTTTGTGCCTCCTCTTGATACGCCGGCCATAATCTTCTTACGGAAGATCAGAAACAAAATGATCAGTGGAATGGAAATAACAACAACTGCTGCCATCATGGCTGGTATGTTTTCACGGCCGAAACCGTTTTCACGGATTTCCTGAATGCCGTTGGAAACCAAGAAGTAGGCTTGATTGTCCGTAATCAGACGTGGCCATACGTAGGAGTTCCAGCATTCAATTACTTTTAGGATTACTACGGTAACGATAGTTGGACGGCAGATTGGAACCATAACCTTTAACAGGTATTTTAAATCGGAAGTGCCATCAACTTTTGCAACTTTGTAAAGCTCATCCGGAATCTGCTCAAAGTTTTCCTTTAGCAGATAAATATAGAAGACCGACGTTACCGACGGAAGGATGAGGCCTAAAAACGTATTGCGTAGTCCCATGTTGGTGATGGTCTGGAAGTTGGTAATAATAACTAGCTCGTTCGGAATCATCATCAGAGCCAGGAACAGTGTAAATACCAGGTTCTTTCCACGGAACTCCAGTCTGGAGAATGCGAAAGCGGAAAGAATAATAACAATTAACATCAAAGCTGTGGTGATCAGCGTAAAGATGAGAGTGTTTGAAAAATATTTGCCTAAAGGTACGGCGTTAAAAGCTTCAAAATAGTTTTGGAGCGTCGGCGAAGTTGTAAACAGCTGAGGAATGTACTCGGAGTTGTAAGCACCGTATCCCTTAATGGATGTAAGAATCATCCAATAGAATGGAAACAGTACAATCAGTCCCCAGATACATAAAAAGACGTAAACAACAGTTTTGAAGATACGGTTTCGCCTTTTGGCTGCGATTTCTTTTTGCTTGTAATCTATATTGTTTCCCATAATAACCTCTAATAATAAACTTTCTTCTTGCTTACCAGCAGGTTAATGACGGTAACCGTAAGAACGATGGCAAACAAGATTAGGGCGGCGGCGGACGCATAAGACGGATAGCCGCCGGAGTTTCCGTAGAGCATGTCCAGAACATATCCTACGATGGTATTCATTCCCTGGGCATTTAGGTTGACGCCGAACAAGGCGACGGCATCGGAGTAGGCTTTGAATGCTCCGATGAAACCAGTGATGATCAGATAGAACAGCATAGGGGAAATCATTGGAAGCGTAATCTTTGAGAAGACTCGCCATTTTGGAGTTGCATCAACTCGTGCAACTTTGTAATAGTCCTGATTTACAGAAGCTAACGAACTAGTCAGAATCAGAATCTTAAACGGCATTACAATCCAGATGGTGTAGATGCAAAGAACCAACATTTTCGCCCAGTATGGACCTTCAATAAAGTCTACCGACTGTCCACCAAAAATATTTATCAGCAGGTTTATGAGACCGTCCGAGTAGGCGGTTTTCTTGAACAGAATCATGAATACCAGACCAACTGCCAGAGTATTGGTTACGTAAGGCAGGAAATAAAGGGTCTGGAACAGATCTTTCAGTTTTCGGATAGAACTTAAGGCCAAAGAGATTAACAAGGACAAACCTGTGGATACAGGAACTGTGATGATAACCAGAATAAAAGTGTTCTTTACGGCCTGAAGGAAGTATGGGTCATGAAGAACATAAGAGAAGTTGTATAAACCGGTTCCAAAGAAGGACTGGGAAGCAGAGTTATAGCCTTCCTCAAAAGAGTATACAACGACGTCAAACAACGGATATATCATGAAGACCCCAAGGAAAACCAGGGCCGGCAAAAGGTATAACCATGCTTTGATATTACTTTTTTTCATAGGATCTCCTCGATTATTTGAAATAAATACGTTCCGTAGTTTCTTTGTTGAATATATGAACCTTTGCAGGTTTTAAATTAAATCTTACAAGCGGTGAAGAGGTATCCACCTTATTCTCTGCAGGAATAATGGAGCGAATCTCGGTTCCTAACAGTGCATTATGTTTGGAAACAACGCTGGTGTCACGGCCCATAACTTCTACCGAGCTGAGCTTGCACTCAAAAACGCCGTCGTCTGCAAGTATGAAGCCTTCTGGTCGGATACCGGCGAATACTGGTTGGTCAGCAACGCCTTTCACATCAAGAACAGCGCTTTCACCAATATAAAGTTTTTCGTCTTTTACCTCTGCGTCAAATACATTGATTGGAGGCGTACCTAAGAACTTGGCAACAAACAGGTTTTTTGGGTCGTCATAAACATCCTGTGGTTTTCCAATCTGTTGTACAATGCCGGTTTCCATAACAACGATCATATCGGAAATACTCATGGCTTCTTCCTGGTCATGAGTTACGAAAATGGTTGTAATCTGGGTTTCTCTTTGGATTCTCCGGATTTCTTCCCTGGTCTGCAGTCTTAATCTGGCATCCAGATTGGATAAAGGCTCATCCAAAAGAAGTACTCTTGGCAGCTTAACTAAGGCTCTGGCGATGGCTACACGCTGTTGCTGGCCACCGGAAAGCTCTGCAGGTTTCCGGTCCATGTACTCATCAATCTGAACGAGTTTCGCAACCTCTAAAGCTTTTGCTTTCATCTGTTCCTTGGACAGTTTTGCCTCACCCTTTAAGTTTCCTAAAGGGAACATGATGTTTTGCTCCACGGTCATATGTGGATAAAGAGCATAGTTTTGGAAGACCATGCCAACGCCTCTGTTTTCTGGTGGAGCTTTGGTTACATCGTCTTCACCGAAAAAGATTTTTCCACTTGTAGCTTCTTCCAAACCACAGATTAAGTTTAAGGTTGTACTTTTTCCGCAACCGGAAGGTCCTAAAAGACCGATTAATTTTCCATCCGGAATTTCAAAAGTGAAATCGTTTACAGCGATTTTCTCATCTTTGATTTTCCGGTTCCGATTCGGATAGATTTTTGTAAGATGTTCTAATACAATTTTCATTTGTTTACCTCATTTTGAATGACTCTGGTTAAGGTAAATTATAAATAGGAAAATTAATATTTGCAAGGCTACGGGGCTACTTGTATGGTATAATTCCTTTATTCGAAAAAGAGAAATTTTGAGGACAATCCGAAAGGATTTTAGGAGAGAAAATGATAAAAAAACTGACACTAGGTGAGACCAGAGAAATTTATAAAAAGTACATGAGGAAAGACTTTCCGCTAGGGGAAAGAAGACCTTGGATTTCCATCGAAAAAATGTGGAAAGATGGCTGCTATTTTGGATATGGATATTATGAAGCGAGCGAATTTTATGGGTATGCCTTATTCTGTATCGCCCCGGGGAACAAAGACGTATTGTTAGATTATCTCGCCATGACGGAAAGCTCCAGAGGAAAGGGAAAAGGCAGCACCTTCCTAAAGGAACTGGCAACTATGGAAGGAGAATGGAATGCCATCCTTATAGAAACAGAGGATGCAGATTTTGCAAAAACGAAAGCGGAACTTGCAGAACGCACCCGCAGAGACCGTTTCTATGAAAAGGCAGGAGTGAAACTTTCTTCCCTACGTTCGGAAGTTTTTGGAGTCAAGTACAGACTTTGGTACTTGCAATTGTGTAATATAAGCTCACAACAAGAGGTCGGTGAGGAATATGTGAAAACCTACCAGTATATTTTTGACTGCATGAATCGGAAGGTAAATTTCCTGATGTACGATAAAGCGGATGTAAATTTTGAAACGGTAAGAATGTAACAAAGGAGTTTTATGAAATTATTACACACATCAGACTGGCATTTAGGCGCTGCAGACGGCGACCGTAGCCTGAAGGAAGACCAGAAATTTTTTACTAATGAAATATGCAGGATTGTAGAAGAAGAAAAGGTGGATGCGGTACTGATTGCAGGGGATGTTTACGACCGTTCCGTTTCTTCTGCGGATGCTATTAAACTTTATGATTATGCCATGACCCGCCTCTGTAGAGACTTAGGGGCTAAAGTTTTGATTATTGCCGGAAATCATGACAGCGCAGAGCGTCTTTCTAGCTGTAGTGATTTGCTTTCTGATGCAGGCCTTTATATTGTAAGAAAAAAAAGTGAAAAAGTAGAAAAGGTTTCCTTTGAAGATACAGATGTTTATCTTTTGCCTTGGATTACGGAAGAACGTGTAAAAAGTGTATTTCCAGATCAGAAAGAAAATATCCAGTCGTTGGAAGATGCTTATAGAGTTGTACTAGATTCTATTCGAACTACCTTTGATAACAATAAGAAGCATATTATCCTTTCGCATGCTTTTATTACGGATTCGGAAACTTCTACGAGCGACCGAGCAGCAGAAATTGGGTTTGCAGCACAGGTAAGTGCAGAGGTATTTGATGGATTTGATTACGTGGCTTTAGGTCATATTCATAAGCCACAGGATGTATCAAAGACCATTCGTTATTCCGGAACGCCGATGCCTTATTCCTTTGGAAAAGAAGAAAACCAGGAAAAGAGCATAACCGTAATTGATACTGCGGATATGAGCAGGACCGTTGTTCCTCTGGCGTTACTTCATAAGAGAACGACGTTTACTGGCGAGTTGGATTGTTTGCTTCACCCAACTTGCGAGGACGATATCCGAGAAGGTTATGTAAGGCTTCAGGTAACGGATAATTATGTCGGTTTGGAGGCTTTATCCGAACTGCGTCGTGTATATCCGAATCTTTTAGAGGCTTCCGGCAAAACTTTTGAAGGGGAAAATGCTACGGTAACCCTCTCGATAGAGGAATTGGAAAAACTGGAAGAAGACCCAATCGAAGTATTTAAATATTTTTGCAGAGAAGAGGCAGGAGAAGAGGCATCGGATCATCTGATTGAATTGTTCGCCCAAGCGGTGAAAGCAACCGAGGAGGCAGAATTATGAAACCATTAAGATTAGAATTACAGGCCTTTGGCCCATTTGTAGAAAAGCAGGTAGTGGATTTTGAGAAGCTGTCAGAGAAAGGTATGTTTCTCATCAAAGGAAATACAGGCAGCGGAAAAACCACGATTTTTGATGCCATGACGTTTGCCCTATACGGGGGTGGCAGCGGAGAAAACGATACATTAAAAATTGGACGGAATGATTTAAAAGAATGGCGGTGTACTCAAGCAGAAAGAAATCTTGACACCGTCGTATCCTTCACTTTTTCTGTACGGGAACGAAAATATGTTTTTACAAGAAGACTGATTCAGAAAACAAAAAACTTAAGCGAAAAATACGAAGCAGGGGAAATAGCGAAAGACGGAAACATCATCCCGTTTTTTGATAATCCCAAGAAGGCGGATCTTAACAAAAAGGCAGAGGAACTGGTGGGTCTGACCAAGGAACAGTTCCGTCAGGTTGTATTATTACCACAGGGACAGTTCGAACGTTTTCTGACGGCTTCCTCCAACGAAAAGGAGGAAATTCTTCAGAAGATTTTTGGCTCAGAACAGTGGACCAAATATACAAGAAAGTTTTTTGATGATGCTCTTGCAAGAAAGAACACTTTAGACGAAGAAAAGAAGGAAATCGACAATTCTTTAGCGGAGGAAGACGTTCTCTGTTTGGAACAGTTGGAAGAAAAAATACAGTTATTAGAAGAAGAGAAAAAGGAACTACAACGCATTCATCAGGAATTTGATGGAGAAGGAAAACAGAAAAAGCTGGATGAGGATAGGGAACTATCGGAAGGCTTTAAGCCGCTTCATGAGGCAGAAAAGATCTTGTGTGGTCTAAAAGAAAAAAAAGATTTTTATGACGAAAAGCAAAGAGAATATGAGCAGGCGGAAAAAGCGGAAGCTTTACGGGAACCAATCCGCCATTTTGAAGATGCTTGTACAGAACAAACTTTAAGGAACCAAGAATTATTAAATACGCAAAAGGGGTTGAAGGAAGCGGAAGAACTTGTAGAGTCTACTCGCATTGCGAAGGAAGAACATGAAAAAAATTCTCCAATTCCGGAACTGACCAAGACTTTAGGAAACTATGAAAGCAAGAAAGCGGCTTACCAAGAGGCTGCTAGCTTGAAAACAGCAGCGAAAACAGTTGCTAAGGAATTAAAGACTGCGCAGGAAAAATTAAAGCAAGCATCTAATTCGTTAAAAGATGCGACAGAAACTGCAAAAACGGCGAAGAAGGACTATGATGAAGCAGATACTCTTGCAAAGGCGTATCGGGACAGATATTTTGCCGGAATCTATGGGGAAATTGCCGGAACCTTAGAGGAAGGGAAAAAATGTCCGGTATGTGGTAGCTTCAACCATCCGGAACCAGCCAAGAAACATCCGGACAGTGTCAGCAAAGAGGATGTGGATGAAAAAGAAACTTCCTGTGAACTGAAAAAAAATCTTTGGAATGAGGCAGAGATAGCACGCGAACAGGCGGAACAGGAAAAAAATCAAAAGCAGAAAGATTATAATGAAAAAGATGGATTGAAAAGGGCAGCCGATGCGAAACTGGAAGCTGCAGAGAAGAATTTAATTGAAGGAATCACAGATTCGAAAGCTTTGACGAAAAAAATAACGGATATTCAGACGGCAATCAAAAACTACAAGGAAGAAACAGAAACCCGGGAAACTTCTTATTCAAAGGCAGTAATGACTCTGAATGAATTAAAGGGAAAAATTGATTCTGCAAAGAAAGAAAAAGAAAGAGCCGATTCGGATTATGAAAAAGCAGATGGCATTTTGAAAAAAGCTTTAAAAGAAAAAGACTATGAGGACTATAAAAACGTAAAACTTCTGATGAAAGAAGATTCTGAGCGGAAGCAACTTCATGAAGAACTGGTAAGCTATAAGACCTCCTGTGAAGTAGCAGAAAAAAATCTGGAGAAATTACAGAAAAAACTGGAAGGAAAAACGGAACCGGATAGTTCGTTGTTTGAGGAACGGAAAGAAGAAATCGACGCAGAAAAGGTTTCTTTTGCAGAAAATAATGCAAACTACGAACAGGAAATCAAACGACTTACGGGAAAATACAGAGTTCTTTCCGTAAAAGCAAAAGATTATGCGGACAATATTACGGAAGCAGGAAATGATCTTGCTTTTGCAAAAAAACTCCGTGGAGATTCTGGCATTGGCCTTCAGAGATACGTGTTGGCCATTATGTTTAATCAAGTTATTGGGGAAGCCAACCGAATGCTGGAAAAGGTTCATGGTGGAAGATATTATCTCTATCGTTCGGATGACAAAGGTATTGGAAATAAACGTGGATTAGAACTTAAAGTGCATGACAGCCGTAGTCCGGAGAAAGAAGGAAGAAGCGTAGGTATGCTTTCTGGTGGCGAAAAGTTTTTGGTATCCTTAGCTTTGTCCATCGGTATGTCTACCATTGCCCAGAAGTCTGGCGTGCAGATAGAAGCCCTTTTCATTGATGAAGGCTTTGGCACCTTAGATGACAACTCCATCAATGATGCGATGGATGTTTTGGATAGCGTGCGAAAAGGAGACGGCATGATTGGCATTATCAGTCATGTACAATTGCTGGAAGCCAATATTTCAACCCACTTAGAAGTTATTAAATCGGAAACTGGCAGCAGCATTGCCTTACGATGAAAGCATCCCTATAGAAAAGCAAATATAAAGAGCACGAAGCAGAGAAGTTCGTGCTCTTTTCTTATTGGATTTCAATGTTTCTTATTTCTGGAATCTAAACACGTTCCAGGAAATCTTCTTTAAAGTTGTGGTAAGAATGCCGTTCTCAAATTTTGCATCTTTGGTTACGTCCACTGGGCTGTTTAAGGTTGGATTCTCAAAGGAATTCCGCTTGTCACCGTTCACGTCAGCCATAGCGGTATATTCTACCAACTTGTAATCACCGAATCCGCGAACGTCCAGAGTGAATTCATGCGCATCTTCCCAGTCACTGTTGCAAACGAATACGTTGAGAGCACCATTCTCTTCATCAAAAGCAGCACCCGCCGTAACGTAAGGAACGTCTTCAAATCCTGCGTACTGGTTCATGTTATCGATAGCGTAGGTATCCACATCATATTTTTCTGTCTCAACTACAGGAAGGATGGATTTGCCCTTTGCCAGATTATGGAGAGCAGTCATGGTGTAATGAGAAGCACCTGTCCAAACGTTGTCATGGTTACTTGCACAATACATGGAAAGACCGCCGGTAGCGCAGCCAATCTTTACTCTATCTGCGTGACGGAGAAGTGTTAAAGAAATCGAAGCATTCGCAACTGCGGACATAACTTCTGTTGTGTAGGACATCGGTCCATTCATGGTCATGTTATCTGGATCGTGATGGATAAAGTTTGTTGTTGGGTCAAATTTATAGAAATCATCTGGTGATAGTCTTCCGCCCAGACCGTATTTTGCACCAAGGCTGTTCCGCCAAGAACTTGCGTATTCGTCTAAGGAAAGCATCATGGTTTTCTTTAAGCGGAGCTTGGTCTTCAGGTAATCACTTAAAGCAATTTCTGTGTTGATATAGTCTTCAAAAGCATTTACGCCGGCCATTAATCCACCAACATCACCAACGAGTGCGGAATGATAATGGTGGAGAGAAATGTAATCAACGGATTCATAGCACTGCTCTAAAACAACTCTGTCCCAATCCGGATAATGCGGAAGGAAAGGAGAGGAAGAAACGCAAGCAACGGTTTCAATGGATGGGTCTGTAAATTTCATAGCTTTCGAAGTTTCATGTGCCAGCACTCCATATCCTTTTGGATCTTTTTCCCAGGAAGCAATCTGCCATGGTCCATCCATTTCGTTTCCTAAATACCAAACCTTTACGCCGTAAGGGTCTTTATGGCCGTTTTTCTTACGAAGGTCGGACCAATAGGTTTCACCAGGGAAGTTGGTATATTCAACAATATCGATGGCATCATTGAGGCTGCCGGTTCCCAGATTGATGGTGTATAAAGGTTCTGCACCGATTTTTTCTGCCCATTGCAGATATTCATCATGGCCAACATCGTTTGGAATAAACTGTTTCCATGCTAAATCCAAATTCTGTTTTCTTTCTGATTTTGGTCCGATGGAATCTTTCCATCTCCAACCAGAAATGAAGTTTCCTCCTGGAAGACGAACGCATGGAACATCTGCTTTTTTCAGACCATCGATAACGTCCTGACGGAATCCCTGTTCATCTGCAGTAGGATGCTTTGGATTGTACATCGTACCATTCACCATAGAACCAATTGGCTCTAAAAATCCGCCAAAGAGACGTGGAGAAATATCGCCAATCACATAAGATGGATGTAACGTAATTTTTGTTTTTTTCATATCTTCCCTCCTGTCAGTATTTGTTATTTTATGCCTACAATCTACTATTTTATTGCGTAATAGTCAATTTTTGGGTATAGTTTTCTTAGTAGATTTGCTTGGCAAATTTCAGGAGGAAAAAGATGTTAGGAATTGGAATTGATACAGGCGGCACATGTACAGATGCTGTCATTTTTGATTTAGATACAAAGGAGGTTTTAGGAGCAGGTAAGGCTATTACCACTAAGACCAACTTGGAAATCGGTATTGCAAATGCATTAGATACATTGCCAAAAGAACTGATGGACCAGGTAGAAAGTTTATCTCTTTCTACGACATTAGCAACGAATGCCTGTGTAGAAAATAAAGGATACCGTGCAAAGCTTTTAATCATTGGAACTACTCCGGAAATGATGGAACAGCTGACGCAGGTACTTTCCAAATATGGAATTAACGATATGTCTCAGCTGATTGCCATTGACGCAAAAGCAGAGAATTTATATGAAGACCATTTTGACCCGGATTGGGACGAACTGAAAGAGCGGATTCCGGAGTTATTCTCTGATTGCGACTCGATCGGTGTTGTACAGACCTATCCGGATGCGAACGGAGGAAGATTCGAGCTGACGGCGTTACGGGTATTAAAAGAAGGCGTTACCATGCCAGTTACCATTTCCTACGATATTTCCCAGGAAACGGATTTCTTAAAAGTATGTGCCAGCACTTTATTGAATGCCCGCCTGATTCCTTTGATCGCAGAATTTATGGAAGCAGTTCACCATGTTATGGAAGAGCGTGGACTGGATGTACCTTTGACCATCGTTCGCAGTGACGGTACTTTGATGTCCGAGGAAATGGCTCGTACCTGTCCGGTAGAAACTCTTCTTTGTGGCCCGGTTGCCAGCGTTATCGGTGGCTGTGTTTTGGCGCAAGAAGACAGCGCGATTTTAGTAGATATGGGTGGAACGACAACCGACCTGGCTTTGGTTCAGAAGAACAATCCGGTTATGGCGAAAGGTGGTATTTTTATTGGTCAGTACCGGACCTCTATTAAAGGTCTGGATGCCCAGGCAATGTCTTTAGGTGGTGATACTGCAGTACGCTTTAAAGACGGCAAATTATATTTGGATTCTATCCGTGTTATTCCAATTTCGGTATTGGCTTATCAGTATGATAATGTGCTTCCGAGAGTTCAGGAATTTGCAAAGAGAAGAGATAAACATACTCGTTGGATTCATGAATTCTACGTTCTTCAGAAAGATATTTCCGGAAGAAAAGGCTACACCGAACAGGAACAGAAAATCTGCGAAATCTTAAAAGAAAAACCGTTAATTACTCAGGATCTGTTGGAAGCCGGCGGATGGGATCTGTATCACTTGAATACGGAACGTCTGGAGCAGGAAGGGATTATCATTAAGAGTGGACTTACTCCGACAGATATGATGATTCTGAAGGGTGATTTTGATAAATATGATGGCGAAGCTGCAAAAGTGATGGCGAAGTTTGTAGCTTTATGCGTAGGTGTACAGCCAGAGCAATTGCCAGATATGGTATATGAGTTTGTAGTTAAGAGAATGTACATGAATATTGGCCGTTTCATTCTCCAGCATCAGTATCCGGAGCAGAGAGAATTTCTGTCTATGGATGAAGCCGATGTATTCTTAAATTGCTTCTATGACCAGGCCGTAAGAGATGACGAGGACCGCATTGGTCATACGGGAATCACTACTCCGTATCCGTTAATTGGTATCGGGGCTCCGATTCATGTTTTTCTCCCAAGAGTAGCAAAATATTTAGGAACCAGAGCGGTTATACCGGAATATGCACAGGTAGCAAACGCTCTAGGAGCAGCAGCGGCAAACCGTGTATCTCGTTTCGATGTCCGTGTAATTGCTAAGTATCGTTATGGAACTTGTATCGGTTATACCGTCGTAACCGAGGGAGAGAAACATCTGATTGAAATGCGAGAAGAAGCTCTTGCTTTTGGTCGACAGTTTGCCTTAGATAGCATCAAGAAACGTGCTATTTTCCAAGGCTTAGGAGACGACCCGGTGATTGATCTTACCGAGGAAGAAATCCATATTAAGCATAGTGGAGTGCTTTTAGAGATTGATATCCACGCAGTAGCTCATAGTAGAGCGTTTTAGTGAAAAATAAAAAAAGAAAGGCAGGTTACTATGAAAAAGACCTTAGTTGCAGTTTTAGTCCTTGCGATGTTAGTAGTTTTCACAGGATGTGGCGGCTCCAAGCCAGAGCAACCTGTCTCATCTGGCGAAACTGGTTCAGGAAACATCGAATCACAGACAACCGGAAAGCAAACAACAGAACCCAAATCTTCCTATCAGCCAGATGGAACAGAAAAAAATGTATCCATTGCGGATTTTATGGATCTCATGATGTGTGACAAAGGAATGTGGAAATGCCCGGCGCAATATCACGATTTTGGATTGGAATTCTCCTCCCAAAACGGAAGATATCTGGTCAATATGTCAAACAGAGATACGAAGAAAGGAGCAACGGATAATCTGATTGCGGAAATCGGAAGCGTTACTTTTAACGCGGAACAGAAAATGTACTGTGTTCTCTTGCTGCAGTATGACCAACCTATAGAGTACAGCGTATTACATATCGATACGTCTGCTATCGGAAAAGGGTTTATTTATGGAGAGAACATCTATGATAACTTCCGTTCGGTAGAGTATACTTTCGTGCCAGAAGCGGGCGACTTGAGCAATGGACGGGTTAGCAGCAGTGGAACCGTTCCAAATTCTTCCATCGATAACAATGGAAACGAAATTGTAGGCGTTGAAAGTCAGACCTGGGTATTAAAAGACGATGAACTGATAAATGATTACAAGCCGTTAATTTCCCTGGATTCCGCAGGATATTTCTCCTTTAAGGAAAACCTGTATTCTGGAATGGGACATATGTACGGAGTTTATACGGAATCGGATAAGACTGTGGAATGTACCGTATATAGCATTGATTATGTTGGTTATGCAGGCGACGATGTTTATTCTATTATCTTTGAAAAAACATCACCGACGACGCTGACATTAAAAACAGATATTTGCTATTCCAAAAGTGGAGCAGTATTCGAACTTGTAGATTGAACACGTTAACGTAACAAGTATAAGGTAGTATTATTATATGATTCAGTGGCTGGAAAAGAATAAAATACAGAATAAATTATTTAGCGTGGTATGGAGTATTTTTCTCCTTACCGGGTTTTTCTGGCTGACGGAATGGTTTATTTTTGATGAAACCGGAACTTGCGAAACGATTTGGTGGGTTCTGGAATATATTATCGTTATTGTTTCTGCAGGAATCATACTTCTTAATTTCATCTGTAGAAAATATTCCTGGAAGGTTATTCTGGCTTATGGAATCGTAGGGGTTATCGTTCTTTTGAGCACCTATTTTTCCAAAGACTATAATTTTATACCAGTCTTTTTAATTCTTGGAGCAGCTTATCAACAGAACAGTAAGCGGGTTATCACGATTTCTGCACTTCTTACAGCGGTATTTCTTTTGATTATGCTGATTTGCAGTCAGACCGGATTAGTAGAAAATACTTTATTCTGGAGATTCGACGGAACTGCTCCAAGACAGAGCTTAGGATTGGTTTATGCCAGCACGGCTCCGTCTATTTATCTGGGATTTATTCTCCAGTACGTGTATTTGAGAAAACAGAACTTAAGAATTTGGGAGTTTGCCATTTTAGAAGCTGTAAACGTTTTCTATTTCTGGGCAACAGATTCTCGTGTGCCGTTTTATTTAGGAACAGCGGTTGTTCTGTTTTTCTTTATTGAGAATCTGTTTAGGAATCACTGGAGATTTACGAAGCATTTGAAATGGTTAACTATTATTGCTCCTGGGTTGATTGCCGCAGGAACTGTAATCGTTTATTTCTTGTATGATGTAAACAGTAAATTTTGGGGAACCATTGACCGGTTTCTTTCCTGCAGAATATGGTATGGAAGAGAAGCTCTCGACACCTATGGAATCAAACTCTTCGGACAGGATATCTCCTGGATTGGTTATGGCTCCGGAGCTCCAGAAGGAACCTATAATTATGTGGACTGCTCTTATATGCAGATTTTGCTTCAGTTCGGAGTTCTTCTGTTAGCAGCGATTGTCTTTTTATACATGGTAGGTATCTACCGAGGCGCTAAAAGAGGCGACTATTGGATGGTATGTATTTTGCTGATTATATGTGCTTTCGCCCTTATGGAACCGTATCTTCTAAATCTGATTTCTATGCCTTTGCCGATTCTGGCGGTATTGGCCTTGGATTCTCAATCAGAACCAATAAAATTTGATGAAAATTGGTTAAAAAATGCCATAAATGCAGAATAATGAATAGAAATGTGCTATAATAAAACAACTGTGTTTATTGAACATTTTTATTCTGAATAAGGTATTTATGAAAAGAAAATTTCTTTTAGGTTTATCCATTATTGCCATCACAATTTTTATATGTGCATGCGGAGGAACAACAAAAACAGCACCACAGACGATACCGGGATTTTCTCCTTCTGGCTCTTCTGTTGGTTCTGCTTTTTTTGTGGGTTCTTCTTTTGATGGCTCCGCTTCCTCTTCTATGGATTTCTCCGGCGCCGGAGTGTCCTTTACTATGACGAACGCTACCGGATTTGCCATTGAGTCTATGATTGTACGAAATTCCGTAAACGAAGGAGAAGTGGTGTTAGTTTCCGAAAAAAAACCTTTTGAAAATTGGGAAGACCGAAACTTTTTCTGCCCGGTCGTATCGACGGAAAATCTTTCGGCGGAACTGAAAAAAAACGAGGAACCTGTGGAATATACTATGGAAATCCAATTGGAAAATGGAGTGAAATATCTACTCCATGATTTCCCTCTGGGAAAAACGGTAAAAATGCTTGCGATTTATGAACGGAATACAGGATACTTGATTTATGAAAATCTGAATAATCATAAAATGATTAGCACGCAGGAAATCGAATCTGTGTTATCCAAGCAAGATATGCTATATGCTGGCGGAACATATGGAGAAATCCTGGATCCTTATACGGGTTATTATCAGAATCCATATGCAGATTATGATCAGCCACCAGTATATGTAGAACCTGATTTGGCAGCATTACCGGTTCAGGGTTCGAAAGATGGTTGTCTGGATGGAGGATTGTTTTGGTAATGGAAAAGGGTAACAATAACAGGTATTCCTATATCCGATCCTTAGCTTGTATCGGCATCGTATTTCTTCATATGATTTACGGTGCTGTAACGATTTACGGAGGAGACGCAGCAGAACTTCCACGGAATATCAGCTGGATTGTCGTAAATAATCTTTATTGGGCGGTTCCTTGCTTTGTTATGGTAACGGGTGCCCTTCTTTTGGACCCTT
>JAKSRL010000026.1 GCA_024403635.1 Lachnospiraceae bacterium | reverse complement strand
TATACAAAAGATGAATGGCCAGGCGGCAACAACTTAGCATGCGCTCCTTATATCTGGAGACAGATGTTCGAACGTATTCCTAGTGACAACTTAGGACTTTCCTATGACCCATCTCATCCATATCTGCTTCACGGCGACGAAGTAAAACCTGTCTATGATTTCGCGGACAAGATCTTCCATGTACATTTCAAAGACATCAAGATCTATCCGGAAAAATTATATGAATATGGTGTATTCGCTTATCCAACTCTTTGGCATTCACCAAAGCTTCCTGGCATGGGCGGCGTAAACTTCGCAGGACTTATTTCTGCACTGAATGACATTCATTACGAAGGCTCCGCAGTTATCGAAGTTGAAGACAAGGCATTTGAAAACTGTGTAGAAGACGTTAAGAAGGGTATCGAACAGAGCTACCGCTTCCTTCGTCAGTATCTGTAAAATTACTTAATAGGGAATGGCCGGGCACATTCTGTGCCCGGTTTACTTTTGAAAAATGGACAAAACTTTAAGAACTATCGGAACCATATTCTGCCTGCCGGGCGAAATGGATCATTTCGAGATTATCACCAACGGAAATGTAAATACCACCTACAAGGTGTCTTATAAAACGGATGCGGGAAGAACAGATTATATCTTCCAGAAGATTAACACCGTAGCCTTCCACCATCCAGAAGAAATCATGGAAAACATTGACCGAGTTACTCGTCATATCAACGAGTATTTCCCGGATGACAATACTCTTTTATTTTATCGGGATTCCAATGGCCGCAATTACTGTTACGACGAAAACGGAAACTTCTGGAGAGTCATGAACTACGTGGATTCCATCACCTTTAATTCTTGTGACAATCTGGACGTTGTAGAATCCGTCGGACAAGCTTTCGGCCATTTTGCTATGCAGCTTTCTGACTTTGACGGTGACCTTCTTTATGAGACAATTCCGGATTTCCACAACACAGAAAAACGTCTTTCCACTCTTTTTGAAGATACAGAAAACGAGAACTATAAGGGCGAACGGTTAGATGAGATTGCAGAGGATTTGGCTTATATCTCAAAAGTCCGCAAATTGGCCAGCGACTTAAGCATAAAATATAACGCCCGCCAGCTCCCAGTCCGTGTTACCCATAACGACACGAAATGCAACAACGTATTATTTGATAAGGAAACCTTGCAGCCTTTAGTTGTTATCGATTACGACACCATTATGCCGGGCATGGCCATCTATGACTTCGGCGACGCGGTCCGCTCCATCGCTAACAACTCTTCCGAAGGCGAAACGGACCTTTCGAAAGTTTATTTAGACAAGGAGAAATTTACGGCCTTCAGCAAAGGCTATTTCTCACAGGTAAAAGACAGCCTGACGAAAGAAGAAATTGAGAACATGGCTTTAGGCGCCTTCTCCATCACTATCGAGCTGGCTAGCCGTTTCTTAGACGATTACATTAAAGGCGATGTGTACTTTAATGTGGCTTATCCAAAGCACAACCTAGATCGCGGCAGATGCCAATTAGCCCTGGCGAAAGACATGTATGACAATCTGGACGTTATGAAGGCAATCATTGAAGAAATGTGCAAATGAGAACGTCTCATGACGATGATTGATTGGTTGCAAAAAATGTGACGATCCGCTATTCCGCTTTTTTCATATAGCGAGTAATTAAAAGTGGCGACAGGAAATCCTGTCGCCGTTAATTCTTCTATCGTCTTTATAAATACAAATCTATTAAATGCATCCGTATTTCTTCAAATATTCGTCGAAAGCTTCCTGCTCGGTAGACTGACCCGTGCAGATGAAACAGAGACCTTTTGTAGTTCCTAACAGATCTACAATGTAATCGATATATGGCAGTTCTGCTGCGCCGTTAATGAATACCTGACAAAGCTTTCCGGCCTTCTGGATTTTCTTATATATATCCGGCCACTGATCTAAGCCTGGTGCACCTGCACCCTGAATCCACTGAACGCCGTCTAATTCCGGAACGGTCAAAATCGAATCCAGATGTCTTACAGCGCCTGGTCCGTCTAAATGATAAATCGTTCTCGGAATATATTTACACTCTTCCCTTAATATCGGCAGGTAATATTCATCATACATGTCCGTGCTGATCATAGCAGAGAAATCATTCTGTAATACGAAATAAGGTTTCTGGGACAGCATAGTTGCCCAGCAGGTATAGCCCGGGATTTTGTTGATGTCGATTGCTGCCATAAACATATCATAAGCCTTTTTAAACTGCTCATGTACGTTCCAGCAAGCTTTCTTTACGTCGTCCTCTTCAAAGTAGAGTTCTTCCAACAGAGGATTGGCGTCACGGATAGAAGAAACGATATCCATTACGCCGCCAAAGTCCGGAAGCCCCACTGGCATGCGACCGTCAAAATAGTCCTGAACCGCTTTGGTTAAAGCAATGGAACGTTTCAGTAATGGGGACTCTTCGTCTAACTGGACATTAATAATGCCAGACAGTTCCGGGCACATTTTTTTAAACCATACAGTACCTAAGTTATGGTCAATGCCGAAGTCCTGGCCTAAGAAACCACCCAAGATTCCGGTCGGACGCATATAGAACACTGGAATAGCATCGCCAGAGTATATGCATGCGGAATAGGCATCATCTACTACCTTTGCCGCTTCTTCCACTGGCAGGTCAAAATCATACATCGCATCTAAGATTACCTTACGATAGTTGGATGCAAAGAAATCACCGCCTTGTCCAGAAGCTTGATCTAATGTGACCTGGATAATCGGACGTTCTAATTTTCCTTCCCACCAAGCCTCAAAATCTTCTTTTATTTTGTCATAACGTTCTTTCTCAAAATTCATAGTTACCTCTTCTGCAAATGCTCTTGCTTTTACTTTTTTAGAAATTCCTGTCTCCTTGGAAAGGTTGACAGGAATCATTTTAATCAAACATTTTCGAAGCTATGGTGTAGTTGAATACAGGGCCTTCCAGACAAACGTAAGTCTCGTTAATCTTGCAGTGTCCACATTTACCTATAGCACAACTCATCTTCCTTTCAAAGGAAACCCAGATTTTCTCTGCCGGAACTTTGCACTTCACGCATTCCTCACCGGCAAATCGCATCATTACCGGAGGACCAACGATAACTACGTTATAGTCGCCCAATTCCGCGAACGGAATCTTGCGGATATGTTCGGTTACTAAACCGCCTTCAAAACCTTCTGTAGCTCCAGTATCCAGGGTGTAGATGGTATGAAACTTCTCTGCAAATCTCGCACGTTCTTCGTTAAACAGAGCGCAGTCTGCATCACGGAAACCAGCAATCAGATATACTTCATTCGCAATTTCCGGATGGTTATAGAAATGCTCCAATAAAGTCTTTACCGGTGCCATACCAGTACCGCCACAGATAACTACCAGCGGCTTATTTTCAAAATCTTTTACTGGCCATGGATTTCCGTATGGACCTCTCATGAACAAGGTACTTCCCTGCTGCAGTCCGAAAACGCCCTCGGTTAAACGACCAACCTTTCGGATGGTAAATTCCACAAAACCGTCGCCTTTTCCGCTGACAGAAATCGGAGCTTCGCCAACCTTCGGAATAGACAGCATAAAGAACTGGCCATCAAAAGTCTCTCCATCATAAGCAACACGGAAGGTAGATTCCGCTGCTGTCTGCCGAACAACCTCTAAAATTCTGTGAGGTTCCGGTTTCATTTTATCGATCATGTTCTCAAATTTTTCCTGTTCCGTCACTTTATCACCTATTTATCTTTCAGATATTTTTACATTCTTCTGCCAATTCATTAACGGTATCAATGAAAGAGATTTCCTGTGGGCAGCGCATCTCACATCTGCCACAGCCTACGCACATATTCCAATCTGTTCCGAATCTAGATTTGAAATCATAGAATTTATGGAATACCTTAAAGCGCATGTTTGCTCCATGAGTAGCTCTGGATTTTGCGCCACCGGCTGTTTCCGTAAAGGAATCCAGCATGCAAGAGGACCATACTCTCTTACGCTCGCCGTCGGAGCTTCCTTCTGTATAAACTACGTCCACCGTATCGAAACAGCTGCAGGTTCCACACACGGTATTGCATCCGCCACAACCGATGCACTTGTCATCAAACTTCTTCCAATACTCTAACTCGCTGACTGTTTTCAGGTTTTCTTTTTTAATTTCCGGTACGTGAACCTTTTTCGCATTTTCCTTTACAAATTCCGGCTGATAATCTACAGCTTCGCATCCGGAAAATAGTCCAGCGAAAGCATCATCTTTCACTTCTACGAAAATATCGTCAGCAATTTTTACTGCGAAAGCGTAGTCATCGGTCGCGTTGCTTCCTGTAGATACACAGAAGCAGTTCTCAAATCCACCACACTCGATAAGTGCAAATTTTACTTTCTTTCTCATGCGTGCGTAAAAATAATCGTTGTTATTCTCACCATTGTCTAAAAATATTTTATCTAATCTCTGGATGGAATTAATATCGCAGGCACGAGCGAAAATCAAAAGATCCCGGTCATCCGCTACTTCGGAAGGCTCTACGTCCTCCCCTTTGAAATAAAACATTACCTGGGAAATCGGATAGAATACTTCTTTGATAGAAAAGTTGCTTTGACGATCCATAACGATTTCACGAACCGATTTCAGTTCTGCGAATCTAACGTTTTTATGAGGTCTGTCCCATTTCGGCCCATATACCTTATATTGACCGGAAAGGCCTTTTAAGATCTCATCCATTTTTTCTGTTGAAATTTTATAACCCATAATTCTCCCTTTCCAATCCAAGCATTCCGTTGGTTACCTTCGCCCATCCTTTATAAAAGTCTGTAGCTGCATATTTCACTACATCTGCAGTAAAAGAGCTTACCCAATTCAGAAGATGATTCTTTATATACGCCTTCTGCTCTTCTTCCGGAGCTTCTGCAATCAGCTTCGCCATGAATTCCAGCTCTGCTCCCAGATGGTCTTCCGTTACTTTGAACATGTCTTCTCTTAATTTCAGACCCTTTGCTGCATATAATTTTTCCTCTTCTGCTGTACTTTCTCCATAAATCTGATGTGCCATATTTTTATAAACGGACTCAAACGGGAAAGCGGACTGACCCGACTGGTCTCCTGCAGAAAGGAAGGTCTTCGCATAATCTGCTGCCAGCTCTTCGATCGTTGCTTCATCAGAAAGAGTATTCTCTGCAAAATATTTTTTGATTAAAGCATAGCCTTCTTTCAGGTCAAACTCTGCAGAGCTTTTTCCTGTAATTTCCGGAAACTGCATTTCCTTGAATGCTGCCAAAGTTTTCTCATCTACTTCGATTAGATAAAGCTTTCCCAGCAAGCGGTACATGAGAATTCTATTTTCCTCGGTTTTTGATAAATTATTCATATCGGATTCCTTTTTATTTCTTGAATGGGTCAATCCATTCATCTTTTCTTAAGATAAATCTGCCAGACGGATTGGTTCCCGCATCATTATTCAGGCTGTAAACATGTCCTTCATTTGCAGCAAGAAGTTTAGATACTTCGCTTTCCGGATCATTTACATCCCCAAAGTAAATGGCGTTGCCCGGGCATAAGCTTACGCAAGCCGGTTTCTCGTCTTTTTCTCTTAAGTGGCTGCAGATAATACATTTATCCATCACGCGTAGTTCTTTGTTAAAGTTTTCTGCGTCATATGGGCAAGCTTTCCTGCAGCTTTCGCAGCCGATGCAGGCTTCCTTGTCAATATAAACAACGCCGTCTTCATCGCTCTTATAACATGCACCGGTCGGACACACGTTGACGCAAGCAGGATCTTCACACTGCTGGCACATTACCGGAATGTAGTACATATGCTGGTCCGGATATTTTCCATAGGTAATGGTGTGAAGGACGCTGCGGCTTTTGCCCAGTCCAATATCATTTTCCATTTTACATGCAACCTGACAGCCGGCGCGGCATCCGATACATCTGTCCAGGTCGATTACGATTGCAAGCTGTTTCATTAGAATTTGCCTCCCGGCAGCCATTTTTTGAAATCAGCAGGTTCTGTCCAGATGCCTTCCGGAGCAGAGTCTGCATTATATACTTTAACCTGAAAAGCACGCAGGGTATAAGTTCCCAGAATGTCGTTGTAAGGGCCTTCGCTCTTTGCAAGGACACTGACGTTGCTTTCTTTCCATCCGTGAGTTTCCGTATTCAGAGTCTCTGGGAACCAGAAGCGCTCCATCCATACGGTGTTCGGTCCGATATTTTCGGTCGCTACCGCTTTTGCTCTGACTTTTCCTCTCTTGGACTCAACCCATACCCATTTACCAGATTCAATTCCTAATTCTGCTGCCTTATCTGTATTAATCCAGATTTCCGGTACAGGGTACATTTCACGGAGTCTCGGAATGTTTCTAAGGGTGGAATGATGGAAGAACGGAACACGGCCGTTGGTCATCGTCAGCGGATATTCCTTCGTCGTTTCTACATCATTTACTGGACCTTCAAACGGTTCCATGTAGTATGGAAGTGGATCATAATCCTTTGATGCAGGAGGCATTGGGAATGGCAAGTAAGGTTTGCCGGTTCTTGCCAGCGTGATCAGACGATCGCAATACAGCTCCAGTTTCTTTGAAGGAGTATTGAAGCCTTTTAGTCTGCCATCGGCTCCAGTCTGCAGGTAGGTATCATAGGTCTTCCATTCATCTTTTGGCAGGAACTCATAATAACCAGCCTTAGTGAATTCTTCCCAATTCATGTTGATTGGTTTTAATACCGTATCAAACAGTTCGGTTTCATCTTCCCAGTAAGGAAGGTCGCTTCCCATATATTCGGCATCGAAGGCTTTCTGACAGCCTTCGTGACCAAGCTCTGCACACTTCTTTGCCATGTTTGACCATACAACGGTCTCGTCTTTGGTCTCCCATACATGAGCTACTCTCTGACGAGCAACTAACGTGTTACAGATTTCAACGATTAAGTTTGTCTCCAGCCATTCGGTAATTGGCAGAAGCACGTCTGCATAAGCAGAAAAGGAAGTTGGATACATGTACATATGGATAATGAAATCCAGTTCATGAATCGCCTTCTCCCATTTATTTCCATCTCCTAAAACAACCATCTTGTTGCCAGAGCGGTCAATCCAAACTCTTGGCTTATAAGGCTTTCCGGTAAGGATTGCATCAAGAACTGCTGCGGGTTGTCCTGCATGCCACATACCTAAGCCCTTATGCTCTATTCCGCCTAAGCGTTTTGGAAGCTGCTCTGGAGGAAGCTTCGTCGGAGCCATAGGAACCGGATTGGTTGCACCGTGAAGGACTGCACTGGTTGGGAAGTTCTGAAGAGAAGTTCCCGGCTTTTCGATGTTGCCTACCAGCATGTCGATCATATCGGCTGCATGAGCCGCCTGGAAGGAGTTCGGCGTCTGATCGGTAGCTACGCCTAAGCAGATGGCAGAAGGTCTTGCTGCCAGATAAAGATCCAGAGCCTTTTTGATTCGTTCTGGCTCTAAACAGCAGATTTCACCCGTATGTTCCAGAGTAAATTCTGCAACTCTTTCCTTCAGAATCTGTCCTGCAGTTTTATATACTTTTCCATTAATTTCATACTCACCGAAAATATCTACATCCAAGCTGTCATCCCATGGATAGGACAGCTCTTTCATAGAATTTGTCTTTTTATCAAATACCATGAAACCGTCTGGACCAGTCTTCTCATTGCCGTCCGCATCTTTTGCACGGAGGCAATATTTGGTATCTAAATCTACCAGATAAGGCAGGTTGGTCCATTTCAGAACGAAGTCTGCATCGTATTTTTTATTCTCAATAATATAGTTAATCCAGCACAACATTAAAGCTACGTCCGTACCAGGACGGATTGGAAGCCATACATCGGCTTTTGCTGCATCCGGAGTAAATCTCGGGTCGATAACAACAGTCTTTACGCCTCTTGCTCTCAACTCGTTCACCATACGACCACCACTTGCCGTACAAGAGTTGGATGGGTCCGTTCCCCAAAGAACCAGAGTCTTTGTCTGGCAGTTATCTGCGTCGTAAAGATCTTTTGCCTTAGAATCGGCAATACTGGAATCCTGACCGCCGTAAATCATATTGCAAGCAGAAACTCGAGGCAGGTAGCACTGAGCACATCCTGGCTCGAACCAGTTTGGAGTTCCGAAAATGTTTGCAAAACGGCTAATGCTCCAAATTGCTGGGTTTCCACCGCCACCCGTTGTGCAGAACACGGTTTCTGCGCCATAGTCTTTGCGAACCTGCATCAATTTGTTGCCGATAACATCCATAGCCTTCTCCCAGCTAATACGACGCCATTTACCGCTGCCACGTTCGCCGACGCGGATCAGAGGATATTTGTTACGGTTTGGATGATAGAGGGCTGCAATGCCGGAAAGACCCTTGGAGCACAGTTTTCCCTGACTCATCGGATCGTCTGGATTTCCTTCCAGCTTAATGACACGGCCGTTCTTTACATGGGCCTTAACACCGCAGTTGGAGATACAAGCTCTGCAGCAGGTAGTGATAATCTGTTCTTCTCCATCTAAGTCTACTTCGTAAGGCTCACAAGCAGAAAAAGCGGTCCAATCACCGATTGCATCCTGTAAATTTGTAATGTTGATTTTTTCAAAGATATTTTCCATAATTTTAGTCGCTTACTTAAAGATTTTATTTATTTGTACAAGGTATAATTTACCCTATTTTTTCGCTATATTCAAGATTGTCCAGCCCTAATTTCGCCTATTTCTTCGCATTCCGATTTGCTTCCCAGGTTTCCTTGGTGATGCTCAGCACATGGACATCATGAAGCTCATTTACTAACGGCACGAAGACATTCTTTTCCATATGGTCATAAGTCAGGCCATAACTTTCCAACACATGTCCGGATTTATTATTTCCGTCATAATACGCGGCCCAGACTTTGCTTAGATTCAGGTCTTCAAAACAATGTCGTAAGACTTCTCTTCCTGCTTCCGTAATATAGCCCTTATTCCAGAATTCTTTTCCAATCCAGGCGCCCATTTCCACTTCATCATCAGCATCTGTTAAGTCGGTGTCCTGCTTAAATTTCAGATTGAAACTTCCAATGGGCTTGCCCTCTTCTTTTCGGCAGATAGCGTAAGTTTCCGGTGCTGACAATTGGCTTCGGATCACAGCACGACTGACTTCCACATCGTCATGCGATGGCCAACCGGCAGTAGCGCCGATGGAAGGGTCCTTCGCATATTCAAATAAACTTTCTGCGTCCGCTTCTTCCCACGGACGCAGAAGTAATCGCTCTGTATATAAAACCATTTTTATTTCAGTAATTCTTCAATTTCGTTTTTCGGCCGTAAGCCAATCGATACGTTTGCAACTTGTCCGTTTTTGAAAACGAAAACTGCCGGAATACTTTGAATCTGATACTGGATGGCTAAGGCTTCCTGCTCGTCTACATTGACTTTACCTACTTTTATTTTTCCTGCATATTCCTCTGCGATTTCTTCGATGGTTGGAGCCAGCATTCTGCAAGGTCCACACCAGCTTGCCCAAAAATCCACCAATACTGGAATATCCGATTTTAATACTTCTTCTTCAAAATTTTCTTTTGTTAAAACGATTTCTGACATTTTTCTCCTTTCCTGACCCTGATCTGGATCAATTTTCTTTTGACTTATAATAAAGCATACAATGGCAAAATCCTTCAAAATTCGGGTCGGCAATCTGGTCGCGGAATTCCTGACACATGCATTTGTTTTCCGGAGTTTTTGCTAAACGACATGGACAGTATCCGTCCTTTGCAGCCAGACCTTCTTTTATCGTTTTTACCACTTCTGCATCTGGATTTAATGTTATTTTCATGAATGTCCTCCTTTCCAGAATCCATTATATCATGAGCATTCATGAATGATTACTGTTCACGAAAATTTCAGAATTCGATCATTCTCCGGATGCGCATAAGAGTCAGACGGTTTCGTACCATCGGAGAATAGTTGATCAAGATTTCTTTCTTGTCTTCCGATACGCCGATGGACTCTAAGGTTCTCTTCGCATCCATCTGTTCTAATTTTGCAAATATTACTTCTGGATCTGGAATCTCTTTTACGAAAGCACAAATCTTCTGCCAGTTCTCCTCCAACAGTTCTTTTGTAACCTTCGCCAGACAATCTTCTTTGTTTTCTTCTATGATGGCATCCTTTAAAGCTGCTCCGTAGTATTCTTCAATGGTTTCTTCTGTCATTGGAGCGTAGTCCTTAAAGGTAAGCTTTTCCATTGCCGTCAGTTTTTTATATTCTTCTGCAGCCACCAGCGTTCCTACGCCAGTCTTCTCTCCATGAAGGGCTGGGAACTGAACGTCCAAAGAGGTAGCCCCCATTTCAATCATATGAGACATATGATGCTCTGCGCCAGAAGCCGGGCGGGAATTTCCCATCATCTGCATCGCAATTCCACTCATGACCAGGGCATAGGTTACATCGGCGAAAGCCTCAGGATTTCCGGACACGATTTTATCCACGCCTTTTGCTACGGTGTCGACAGCTTTCCACATCAGATGATAAATCCGCTCGCAAAAATATTCTCCCGTCAAAGCTCTGGCAATCTTCCAATCAGCAAGAGCAATATATTTTGCAAAGATATCGCCAACGCCACTCTTAATCAATTCTGCCGGAGCCTTACGGATAATGCTGATGTCCGCGATAACCAATGTCGGCGGAACTGCCGGCCATGTTTTCTTATATCCATACCAAGTCATAGCTGCAACGTTGCTGCAGAATCCGTCTACGCTGGCTCCCGTAGCGCATGCTACAAACGAAATGCCTTTTTCATGGGCACAGAATCTGGCAATATCGCAGATGGTTCCGCTACCAACTGCCAGAATGACTTCAACATCCTCTTCCATTTTTGCAAGAACTTCCGCGGTGGATTTTTCATCGGCATGAAGTCCTTCTGGGTTCATAATGATTACCTGGTCTGCTGCCGGATGACGATCTGCCGTTGCTGCAAAGGTATGCTCATCATACAGAGCCATTCTCTTTCCATGAATTCCGTACTGAGCCAGATACTTTTCAATGTTCAACAAGCAGTCTGGTTCGATGACCGCTGCCTTCGTAATAATGTCGTGACTTTTGCCACAGGAGCATTCTCCTGCATACTCGTTAAAATTAATATTCATAGTTTCTCTTTTCTATTATTTCAAGACTCCGCTTCTGCTTTGCCTCTATTATTTATATTTATTCGCCTGAATTAAAATTTCTCCACTGCCAGCCGTTCTACATCATAAGCTGCCAGGAAGGATTTCAGGAAGGCAGTAAAGCCAGCGATGTCGGACGGTTCTGCCATAACTGTGGTAGAAGAAGCATCTGCAAATACTTTATTGTCCAAATAATCTTCCAGGCTTTCGTCCTCTTCTTTCCAAAGCAGATAAGCACATAACAAAGCCATTCCGTAAGGTCCTCCTTCGCCAGCAGTCTTCATAACCGTTACCGGAGATCCAATCGCCGCGGAAAGCAGTCTTTGTCCAACCACTGGGGTCGTAAAGAAGCCACCATGGCCATTAATTCGGTCAATACGAATCTTCTCCTCATTTACCAGAATGTCTAAGCCCGACTTCAAAGTAGAAAGAGCAGAAAGCAGATGCATACGCATGAAGTTCGCCAGATTAAAAACGCTGTCCGGACGACGGACAAAGAGCGGTCTTCCCTCTTCCATGTTCATGATTGCCTCTCCGGAGAAGTAATTATAGCTTAACAATCCGCCACAATCCGGGTCACCTTCTAAAGCTTTATTAAACAGCATGGTATATAATTCGCCTTTGTTTTGTGGAGCGCCGATGGATTCGGCAAATTCTGCAAGCAGGTTAACCCATGCATTGATGTCCGACGTACAGTTACTGCAATGAACCATGGCTACCGGACAGCCCGCAGGAGTGGTTACCATTCCCACTTCCATATGAACGCCTAACGGGTGGTCCGTAACGATCATGGCAAACACAGAAGTTCCCGCAGAAACGTTTCCGGTTCCCGGACGAACCGCGTTGGTGGCTACCATACCGGTTCCTGCGTCGCCTTCGCAAGGAGCGATAGGGATGCCGGCCTGTAAGGTTCCTTCCGGATCCAACAACAGCGCGCCTTCTTCTGTTAAATATCCTGCATTCTCGCCAGCTGGAACATGGTCTGGAAGCAGGTCCTTTAAGGTCCATGGGAACTGATAATCGGCAATCAGTTCATTAAAATCAGCAATCATCTTTTCATCATAATCGCCGGTAGCGTTATCAATCGGAAATACGCCAGAAGCTTCGCCGATTCCCATTAGATTCTTACCAGTCATGCGAAAATGGATATAACCTGCAAGAGTAGATATATGTGCAATCTCTGGTACATGGGACTCTTTGTTCAATATGGCTTGATACAGATGAGCAATGCACCAACGCTGTGGAATATTGAAATGAAATAATTTGGAAAGCGTTTCTGCAGCTTCAGAGGTCTGTGTATTTCTCCAGGTACGGAATTCTGTCAACTGATTCCATTCTTTATCGAAAGGCAAATAGCCATGCATCATTGCTGATACGCCAATGGCTCCGGTCTCGGTAATGTCCACTCCATAGTTTTTCTTTACATCTTCTTTCAGGGATTTATAGCAGCTTTGCAATCCCCCGATAATATCTTCCGGGGTATAGGTCCAGATTCCATCCATCAGACGGTTCTCCCATTCATGGCTTCCGAAAGCAATTGGGAAATGATTTCGATCAAGCATAACCGCCTTGATTCTTGTAGAGCCAAATTCGATTCCGATAACGGTTTCTTTTAAATTCATAGCTATTCCTTTCTGTTCTTTTAGAGTTTTCTGAAGAAAAAGCCCTTTTCTTAGTTTAAGTATATCCCTTTTTCTGAAGAATAGGGGAACTTTTTGCACACAAAAAAGAGCTTTTTCTTTCTCTTTCTTTCTAGTAAAATAATTAAGAAAAAGAAAATCTAAAGCCTTAGAAAGGAGACTTAAATGAAAAAGGTTTTATTAAAATATCTGCTCCCTTTGAGCTTGATGCTTGTAGTGGTTCTTTCTTTATGTGCTTGCTCTTGTGGTGGTAACTCAAAGAAAGAGGAAAAGGAAACGACCAAGCAGGCTACAACGACAGCACCGGAAACGACAGTTCCTGAAACGACAGTTCCTGAAACTTCTTCCAACCTTCCGACAGAGGAAGAAATGACAATTATTGCAAAAGATCTTATTGAAGCATGTAACACAATTAAGCAGCTGTCATCTTGTGCCATTGAGAAAGATACCGACACTACTTATACAAGTCCTGAAGGATATCTTTACTATTATGTTACGGATTCCAGATTCCAGAATTTTGGCGACATTAATGAATTCGTAGACCAGCACTTTACTTTAAGTTATGCTTCTGAAAAGTATCCATGGCTTGCTACCCCGGATAAATATGATGGTGTTCCGCCATTCCTGTATCTCACCGATCCTTCTTCTCTTGAGGGCTTATATGTAATCCAGGGTGGCAAAGGCTTCTCTATTTTTGACCCAGAGTCAGAATTAACATTTTCCGATGTTACTCCGGATTCCTTCACCGTTTCTTTAGAATATAATAATTTTGGTGAACAGGCACGTGCTTACATTCATATTGTAAAGGACAATGGTACCTGGAAAGTTAATGGGGTAGACGATAATAACTAAAACTTGTGAAAAAAACTGCAAAGAAGCCGGGAGAAATTCTCCCGGCTTTTTTCTTTTGTTTGAAATGGTATCTTATTGGATAGAATCAGAAATAAAATAACGTTCCACCTCGTCAATAGTTACCAGAACGGTCTCTTGATTCAGAAAAGCACATAAATCTTTTCCTACCTCCTCCACGAGCATTTCGTCCGGATCGATAAAGACGATGCATACGCTTTTTTCCAAAACATATTCCCCATCCGCTTGAATATATCCACCATCCTGAAGATAGCTGGAAAAGGCCATACCGTAACCTTTACAGCAATTTGTCACCAGACGCAAGATTTTCTCGGTTTGTATTTTTTGGACCTTTTCATCCTTATCATTCAGCCCAACGTTAATGGTGTATCTTTTTTCTTTTCTTACCTACGATTCATTCTCGTTCAAATGGTATTCTGCAACTTTCGTTTTTTCGGACGCATCTCCCGGGTCAAGGAACAACTGACGATGAAAGCTGATTTTTTCATGGTTCAAGCAAAGCTCTAAGAAACACAGATAGATTCCAATATCAATTCCGTTATAATAAGCCACTCTTTCTGCCGGCATAATGCCAACCCGCCCTGGCTTACGCATACGATAGACGGTAAGTAATCCGTCTTTATTCTCTACAAACCACGGTTGGGAATTGCATGCGCTTGGAGCAAATCGTGCAATGTTTGCAACGCCTAAATCATCACCCGTCCAAATTTCTTCCAGTTCTTTTCTTTCCGCCCGTGTCATGTCTTTCCGATACTTGGAATCATTCGTAACTTTGTGGATGGAGAACATAATGACGAAGTCCATTCCGTCCCATACCGGTTCGTCTGGTTTTCCAAGTCCATACCACAAGGATCCGATGTGATTTTCCACCAGATAAAGGTCTAACTGCTCTCCGATATAGCCTATGTTCATCAGATAATTCTCTTTTTTCTCGCTGTAGATTAAGATGCAGTATTCAGAATCTCTCTTTAAGCTGACCTTTGATGTCGGTACAATTCGGATACCTGTGCGGATTTCCGGATACAACGGATTAAAAGAAATATAGGCCTCTTCAATCGCTTTCCGTTCCTCCCCACTGATATGATCGGAGCTTACCCCGCGGAACAAGTGGAAAGATTTCCGCTTAAAGATCATGTCATAAAAATTATCTCTCATTTTAATACGCTACTAATTTATTCTTTACAGCCTGAATCATTTCATCGGTTACGCCACAGGAGTGCAGATAATCGATGATTGTTCCATAGTTTTCTTTCAGGTAGTTCATAACGCTTCGCATGGTGTTCTGGGAAGTTCCGAAGAAGCCTTTTTCCAGATCTGCGTCTTCGTAATCATCCCCCTGCATTTCCTTCACCATTTTTTCGTAAATGGAGCGCATGTAAGTTTCACTTAAGCTATAGTTTGCAGCAATATCGTCCTCTCCACATCCAACTGCAGAAAGAAGAAGCATTGCTACCAAACCTGTACGGTCTTTACCGGTTGCACAATGGAAATGCATTCCGCCTTTAGAATGAATAAATGCATCGAAAACTTCATAAACCCATTTCGGACTGTTTGCTACGATTTTGCAATAAACCGGAACCCACTCCATGGATACTAATCTTTCGAAATTAAAGGATGCCTCGCCTGGCTTTGGAGGAGCCTGTTTTTCGGCTTTTTCCTGAGCTGCAGATTTCTTTACTTCACTTCCAACAGCAGCTTGCTGGCTCATAACGCCGATGTGCTTATAGTCAATGAAACCACAGGTTTTGAAGTCGCTTGGGCTGTTAATTACTTCGTCTTCGGTCCGAAGGTCGATAGATGTAGTAACGTTCAGCTCTTTGAAGAATACAAGGTCTTCTTCCGGAAGATCGGTTGGAAGTTCGGAACGAATTAATATGCCGAAACGAGTAACGCCGCCGTCAGCAGTAGGCATTCCTCCAAGATCGCGACAATTAACAAGTGCCTTCATTGGATAATGTAAATATGTTTTCATATAGCTCTCCTCTTTATCATTCTTTGAAACAAATATATCATATCTTTTTTTCAAATACGATTATTTATCTAATTCCAGTCTCATATAAACTACTTCCCGGAAGCATCCGCTGCGGGAAAAAAAGCCCTTCGGATTTCTTCCATACTCTTCAAAACCTAACGTTTTATACAAGGAAGCTCCGATTACTTCGTGAGATTTGCACCTGCTTCCTCTAAAATTTCCTGCAATAGACTTGGATCAATATTAGAACCAGAAACAATACATACTACCTTCTTGCAATCGGATGGAATCTGTCCGGTCATTACCGCTGCAGTCGAAAGTGCACCTGCTCCCTCTGCGGTAATTCCTTCCTCAATATAAAGATATGCGATTGCAGATTTGATATCATCTTCTGAAACAGTGATAAACCCATCACAAAGCGAGCTGCAGATTTGATACGTAATATCTCCCGGTTTCTTAACAGCGGTTCCATCTGCAATCGTTTTTGCGCTTGGCAGCTCGACCGGTTTTCCTGCTTCTATGGACGCCTTCATGGAAGCTGCGTTTTCTGGTTCAACCGCATAAACACGACAGTCTGGATTGATTGTTTTCACTGCTACCAAAACACCGGATGCCAGTCCACCTCCACCGACGGGTACTACGACTGCATCCGCATCCGGCAGCTGATTCATAATTTCTAATCCTACAGTTCCCTGACCTGCAATCACGTCTTTGTTATCATATGGGGGAATATATATCTTTCCAGTAGCTTTTTCATCTGCCAGACATGCAGCCTTTGCATCATCAAAGCTACCATCGATAATCTTCAGTGTAACGTTCTTATAAGCACGAATTCTTTCCAACTTCATCTCCGGGGTTGTAGACGGCACGTAGATTGTAGCTTCACAGCCAAAGTGATCTGCAGCCAGTCCAACACCTTGTGCATGATTACCTGCGGAACAGGTACAGAGTCCTTTTTCTAACTGATCCGGAGTAAGCTTACTTATCATATAATATGCGCCACGCAGTTTGAATGAATTAATAGGCTGAGTATTTTCCAGTTTAAGGAATATCTGTTGATCGTTTCCTAATGGACTTTTTACTTCTCTCAGTTCACTTACTTCTGCCACATCCTGAAGGACTTCACTCGCATCCTTTATATCGTCCAAAGTTACTGGTAATTCTGCTTTACCACAACCGATAAGGGCGATAGATAGGATAATTGACATCAAAAAAACACTTAATTTTTTCATAAGATTCAAGCCTTCTTTCAGGTAATAATATATTGATTCCGCCATAATCAAACAGATGCGATTCCACTGTTCTCCAGATGGCTCTTTTGCGGCCGAAGCAACAGTCTGGATGTTACTTTCTGATATTCCTTGTACTCTGGCCGTCTAGAAAGCTGGCGCTTTTCCATCAGCGGAATAGAAACAACATTGAATAATACGGCAACTAAAACGAATCCGATGACATAATACCAATGGGAGAGAGAAAACGGAAGCATTGTTAAGAATACTCCCAACCAGAAGGAAATTTCTCCTAAATAGTTCGGATGTCTGGAGTATTTCCAAAGTCCCAAGTTGCACACGGTTCCTTTATTTTTGCTGCTCAGGAATTCATGCATCTGGCGGTCTGCAAAGAACTCCAGCGAAATACCAAATAGCATGACTAAAACGCCTGGCAGAATCATCCAATTCAAATGAAGTTTTGCCAGTTCGAACAACGGCAGCATGCCTGCAAAAACAACGAGAGTAGGCATTAAATGGATGCCAAAAAAATTCACAAAAGGCCAGAAAAACTTTGGACTTTCGTCTCTGTATTTACGGTAGCGCCAGTCTTCGTAAGAAAAATCGGTGAAAACGGTAACCCAGTTGGCTGTAAGTCTGAAGCCCCAGATGTTAAAGGC
>JAKSRL010000025.1 GCA_024403635.1 Lachnospiraceae bacterium | reverse complement strand
TTACAAAACGGAGATAAAGTAGTTTTAAAAGCAACTCCATCAATTTATAATAAAACAGGTAAGTTACAATTAAATGTATTCTCAATGAAAAAAGATGGAATAGGTGACTTACTACAAAAATACGAAGAATTAAAAAAGAGATTAAAGGAACAAGGATGTCAATCGTGCAGTTGATCACACCACCCACAGTTCTCACAACGCCGTTGCAGAGAGTTAACGCACCATACTCGTCTTCAATACCAATGTTGAAGCCTTCCCCGGTTCCCTTACATCCGATATGGGAGTTGTAATATTTTACGAAATCGTCTTCGAATCCAGCCTCTGCCAGAGCCTTCATGGTGTAGCCGGCAGCGTTAACACCTAACCATGGAGTGCTTGCATGAGCGGAAGCACCAATGGCAAGAATGGTCAGTTTTCCGTCTTTTTCGGTTAACGTGAATTCCTTTAATTCTGTAGCTGCAAGAGCAGCCTTTAACGCTTCCATTTCTACCGCATCTGCTGGAATTACGGTCTCGCAACGATGACAAACAGCATTCGTAACAAAGCCGCCATTCATAGAGATAATCTTGGTGGTCTTGCTGGTAACTTCCATATGCATATGGCCTTTTTCTCCATAGATGCCAGGGAAGCTTCCGTCTGGAGTAAAACCTAACGTAATCGGCTCTTCTACTTTGTTATAGTGTTCCATGCACTTCATGCCGGTTTCTTCGTTACAACCGAAGAGCAGACGAACACGTTTGTTCATTGGAATGCCTTCGTCCATTAATAGTTTCATTGCGTAGAGGGCGCAAACAGCACCACCTTTATCGTCGGAAACACCACGTCCGTAAAGAACGCCGTCTTTTTTTACAATCTGGAAAGGATCCGTATCCCAGCCATCGCCTACCGGAACGATATCCAGATGGGCTACAATACCTAAAATGTCTTTGCCTTCTCCCATTTCTGCGTAGCCGCAGTAGCCGTCCAGATTTTTTGTTTGAAAGCCCATGGCTTCTGCCATAGAAAGGGCTTCTTCCAGACAAGCGTAAGTTTCATCACCGAACGGTTTTCCCGGTTTTGCGTCTGCCAGTTCGGAATTGTAACGAACCAGACGACCGAGGGAAGCAATCATTTCATCCGTAAGTTGAACAACTTTTTCTTTTGTATTCATAGTTAAGTCCTCCATTATATTCACACGGCGGGCAAAGACATGCTGCCGTTATTTACAAATTCGTATATTGATATCGCAGTTATTGGCGATGCCATCAATCTGGGCAGTATCGGAATACTGCCATACGTTAAACAGATAATCCGTTGCCGGAATTTCGGTATATTTCGCAAACCATAAGTCCCATTGGGTCAGGTTGTTCCAGTCCAGGTGACGGGTAATCCAAGTCTCATTCGAGTAGATGCCTCCACGGAAACCGTTTTCTTCTACACGTTCACAGAATGCGTTAATGATGTTGGTATAGTCTTTGGTGGTCAGGGTATCCGTACGGGCAGGGCCGCCAGCAGCTTCCAGGTCGATATAAACCGGCATGGTTAAATCTATGCCATAGACTTGTTCCAGAATCATATCTGCTTCTTCCCTGGCCTCTTCTTCATTGATGGCTTGAGAAACGAAATAAACGCCGCAGTCAATGCCGGCCTCTACTGCGCCTTTTAAGTAGTGGCGCAGGTTGGAATCAAAAACGAATTTTCCTGTTTCATAACCCCGGTAGCCTACGCGCATAATTGCAAACTGAATGCCGTCATTTTTTGCCCGCTCCCAATCGATTTCACCGGTCCATTCCGAAACATCAATGCCACAGTAGGTCTTGTATTTTTCATTATCGTAGCTTTTACGACCATTGGTTGAGGTGCTCCATTTGGAATCCTCCAGATGGAGAGCAGGTTGAGTTACATCGATTCCCTTCGGTTTTTTCCCAGTGCAGGAAATAAGGCAGGCAACAATAACACCGATGATTACAACGGCTGCAATAATGATGATGACTGGAGTCTTAATGGTTTCTTTGAGAGCTTTCTTTTTCATTCGGTCCTTTCCTTTTGTGGTGTGAGAGGGTCCCCTTGTCACACCGTCTTTTCTATACTAAAATTATGATAACACACCAAAGGAAAAAAACAATTATGAGATTACATACCATAGAACCATTTGAAAACACAGGACTGGTATCCACCTTTTTTACCACAAAAGAGGATACACACTGGAAGCAGGGAACGCCGAAGATGGCAGAAAATTATGAAACCCTGGCAGTTCAGTTTGGTCTTACCACAAAAGAAGTGGTAGGCGTTTACCAGACCCATACCTCTAACATAAAAATCGTCACAAAAGCAAATGGGGGAGAGACCATTCTTCGTCCGGAAGCTGAAACTGGCTTTGACGGTATGATTACCAACGAGCCAGGACTTCTTCTTTGCACCAAGCAGGCAGACTGCGTTCCCGTATATTTATTGGACCCGGAACAGAAAGCTATTGCGATGATTCACAGCGGCTGGAAGGGGACGGCTGGAACAATCAGCGTCAATGGTGTGAGGCTTATGGAGCAAACCTATGGTAGCAAGCCAGAACATATTTTGGTGGCTTTGGGACCATGCATTTGCGGCGATTGCTACGAAGTCAGTGACGATTTAATCGTCCCGTTTTCTGTAAGGTTCAGCAAAAGCCAGATCGAGCAGATCTTTTTGCCAGGGAAAAAAGCAGGGAAATATTACCTGAATCTTCCTCTTGCAATCCGACTTTCTTTATTGGAAGCGGGACTGAAAAATGAGAATATTTTCAATCCTCCGTTCTGCACGCTCCATTCCAAAGAAGCAGATGGCATGTGGGCTTTTCCATCCTATCGGAGAGACCATAGAAACGACGAGCGCATGCTGACGGGAATTATGTTGAAATAAGCAACAACGTTGAAAAAAACGTTGTATTAACGCGAAAACAACCAGGAAAAACTGAAAAAACAACTAACATTTTCACAAGAAATTCTATATAATAAATTCGAATAAAAAGCGATTATTTTGGGTTCGAACACCGAAAGGAGAATCATGCAAAAATATAAATATGACGGTTCCACAAAGTTTAATATTAAAACTTTCGATTGTGGAGATACGGGCGAGTTCAAAGAGCGTCATGAAGCTATTCAGGAATTCATTGCAAATCTGGACGAAATAAATGATTACCAGCAGAAACTGTTTGCAGAGCAAAAAGAAGGAATTATTTTTGTGTTTCAGGCAATGGATGCAGCTGGTAAAGACGGCGCTGTCCGTGCAGTTTTGTCTTGTCTGAGCCCTCAGGGGGTTTCAGAACACAGCTTTAAAGCTCCGACGGCGGAAGAAAAGGCTCATGATTATTTATGGAGATTTTGGAAAGCTCTTCCGGAAAAAGGCCATATCAGCATCTTAAACCGAAGCTATTACGAAGACGTTTTGGTTCAGAAAGTCCATAAAATCTATGAGAGCTACAAATGGGCAGACCGTATCAAATTGGACGACATTATCGACAACCGATATAAACAGATTCGTAATTTCGAATCCTATCTTTGGGAAAACAGCTTCCGTGTTATAAAGATTTTCTTGAATGTAAGCAAAGACGAGCAGGCAAGAAGATTCATTTCCCGTATTGATACTCCAAAGAAAAACTGGAAGTTCTCCTCCTCTGATATTGATGAGAGAGCTTACTGGGATGACTACATGAATGCCTTTGAAGTATGCATTAATGAGACTGCTCGGGAAAATACTCCTTGGTACATCGTTCCGGCAGATCATAAATGGTACGCACGTCTCTTAATTTCCAGAATCATTTTGGAAGAACTGAAAAAAATGAATCCGGATTGGCCGGTGCTTCCGGACGAAGAGTTGGAGAAACTGGCTACTTACCGTGCACAGCTGGTTCTGGAAACGGAACTGAACAACATCGTTGTGGACGAAGCTACCAAAGGTTTCCGCGTAAAACCAGCCGATACCGCGATTGCCAATGCAATCAATGCAGATTCCGAAGCCTTAAAGAAAAAGAAATTCCAGAAGTATCTGAAGCAGTCTGCTTTTGAAATCTTCAAGAATACGTATGGAGTAGATGAGGAGCATTTGGAAGTTTTAGGCTCTGTTTATCTGAACTATGAAGAGCAGGAAACCGCAGCAGAAATGGAAAACGCTGCTACGATTACTCAATATTATAACGAGAAAAAGAAAGAGCTGAAAGAAGACATAGAAGATCTGGGAAAAGAAGGCAAGAAGTTATACGACAAGTTCAAAGATGAGGCCAAAGAATATACAGCAGACTATGAAATCAAAACCAACGAACTGTACAAAAGCTATTCCGAGTGCCTGACCAGAAGCATCGAGCGGTTTGAAAAAGAAATCGCTGGCAGAAGCCGCAACTTAGAGGCCTCTCTGAAGAAGTTTGGCTCTGATGTAAAACGACACTTCACCAACCATAGAAAGAAGGCAAACAAGCTTGCACTGGAAGTGATGGCGGATTTGGAAGAGACCTATGCTGGTTATAAAGCTGCCATTATGGAAATGGTACTGGCAAAAGAAACAGAGCTTGCCAAAGAAGAACTACCGGAAGAAACGGAAACTCCGAAAATTGAAGAAGAATAGTTTTCCGGCGAGAACCACTGGGAAATTCTTATATATAATTTTAATCAAATGACTATAAAAGTGAAGAAGAAAGGAACTACTTATGAATCCAATTAACAAAACGACTCTTCATCCTTACAGCAGAAGTGTATCCATTATCGGCGTTGGATGTTCTCCATTCATGAACACCTTAGACGATCCGGAAACTGCCGGCTTAACCGAAGGCGAACTTTTCGGATATGCTGCATACAAGGCAATGGAAGATGCCGGCATCCGTCCAAAAGATGTAGATTATTTTTTCCATGGAGAAGCGAACCCATTCTATTGCTCCAACTACATTACTCCAAACATTCAGGTTTCTGAATGGTTTGGCATGAGAGGGAAAGGCTCCATCCATCATTCCGAAGCATGCTGCACCGGTTATTTAGCATTAGAGGAAGCTGTTAACGCCGTAGCATCCGGTAAATATAATGTTGTTCTTTCCGGCTGCGTAGAATTTGGTGATGCGATTGTTGACGGAACCAAACCTTCTTTCATGAGAAGAAAATTCGATTTCTTCGAATTCCAGGAATCTCTGAAATGGATTTACGATAATACTTATACTCGTGAAATGATGTGTGGACCAAACATCCATCAGGATGATGGTGCAGAATGGTATAAGGCAAAATACGGTCTGACCGATGAGCAGATGGATGATACATTAATCCATATGGCAATCAACTCCAGACGTGGTGCTGTTCTGGACCCATTAGCTATTTCTAAGAAAACTTACGAAGAAATCGCAAAAGAAAACGGTTTCGACGATGTTATGGAATACATGAAATCCTTCTACAACCCAATGATGTCCGGCAACTTAAGAGCTTCTGGCCTGGAACTGAAATGTGACGGTGCTGCAGCTTGTATCGTTTGCCCAACCGAAATGGTATCTGAATTTACAGACAAGAAGGGAATCGAAGTTTTAGGTATTGGTAATGCAACTCGTGAAGCAAACCAGCCACACGTAGAGGTTATCGGAACTCAGGAAGCTACCCGTCAGGTTTATGAATTAACCGGCGTAAAACCAGAAGAAATCGATATCCTTTATGCAAACGACTTCTTCATTACGTCTCAGCTCATTGCTGCTGAAATCGCTGGTTACCTTCCAGAAGGCGAAGGCTGGAAATACTTCATCGATGGCCGTACCGCTTTTGATGGTGACAAGCCAATCAACACAAACGGTGGAAGATGCTCCTTTGGCCATGCTCATGCAGCAAGCGGAATGGCGGATATTTACGAAGCAGTTATGCAGATGAGAGGTGAGTGTGGTGCTCGTCAGGTTAAGAAACTTCCTAAGACCGCGTTCTTAAGAGGCTTTGGCGGCGCACAGAATCTTGCATCAATCATTCTTCGTACAGCAGAATAAGGAGGTTTGTCATGGGTGTTAAATTAGAAAGAGTTGTTAAAACATATTACGATAATTTAGAAGCAGGCAAAATCACAGGACGTAAATGCTTAGAGTGCGGCGCTGTGGAATGGCCACCAGTATTAGTATGCAATACCTGCGGTTGTGCAGATATGGAATGGATTGAAATGAGCGGAAAAGGAAAACTCCTTCAGTTCGTTATGCCGGCAACTATTACGAAAAAAGATGAAATGAAAGATATTAAGCCATATGTATTCGGTGTTGTTGAAGTGGAAGAAGGACCGGCAGTGAATGCCATGGTTCGTGGAATCAACAAGAAAAACAGAGAAGAAATCTTAGCAAAACTTCCTGTAGACGTTCATATGACCATTATTCCTAGAGATGGTTACAGCACAGTAATTTTCGATCTGGATGAAGAGTAATTATAAGCGGATGATATTATCTGAGCTGCAGTTTCCAATCAAACTGCAGCTCGGTTCGCTTTTCAAAGGAGAAAGTTTGATATGAAAGCAACGATTAGCTTCAATAAAGAAGAGACTATCGGCAAAGTCGATAAGAGAATTTATGGTTCCTTTATCGAGCATCTGGGCAGAGCAGTTTATAATGGAATTTATGAGCCGGACCATAAAGAGGCAGATGATTTAGGATTTCGTAAAGATGTTATCGATTTAGTAAAGAAATTAAACGTTCCGATCGTTCGGTATCCGGGCGGAAATTTTGTTTCTGGTTATAACTGGGAAGATGGCACAGGTCCGAGAGACAAACGTCCTCGCAAACTGGAACTGGCTTGGGAAAGCATCGAGACCAATCAGGTAGGAATTGATGAATTTCAGGAGTGGGCAAAAAGAGCGGACAGCGACGTTATGATGGCGGTCAACTTAGGAACCAGAGGACCGGAAGAAGCCCGTCAGTTAGTCGAATACTGTAACTTAGATACGGACACCGTATATGCAAATAAAAGAAAAGAAAACGGATTTGAGAAACCATTTGGTATTAAGCTTTGGTGCTTAGGAAACGAAATGGATGGTCCTTGGCAGATTTGTGGAAAGACCGCAAACGAGTATGCAAGAATCGCTACGGAAACAGCGAAGATGATGAAATGGGTAGATCCTTCCATCGAACTGGTAGCTTGCGGAAGCTCCAATCTGGAAATGCCAACATTCGGAATCTGGGAGAAAACCGTTCTGGAAGCTACCTATCCATACATCGATTATTTATCTCTCCATAGCTACTATGGAAATCGTGACGGCGATACCGCAGAGTTCTTTGCAAAGGCCGTAGATATGGATTCCTTCATTACGCAGATAGAAACTATCTGTGATGAAGTGCAAGCGGAAAAAGGCACCGACAAGCAGATCAATTTGTCCTTCGACGAATGGAACGTTTGGTATCATAGCAACGATCAGGACAAAGAAATCGAGCCTTGGCAGATTGCGCCTCCAAAACTTGAGGACGTATACAATTTAGAAGATGCGGTTATGGTAGGAAGTATGATGATTGTTCTTTTAAATCATTGCGATCGTGTAAAAATTGCTTGTCTGGCACAGTTAGTAAACGTAATCGCGCCGATCATGACAGAAATTGGCGGAAACGCATGGGCTCAGACGATTTACTATCCGTTTATGTATACGTCTGCTTTCGGAAGAGGAACCGCCCTTAAGGTTTCTTGCGACGCCGGAACCTACGATACAAAAGAGCACACCGCCATTCCGAATGTAGATGGAGCAGCGGTTCTTTCGGAAGATGAAAAGACGTTGACTTTATTCCTGGTTAACCGTTCTTTGACCGAAGAATTCGACGTAGACCTGAAAGCTTGTGGCTTTGACGGATATAAGGTGGTAAAACAGGTTGCTATGGAAGGAGAAGACCTTCAGGCAGTAAACGATGCAGTAAATAGGAATAATGTTGTTCCAGTAGAAAAATGCGTAGAAGGCGGCGTGAAATTATCCGTTCATTCCTGGAACATGATTCAGTTAGAAAAATAAGCAACAAGGAATCGCCGGCCATAAAAAAAATATTGATGACAGCAATGGAAAGATTTATAATAAATTCATATTTTTTGGCACGAGCAAAACAGCAAATTAAAGGAGAATTAAATGAAAAGAAAAGTTAGCATTATATTAGCATGTCTTTTAGTAGCTATTATGGCGCTTAGCCTTTGCGCATGTGGCGAAGGTGGTAAAGGCGGCGAAAAAGAAACTACAGCAGCAGTAGAAACCAAAGCCCTAGTTGAGAAAGAAACTACAGCACCAGTTGAGACAGTAGCTCCACAGTCTGGCAGTGTATTAACACCTATCACAAGCATTCCTGGGAACCCAGTTGTTTCTGATGATAACCATATCGTAATTGATCAGGGCGGCGTTATCCTTTCTTATGAAACATCTGGAAATGACATCGTTCGATGCGTTTGCTGGATTGATATGGAAAGCGAAACGATTGCAAAGATGGTTGCGGATGAAATCAATAAAGGCGAAGACGACACAGATTATGGTTACACTGTTCTTGGCGCAGGCGTATGGAATACATATGTAGGAATCGAATTTGGCGCTGAAGCATGGGAAGGCATGGACGTAGAAGCTCTTCAGATGGCCATCGATGCTGGCGCTCTGACACAGGTGAAATAATCCAAGCGAAAATAAATTTGTTCTAAGGAAAGAGGCGTTGAATGACGCCTCTTTCCTTATGAAATACATCTTTCGGTAATTTTAAGATAATCTTAAGGAGCTTTCACAGAAAAGATACAAAAAGTTCACAGGCAATATGATAAAATAACCAAGTAACATCATTGGGAGTGAACTTATGGAAAAGAAAACAAACATGGAAAAGAAAAAGAAAATTCTTATCGCAGCGGTTGCGGCGACAGTAGTTGTTGTTGCAGCGGTTGTTGTTTTTATATTGCTGGGAAATGGAAGCGATAAGGCTGGAAAAATCTATGTGCAGAACGTAAAAGAACTTATGAGCGGCACCTTCCAGAATCGATACAGTGGCGTAGTGGAAACTCAGAAATCGGAAAAGTTTTCGTTCGACACTTCCCGCCAATTGGAGGAAGTTTATGTAACAGAAGGCTCGAAAGTAAAGGCTGGGGATAAGCTGTTCTCTTACAATACGGAGAAGTTGAATCTGGAAATCGAGGAGCTGCAGATTCAGATTGAGAAGAGCAACTCTACTATCAGCAACAACAATGAACAGATCAGCCAGCTGTATCAATTAATGGAATCTGCGGATTCTTCTGAAAAACTGGGCTATTCCGCTCAGATTCAGCAGCTGCAGGCGGATAACGCGCAGGCGGAATATAACATCAAGACCAATCAGGCGAATATCAACAGCAAGAAAAACGCTATCAGCAAATCTACCATATATTCCAGCATGAATGGAACCGTTCAGCAAATTGCAGATATTGATACGATTATGAATGGCGACGATTTTGGCGGTAATAACAGTGGTAATCCGGAGGGCGGTAATACTTTCATTACCGTTATTGCAGATGGCAACATGCGTATCAAAGGAAAAATTGGCGAGCAGAATGTCCTCAATATTTACACCGGAGAGAAAGTTATCGTTCGCTCCAGAGTAGATGAGAGCATTACCTGGAAGGGAACCATTGCTTCCATTAATACCCAGAGCACAGCTAGTGAAGACGAAATGTTTTATACCGGTGCGGCAGAAGGATCTGCGAAATATGAGTTCTATGTAAATCCGGATAATACAGAAGGCCTCATGCTGGGCCAGCATGTGACCATTGAGGCGGACTTAGGCCAGGAAGATACCAGAGACGGCATCTGGCTCAACAGTGGCTGGATTTGTAGCGACGAGAATGGTGACAATTACGTTTGGGTGGCAAAGAGTAAAGGTGCGAAACTGGAAAAACGAAAAGTTGTTTTAGGACGGTACGACGAGAACCTGGGCGAGTATGAAATTCAGAGTGGTTTGAAAGAAGAGGAATTTATCGCATGGCCAAGTTCGGAATGCAAGCCAGGGGCTGCTACAACTACGGTTTATGCAAAGCCATCCAGTGACGGATTGGATGAAGGCAATATGGGCGGCGGAAGTGACGCACCGGTGATGAACGATGATATGCCGATGCCGGCGGCTAACGAAATATACTAAAACAGGAGAAGGCTTTGGCACTACTTAGTTTACGAAATATCTATAAAGAATATGACAACGAGGAAATAAAAGTACCCGTTTTATTCGACATCGATTTGGATGTAGAGGAGGGCGAGTACTTAGTGATTATGGGCCATTCCGGCTCAGGAAAAAGCACGCTGATGAATATCATCGGATGTTTGGATGAAGCTACCAGCGGCGAATATATTTTGGACGGGGAAGACGTTTCAAAAAAGAGTGACAACGAATTAGCAGACATTCGAAACAAGACGATCGGCTTCGTGTTCCAAACCTTTAATTTGCTTCCAAAGGAGACGGCCCAAGTGAATGTGGCTCTGCCATTATTATATGCGGGTGTTCCAAAGCAGGAGCGAATGGAGCGGGCGAAAGAAGCTTTAGAGAAAATGGGGTTAGGCGACCGAATGGACTTCTTGCCGAATCAGCTTTCCGGCGGACAGAAACAAAGAGTAGCCATTGCCAGAGCAATCGTAACCAATCCAAAAATATTGCTGGCAGACGAACCGACCGGTGCCCTGGACACAGCTTCAGGTATGCAGATTATGGACCTGTTTTCCAAACTCAATGAAGAAGGCATTACCATTATTATGATTACTCATGAGCCAGATATTGCGGCTTATGGTAAACGGATGGTAGTAATCCAAGACGGAAGATTAAAAAGCGCCGAGAAGCCGAAGAAAATAGAGCAGACCAAGGAAACGTTGGACGAAACAGAGCCGACAGAAGACAATCAAGAATGACTGGAAAGAAGAAGAAGTTAAAAATTATTATCATAAGCGCAGCAGTTGTGGTGGCTATTGTGGCAGCCTTGATTGTGGTGCGTAGTTTGAATACCAATAAAAAAGTGGACGTGGTTTCCGTGGCCATGATCAACGACCAATGGTGGGGCGATTCCTCTCAGTACAGTGGAAACGTTTCCGCTGGACGCGTGCAGAACGTTAAGCTGCGCAACGCCTTTGTAGAAAATGTCAACGTTAAGAAAGGCGACTATGTCAATGTAGGGGACACTCTGATGGTTTACGATGCCACCGAATACCAGGTGACCTTGCAACAAGATGCGGCAAGCATTGCGGTATTAGAGGCTCAGATTGACCAGGCCAAGAGAGCAGCATGGAAGTACCAATGCTTGAAGCCGAAGGAGGAAGCTCCTCAGCCAGTAATAGAAATCATCGACCACGGCCCGTTGGAAATTAAAGAAAAACTGACCGACAAGGATTATCAAGAGGACCAGCAGAATTTCTTAGTCAGCCTGAAGACGAAAATCGAGCCAGGCTTTTTGAAACTTCTGCGGGAGAATGGAAAGACTGCAGTTCTGACTGTTTACGAAAATGACACAAAATTCGCTATAGTAGAAATCGATGGAAGTAAAATTCCTTTCGTAACATATGAGTATGAATTAGTAGAACCAGAGAGCAAAGACGAACCAACGGAAGGTCCGGAAGAGGGCGGTGAAGGCGAAGAATCCGGAGGTGAACCAGAACCACTTTATCGCAGAATTGAAAAGGAATTCTTAACGGAAGACTGGGTTTTAGAAAACGCTATCAGCTTTGATGGAACCTCTGGCCATATGAATGGCCACACGAAATATTATTTGAAAGCAATCTTCTGCAAGACGGAAAAATATGAGCGTTACGAAGAAGTCATTCATTATCCGGAAGTGGACCCGACTTCGGAAGATTACGTATATACCCGGGCGGAATTGGCACAGAAGGTAAAAGATAAAACTCACGAAGCGGATCGACTGGAGCAGGACTTAATGATGGCAAAAATCACATTGCAGAAGGACCAGCTAACGGCATCCTCTGGTGAAGTAAAAGCGACTGTTAGCGGTACCGTTACCGAAGTGAACAACGTGGAACAGTGTGCAGAAGGCGACACGGTTATCGTGGTCAAAGGCACAGAGAATTTCACCATCACCATTAGTGTGGACGAACTCAGTATCAACACAATTAAACCAGGAGACAAGACGGACATTATTGCCTACGAGTCTGGAACGAAAACCACGGCCACGATTTCCGAAATCGGCAAAGTGCCGGTTGGCAGTAACTTTGGAATTCCAAATTGTTCCTACTATCCGGTGGAAGCTATTGTGGACGATTCGGAGGCCCAGATGATTATCGGCGAATATTGCCAGGTGACCTTCCACAACGAAGACGAGACGCCGAGTACCAGCTTGTACATTCCGATTATGTATGTTCGCAGCGACGACGGAGGCGACTATGTCATGAAGAACAATAACGGACGCCTTGTAAAACAGTATGTCATTACAGGAAAGAACCTTTATGGTTCTGAAATTGAAATAAAAAGCGGCCTTCTCGTAGACGATTTTGTGGCGTTCCCTTATGGATCCGGAAGTCGCGAAGGCGTGCCAACAGTAGTATCAGAACAACCCGTATGGTAGACGGAACTAGTTTTATACGGTTTCCGCATAACGAAAAGACTTTATATTATTTGCATAACTTATGGTAGAAGACATTAAATTATCCTTTAAAGGAATATGGGCTCATAGGATGAGAAGCTTTCTCACTATGCTGGGAATCATTGTCGGCGTAGCGGCGGTCATCGCAGTTGTATCGACCATTACCGGCACCAACGAGCAAATTAAAAATAACCTGATTGGGGATGGTACCAATACGGTTACCATTCAGCTGTACCGAAACGGATGGCCGGCTGATTTTAGCTACAGCGATGTGCCAGAGGGCATTCCGGAGCTGAACGAAAAAGTTCGAAAAGACATTTTGGACATGGACCACGTTGTGAATGTTTCTTTGATTCACATGCACACATACGTAGATTCCCTGTATTATCATGGACATCAGCTTAGCGGTGGACAGGTTTTCGGTATTGACGAAAACTATTTTGAGACCGCGGGCTATCATGTGGTTTTAGGCCGTGGGTTCAGCACTGCTGATTTTAAAGATCAAAGAAAAATCGCTATTATTGACGATACCTTAAAAAATTCTGTCTTTGGCGGCGAAAATCCGTTGGGCAAATCCATCGACATTGTTGGGGAACCGTTCGTAGTTGTGGGCGTTGTGAATAAGAAGAGTGAGTTTGAGCCAGTCATCAACACCGTTGAAGATTATTATATGTACAACGATTATTCCAGTGGCGTGCTGTACATTCCGGACAGCATGTGGCCGTTAGTTTTCCGATACGACGAGCCGAAACAAGTCATCGTGAAGGCGGACTCCACCGATACCATGACGGAAGTTGGCAACCAATGCAAGGAAATTTTGAATGCGACTCTGACTTCTACCGACCAGACCATCAAATATGAGAGCACCGACTTAGCGGAATCCGCCAGCCAGCTCCAGCAGCTGTCCTCCTCCGCCAACATTCTGCTGATTGGTATTGCGTCCATCTCCCTTTTAGTTGGAGGCATCGGTGTTATGAACATCATGCTAGTTTCCGTAACAGAGCGGACCCGCGAGATTGGTATCAAGAAAGCCTTAGGCGCACGAAAAAACCGTATCCTTAGGCAGTTCCTCATGGAGGCCGTAATCTTAAGTGGCATCGGAGGAATCCTGGGCGTCGTGACGGGCATCGTTCTATCGAAAATCATCTCCCTTGTGGCGCTGATTCCGACCGCTATCAACCCGTACGCCATCATTATCGCAGTTCTGTTTTCGATGGTAATTGGTGTGGTATTTGGTATGGTACCTTCCATTAAGGCCTCAAAACTCAATCCAATCGAGGCACTTCGTTATGAGTAGTGGATGTATTTTTTACAAAAAAGTATTAAAATAGATTAAATAAAAACGCCGGACGTAAGTGCCGGCGTAAAATTTAGTGTCGGCAAATAGCGCGTGAAAAAGTGCCGGCGTTTCAAACAACAAACGGACATTTAGAAAAGGAGAAACACGATGGATGTTGAAAAAATGAGCTGTGCAGATTGTGGCAACCCACTTTGCAATTCGGATAGCACGGATTATACTGCGTTTTGTGCAACGGGAAAAATGAACCCGGAATTCTTAGAGAAAGTAACGAAAAAATATTACGAAGAAGATAATCTGAAATTCATGCAGACCGCAGCCAGCGTAGAGTATGATGGCTACTGCCAGTTGACCCGAGTTCAGGAAATTGCTTTGTTTGCGAAACGCATGGGTTATAAGAAATTAGGCATCGCTACTTGCGTTGGACTTCTGAAAGAAACACGCACTCTGGCGAAAATCTTAAGAAGTCATGGCTTCGAAGTTTACGGCATTGGTTGCAAAGTTGGCAAAGTTTCCAAACAGGGCTTAGGAATCCCTGAGGAGTGTAATGCAATCGGTAAGAGCATCTGCAACCCGATCATGCAGGCCGCATATCTGGAAAAAGAAGGCACGGAGTTCAACATTGTTATGGGCCTTTGCGTTGGCCACGACAGCGTTTTTTATAAATACTCCGCAGCGCCGGTTACAACTCTTGTGACGAAGGACCGCGTGTTAGGTCATAACCCTGTCGCAGCTCTCTACACCAGTGAAGGCTTCTATTCCAAGAAACTTTTTGGTGATTGTGAAGAGTAAAGCGATAGGTCGCGAAGAGTTTTTGCGGAAAGCTGCTCAAGTTTTTCGTTATTGTTCTGAACAATAACGAAAATTTGCCATTCTGGAACAGAAACGAAAAAGATGGGAACAAAATAGTGAAAATATAAATGAAAACGGGAGAGACTTGGTCTCTCCCGTTGATTTTTGATTAAATGATTTGCGATAAAGCAGATGGTTACATTCTGCCTAAGTCTTTGGCGATGTAGTGGGCGTTGTGGGTTGCTTCGTAAATGTTTTTTGCAACAACACAATCGCCAACCTGATGGAATTCCGGAACGATGCCGCGGAGGGCATTGGCTTCTTCACGGAGTGGTTTCTGGCCTACAGCGTAGATTACGGTGTCTGCTGCGAAGGTTACGTTGCCTTCCGTTCCATCCGGATAGAAATTGTCCATGCCAAATTTGGATTCTGGTGCAGGTTTCGCTCCAGTGTATTCGCAAAGGACGCCGTCCTCATTGATAGCAACAGCCTTTGTAGCCGGACTCACTTTTACGCCACATTTTTTTAATTCGCAGGAAAGAGCAACGCCGTGAAGATTGTTGCCACCATCATTCAGGTTCGGCATCATTTCAACAACGGTGCATTCTTTACCCAGACCGGAAAGCATGATGGACAGCTCCAATCCAACTAAGCCCCCACCTAAGATGACGATGTTTTCGCCAGCTTTGTCTGGATCATAATAAATTTCTTCTGCGCTGAATACATTGTCACGGTCGATGCCAGGAATATTCGGTTTCACCGGTCTTGCGCCCAAAGCGCAGATGACAGCATCTGGTGACACTTCCTTAATCAGTTCTGGTGTAACTTCCGTATTTAAATGAACTTCGATATTGTTGCGACGGGAAATGAATCGTTTCTGGAGTGCGATGTACTGGCCAAGTTTTTCCTTGAATGGCACATTTTCTTCGCAGAGAAGGGCGCCACCCAGCTCTGACTTTTTCTCGCAAAGGATGACTTCGTGATTGTTGTCTGCAGCTGTGATTGCAGCCTGCATACCAGCCATTCCACCGCCGGCAATCAGAACTTTCTTCTTTACATTGCAGATTGGTGCGTCGTGCATCTCATACTCATGACCCATTTCTGGATTGATTGCGCAAGGAATAATCGCTGAGTGCATATGCTCGGAGAAGCAGAACAGGCAGCGCATGCATTTGCGGACTTCGTCTTCTTTGCCACGCTGGAGTTTGATTGGAAGGTCTGGATCACAAATCAGACCACGGGCCAACTCAACAACATCCGCCTGACCGCTGGCGATGATTTCTTCCAACTGATCCGGTTCGGAAAGAGCGCCGACAGTTGCAATTGGTGTATTTTTTACATATTTCTTTATTTCAGCCGCGTATTTTACATTGGCACCATCTGCCAAGAACATGCTTGGGTGGGTAATGGTGAAAACTTCTTTTACTTCGTGGCTTCCGGTGGAAACGTGAATTAAATCTGCATGTCCATCCAAAAGCTGCGCCTGCTTGATTCCTTCTTCAATATGGTAGCCGCCTGGGTATACTTCGTCACCGACGATACGGATTTCTACAGGGAAGCCCCTGCCACAAACCTCATGGATACGGTCGCAAATTGCGATGGCGAGACGCGCGCGGTTCTCAATGCTCCCACCCCATTGATCGTTACGGTTGTTGGTCGGATCTAAAAACTGCGTAATCAGCCAGCCATGGCCGCCGTGAACGGTAACCATGCCATAGCCCAACCTCTTTGCATATAAAGCAGACTTCGCATGCTGCTCGATGGATGCGTAAATTTGTTCTTCTGTCATCATGTGAATCGGGATTCCTTCCGGAGAAATTCCGTCCACTGGGCCATACAAAGGAGCACCGAGAGAAGCAGAATAAGTTGCGCAATTGCCGGCGTCCAGAAACTCCATGGATGCAGCGGCGCCGTGACGGGATATTCGGTGGGGACGGTTCGCCAGCGTGTGGCTTTCGTGGTGAGTCCCCAGGTTGGCTCGCGACGGACGCACCCGGCCAAACTCATTCGGGCAAGCGTCGCCGATGCAAACGGAGGCAGAGCCGCCGATGGCCTTGCGCTCGTAGTATGCACAGGAGTATCTTTCCGGGTCGATTTCTACACCAGTCGGTGAGTTGAAAATTCGGTTCCGGAACAACTGGTTGCCGAGCACGATTGGCTCAAACAAATGACTGTACTTAAATTCTGACATAAGCTATCTCCTTTATTTTTATTGCAGCATCAACTTTGCGGCGCCGTAGAAACCAGCGTCCTCTCCTAATTTCGCCAGAGCGAATTCCGTTCCTTCGCAAGCAGAGAACGAGTATTTCAAAAAGTATGGCTGCACCATGTCGATGATGAAAGAACCCGCTTTTGAAACGCCTCCGCCGACAACGAAAATTTCCGGATCCACGATGGCGCTGACGCTTGCCAAAGCCCTGCCTAAATCTTCTGCAAATTTATGGGCAACCGCCAAAGCAGTTTTGTTGCCATCCTTCGCCTTATCAAAAACGTCCTTCGCGGAAAGAAAACCAAACTTACTGTCAGCATCTGTCATGCCCATGGCCCGCGCCGTGCGAACGATGCCTGTGGCGGAAACATATTGCTCCGTGCACCCCTTCTTATCGCAGCTGCATTTTTCCGTTTCACCGAAACCAACAAAAGAAGCCGGACATTCTGCAGAGCCTAGCGTTTTGGCCGCTGTAATCGGCAGCGCGTTTACAGTAGTTCCACAGGAAAAGTCGCCACATGCGACTCCTGCTTCCATATACTCTGGATATAGCTTCATATGACCGATTTCACCAGCCGCGCCGTGAGAACCGGTCAGCAGTTTTCCATTCAAAATAATGCCACCACCAATGCCAGTGCCCAGGGACACGAACACCAGGTTCTGGTAACCTTTGCCACTACCTTGCCATGCCTCACCCAAAGCTGCCGCGTTAGAACCGTTGATGACTTTTACCGGAAGATGGATGAGCTTAGAAAAATCCTCTGCCACGGAGCCGCCCCAACCATTCAGGTTGATACACTTGGCAACTTCGCTCTCGCCAATAACCGCGCCGGGCACTGCCAGACCCACGCCCAGAATGTCGTCTGGGGTCAGGAAGTTGTCTGACATGCTGCGCTCGATTTCTTTCGCTAGGTCAGGAAGAATGTTCTTACCGAAATTTTCGATGCGAGTCGGGATTTCACATTTTTCAAAAAGCCGGCCTTGTTCCGACAGGAGGCCTAATTTTGCGGTAGTTCCGCCTAAATCAATTCCAAAAATATATCTGCTCATAATCGTTTGGTCTAGGTTGGCGGAGAGCGACGCCGTCTTTGTTGGAGGCTCGCGCTGTTATTGCACAACCATTTTCATTTGTTATTATTCTTATATTTTCTAGGAAAAAGTTTACACCAAAAAGGCTTGTTTCTCAATGAAAACTGGGATTTTACACGCTGAATATTCCCGTCATATATGGTA
>JAKSRL010000024.1 GCA_024403635.1 Lachnospiraceae bacterium | reverse complement strand
CTACTGCAAAGGTAGCTCCCCTAGGCAGTCCGCACATGTGGTAGATATCATTTACCTTACTGTAAACTACCGCTCTTGCGTATTCACTGGCAGCTGTGAACGCTTGGGCATTTTCATGTAAAATACCGCAGATGTCGCCAATGATTTTCTCTGTTGCAGCAAATCCAACCGGAAGGCTTTCGCATATGTAGTATTCCATTCCATATGTCTGCTTCAAATACTTGGCGCTTTCTAGGGATCGGTCTGGATCGATTACGATATTTAAGTCTGCCTTTGTAATGTTTCTCAATTCTTCAAAGGTATTTTCAGCGCACAGACAGCAGTTAACCTCTATGCCGCAAAGGTCAAGCATGCTTTTCCACTCAGCTCTGTCCCCTTCTAAATATCGATCCCAAATCGAGAGGCCTAAAAGGTTTACGCGCTTCTTGTCCGCTGCATTTTTGTTCTCAAAATCCTCTTGGTTTATGAGACCTTTCATCTGCTTTAAAAGTTCCAAAGATGCAATCTGATATCCTTCGTCATATTCTAAGGAATAGCCTGGCGACTCTAACATGACGCAGTTTTTATCCGGAAGAATCCGGTCGGCCAGCTCCTTTAAGTTGTCCCCTATAAGACTTGCTCCCGGGGAATTAACGATAGCAAGAAGGTCAAAGTCCACCATATCATGAATGTACTTAAGTGCCTCCGCTACCTTCTCTCCGGTTCCATAAACATAGTCATAGCCATCCAGAGCCGTGCTTGGTACTCTTGGTTGGCGGAAAAACCATTCATTCAGATAATTGTAGTCAACAGGAACCTTTTGCTCCCCGTCTCCGGACGGAAGATGAAGCATAGGTCTTAAAGAAAGGAATTGAGATGTGGTACTGTGATAAAACTTGCAGCCCATGGGGCCATTTAGAAGCACCATTGCTTTTTTGATGCCTTCCATAGCAAAAATAATCCCTGTCAGGCTATCCGGTTTTATGCATTCTGATTTATCCAAAATATTTCTCAAACAGCCATTTGTCATTTTGCCAATCTCCTTTCATATCTTTCTTTTGACTGTCTTTCTTCCCCAGAAGATCCACCCATCGTTCCATAACATGTATGCCAGACTGGAAGCCAACCACCTGTGTCATAAAAAGCGTATCTGTCACATAGTCGCCCTCTTCCAGAAGCGATGTATAATTTGTCACCACAATATCCGGCTTTGTCTCCTTGATTTTATCCTGAATGATTACAGAGCTTACCTCTTCGGAGGCAATGCCTTGGAATTTCTCATGATTTGATATATGAAGAGGCATATGAAGATAGTTAAGAACTCCGATCCAAACCACTTCCATTTCCAGATCATCTGCTGTATCCAAAAGCCAGTCCAGACTACTGTTGATCGTAGTTATCAGAATCTTTTTCCCTTTAAGAAATGGTCTTATTTTCTCTAGTCTTGCCTTATATTTTTCTTCTTCCTTTGCTAGGATTTTTGGCACAAGCTCCGTGCATTCAAATTCCCCGGCAATCTCATACAACCAGTTTTTCGTTTCCTGAAATCCTATTGGAAGGCAGCTCTTCGTAAATCTGCTTCCGTATTTTTCCTGAAGCCATGTTTTAAGTTCTAAGCCATCCGGACTGTCTGAAGCCAAAATATTAAGAGGTGCCGCGCAGAAATTTCTCATTTCGCTGCTTGTGGTATCGCCAAGAAATCTGGCATTTATCTTTATATTCATAGCCTCAAGAAGTGACTTTATAATCTGATAATTTACCTCGTTATTATTTGAAAATCCCGTTTCATTGATAAGATTTACCATTCTTCCCTGGGGTGGAACAGTAGGATCAATCAGCTTTTCCGCAATTCGCCTCATGCACAGGCGAATTCCTGCCATATAATCTCCTGCCATAACTCCATCGGCATCAATAATGATTACAGGCGTTTCATCTGTTTCAAGTTCCTCAAGGCTTTGAATATCATCTCCAATAATTCCACTTACACAGGAGCTTATCACCACAACTGCTCCCACATCCTTTTTCATAGCCTCCTTAACGGTTTGGGAAAGCTTTTCCATTCCGCCAAATACCGCTTCTGTTTGTCCCATATCCGTGCAGGCAAAATTCGGGCTTATTGCAGATGGCATAAGGATTCCTCTGTTAAAGAGATTTTTTCGTCCCGGAGAGCTGATATTCTGCCACGTGTAAAATGCACAGGCCCTTGGGGAATGTGCTATAACCATGGCATCCGTCAGGTGGATTGCTGCGGTCGCAGCCCCATTAAATGCACAACCATAAAGAGGTGGACGCTTTGCGCTAACCGTTTTTTCAAAAGTATCGTCTTCCAATGTTTCTGACACTTTACCAGTGCTGTTATCCTCTGTGTCGTTTAGTACTTCCAAAGGTTTGATAGGTTCTATATTGAGAACGACTTTTTCAAGTTCATCGTCACTTAGAGGTTTTGCCTTATAAAGAGGCATGCCATCGTAGATTTTGTTTGCAAGGTCCGTAAAAATCTGTTTTTCTTCCGGAAATCCTTCCATTTCCATCACTGTTTTCTTTGCCTCTTCTGCGAAGGCAAAGGCATTACTTCTTGGCACCTTTGCCACGATTGGAAGGCCTACCGCCTCAGCAAAACGGTTTACACGCCCATCTTCGTCAGCGACTTTTCGCTGGTTATAGATGATGCCTGCAACTCTTTTATAGGTATCGTTATCGTAGTTTCTGATTCCCCTTAAAATGTTGTTGGCAGCATAAAGAGCCATGTATTCACCGCTGGTAACCAGGAAAATCGCGTCCGCATATTCACGTCTTACCGGCACAGCAAACCCACCGCAGACAACGTCTCCCAGCACATCGTAAACCACAAGATCATACGCTTCCTTTGCATGATGAATATCAAGAAATTCAAAGGCGGAAATGATTCCCCTTCCAGCACAGCCTACTCCAGGCTTAGGGCCTCCGGCTTCAACGCAGCCAATGCCAAATGCGCCTGTAAATAAAATCTCCTCAAGCTTTCCGGTATTTTTATCATGTTCCTTTAAGTAATCAAGAACCGTCTGGATTTCTTTTCCATGCATTATCATTCTGGTGGAATCGTGCTTCGGGTCACATCCAATCTGAAGTACTTTTCTTCCTGTCATCGCCAAAGCGGTAGAAAGATTCGCACTCATTGTGGATTTTCCTATTCCGCCTTTTCCATAGACAGCTATCTCAATTTTTTGATCTTTTTTCATAGTGTTATCCTCATAATTATTTCGATTTTTTCTGCACCTTTATTTGATAATTATCATTCGCAAATGAATTTCTACAAAAAATTATTAAGAAAACAAACATTCTTTTTTTATTTTACACCGATTTTACACAAAAAAGATAACGGATTTTATCCAGCTTCGTTATTTTATCAAAAAAGGAAAATAGGAAAAAGATGATTTATTGTGTTGAAGATGACAGCGGTATCAAGAATCTGATGCTTTATGCATGCACTTGGTACATATCTGATAAAAGTGAGTGCTGAGCAGCTTGGACAGAAAGAAAGTGAAGAAGCGACTGAGCTGTTAAAAGTAATAGGTGATTTTGAACGCATTTCCGACCATGCAGTAAATATTGTTGAGTCCGCAGAAGAATTGCGTGACAAGAAACTAACTTTGACAGAGGAGGCACTGAAAGAATACGAGGTAATAACCGGAGCAGTAAAAGAAGTAATGGATTCCGCCATCAAAGCATTTAAAGATGATGACCCTAAGCGGACGGAACGAAACAGGCATAAAAAAACGGAAACCCTTAAACTTTGGATTTCCGCTTTTCTCTAGTAACAGGGCTAGGAGGGTTCGAACCTCCAGATGACGGAGTCAGAGTCCGTTGCCTTACCATTTGGCGATAGCCCTTTAGCAACAGTCGTCATTATAAATCAGCGACGGGTTAATGTCAACAAAATTTCAATCTTTTTATTCGTATGCAACTTTTAATAAATAGAATTCCAGAAATGCCGTCATCACCATGGCAATAATAAAAGCCGCAAGAAAAGACCAATGGAAAATGAATTGAATCGCAAAACAAATCAATGTGTAAATAGCATAGCGAAAGATAGAAAAAAACAGCCTACGTACGCCAGGCGTGTATTTAATATTCCGGAAAATCGTATATCGTTCCACAACAAAATACAGTAACGCATAAACGCCCCAGCAGTAGAATATCGTCGCAAACATATGCGCGGAACCCCATAGACTTTGGCTGATAATAACCATAATCAAATTTATCGCGATGCCAATCAGGGCGAACATTTCCGTCTGGAAATATCTGCGATAAATTCGAGCCGTATCCAATAATGGTTTAAAATGCGTATTGGAATTGTTATCAAAATAAATTGCTTCAATATCTATTTTTCCAACTTTAATTCCCTGTTTTTCCGCAATCAGAAGAAGATTCAGTTCGTAATCATATTTATCCCCGGAAACATTTAACATCCAATCAATATGCTTTACGGAAAAACCTCGAAGGCCCGACTGATTATCCGGTAGGTAATGATTGTTGGCCAGACAGAAGAAAAATCGAGACAAGGCGTTCCCGATTCTGGATTTCAACGGAGTCTTGGCATGCTTCAGGCTACGGACAGAAATCACAAAGTCTTTTCCCCGCTCCAATTCTTCCCGAATGCGGCAAATATCGCTGACCATATGTTGTCCATCCGAATCCGCTGTAATAAAAAACTCTGCTTCCGGAAATTCCTCTCGAATGCACCTCATTCCATTTTTCAGAGCAGCGCCTTTTCCAAGGTTCATTGGATTCCGGAAAATCTTGCAATTCAGGTCGTCAAAATAATGCTGAGTTTCCTCGCTGCTCCCATCATCTACTACCAGACACTGGAAGTCTTTTTTCATCAGCTCATCTACTAGATTCTTTAATTGTTTCCCCGGGTTATAGGCCGGGATCAAAACAACCGTCTTCATTGCTTCCGTTCTTTAAATAACCGCCTTTATTGAGTCTTATCGCCTGGGCGATACAGGACTTTATCGTGTTTTCATTCGCAGCGCCATGGGCTTTAATTACGATTTTTTTTGTTCCTAAAAATACAGCCCCTGCCCGATTGTTATAATCAAAAGTATCTTTTATTTTATCTGAAATGAAATCACTGCCTGCATCTTCTGCAATCTGAGCACAGATTAGCCCGGCCTTTTCTAAACCTTTTAAAATAACATTTCCCGTAAAGCCGTCACACACTGCGACATCAACTGCTCCGCTTAAAATGTCTCCGCCTTCAATATTCCCAATAAACTGATACGTAGCTCCGCTATTCTCCGAAAGTTTTTTATAAACTTCCCGGGACAAATCCGTTCCCTTGCCAGGCTCTTTTCCTACATTAATCAGACCCACTTTTGAGAGTTGATCTTTTTCGTCATGAGAATAAAAAGCAGATACAAACTCTGCTCCCAAAGACGCATAATCGGCAAAATCTTTTACTTTCGGATTCAGGTTGGAACCGCAATCACAAAGGGCTACCCATTTCCCATTTTCACAAAGCAGCATGCTGCAAAGGGCGGGCTGAAGAAGGCCTTTCTTCAAGCCCAAATGGAAGCAGGAAGCTACCAGCGCGCAACCAGTAGAGCCGGCAGTAATCATGGCACAAATGTCGTCTTCTTTCTTCAAGGTTTTGTAAGCTAATACCATGGAAGAATCCGTTTTTTCTTTCATCACACATCTCGGATCATCTTTATTGGTTACAAAACTGGTTGCCGAAAGCACAGAAATTCTTTTCAAAAGTTCTTCCGCTAATACTCCCGTTTTTTCTGCCTCTTCTCTTATGACACTGTCCAAAATCAGAGGCTCCGTAGCCAGTATTACGTCGTATTCCTTTTGTTCCAGCACAGACTGTACCGCTCCCCGGATGATTACTTCTGGTTTGGAATCTGCCCCAAAGGTATCAATAATAATTTTCATAACTAATCAATGGCAAAAATGTAATCGTAGATTTCCTGGCCGCCGTAAATAAATCCATACTCCAGCCAGTCAAACTCTTCCTGCAATATACTTTCTATTTTTTTCAGCTCGTCTTTTGGAACAGAAGTTCCATAGAAGACCGCTGCAACATACTTGTCTTTTATGCCTTCGGTATTCTTTAGCATTTTCCGAACCGCTTCCACCCGGTCCGCATCATCACTTAATACCTTTTCTTTATTCAGACCAATGTAATGTCCCTTTTTCACGCTTAGGTCCGGATAATCCACATCTCGTACCGCAGTGGTAATCATACCCGTTGCCGTATCTTTGATTGCTTCTTCCATGTCACGGATGATCCGTTCCGCACTTTGGCTGGAGTCGATCATGGAAAGTGCAGAATATCCTTCTGCAACGCTCTTCGCCTTAATAACGACAACTTTCGCATCTTGAGATAGTTCCGCCGCCTGCTCTGCTGCCATCACAATGTTTGAATTGCAAGGAAGGACTATGATGGTCTTGGCCTCAATTTTTCCAAATGCAGAAACAAAATCTTCCGTAGAAGGATTCTCCGTCTGTCCTCCTTTGACAATGACATCTACACCGATTTCTTTAAAATATTGTTCCAGTCCATCGCCAGTTACACAAGCCACAATAGCGGTTTCTTTCACAATTTTTTTCGTTGGTTTTGTCTCCTTCACAATCAAAGTCTCATTGTGTTGCAAAGACATATTTTCAATTTTTGTCGTAATATATTCGCCAAACTGCTGACAGAAATTTAAGACATCCCCTGGCTTAAACGTATGAACATGAATCTTTACCAAGTCATCATCTTTTACTGCAACAATGGAATTTCCTATAGTCTCCAAATAATCTACGATAGTGGAAACATCAAATTCCGAAATATTAACTTTTGCATTTTGCAGTTGAAGAATAAATTCCGTACAATAGCCAAATTCCAGCGTGCTGTCTGCGTTAAAAGCTGACACATCCATCTGCCCTGAATCCTTCGGATTCGTCAGAAGATTTTCCGTAGCATCGATGGTTTCTCCCTTCATATATTTTTCTATGCCTTCAAAAATATAAACAAAACCAGCTCCTCCAGAATCAATAACGCCGGCTTCTTTTAAATCAGCTAAAAGCTCCGGCGTATGAGCAAGAGAGGTTCTCATTTCCTTTAATAAAAGGGAAATGGTCTCGTTAAAATCCCCCGGACAGTTTCTTAGCAGGGCCTCAAACCCTTCCCTCATAACCGTCAGAATCGTGCCCTCCGTTGGCTTAATCACCGCTTCATAGGCTTTCTCTACACCTTTTCCAAAGGCCTGGCGGAAATCCTCTGTTTTTAGGGTTTTCTTTTCTTCCACTCCCATCGCAAAACCTTTCACGAACTGGGAAAGAATTACGCCGGAATTTCCTCGAGCCCCTAATAGAACGCCACGGGAAAAAGTTTTCATCATTTCTCCTGCGCTCTCATAAAAGGCACCCGCTACGGAACTAGCACCACCTTCTAAGGTCATCATCATGTTTGTTCCTGTATCACCATCGGGTACAGGAAAAACATTTAAGGAATCTACTTCGTCTTTATTTATTTTTAAATTGGCCAGACCAGCAAGAATTGCTTCTTTCAGGCCTTCGCCGTCCACATGAGTAATGGTCATTAATTAAACTTCTCCGATGGTTGTCTCTTCTTTACCAATTGCATAAGAAATAATGGTTCCTGGTCCTACCGAGGCTCCTACAATCGGTCCGATGTAATCTAAAAATACTCCTTTACATCCAGTCTCGTTTCTGATCTGCTCGCCTAATGCAATAGCGGATGTCTCATCATCCGCATGGGAAATATATACAATCTGGTCTTTCAAATCGATTCCCATTTCTTTTTGATGAAGAGCGATATCTTTCAATGCATTCTGGAAACCTTTCGCTTTTTTGATGGCGAAGTTCTGGCCCTTGGCATCGGAAATAATAATCGGTTTAATTCCAATTAAATTTCCAAAGAAAGCGCTGCTGGCGGTTACTCTTCCGGCTCTCTTTAAGTAGTCTAACTTGCCAACGGTTCCACATTGATTTACGCAGTTTCTATTTTTCAAAAGGAATTCTTCTACCTCTTCAATGGTTTTTCCTTCTTTTCTCATTTCACTGGCCCACATAAGTTGAATTCCCTGACCAAAAGAACTGTTTAGAGCGTCCACACAGATAATTTTTACTTCCGGATTTTGTTTCATTAATTCCTTAGCTACAAGCCTAGCGGTATTGATGGAACCGGAGAGTGCAGAAGAACAAGCCACATATAAAACATCCTTGCCTTCTTTTGCGCACTGGCCAAATCTTTCCGAATAAAGTTCTGCCGGTACTTGCGTCGTAGTAATTCGTTTTCCGGCGCGCATAGCCTCATAAAATTCATGGGCAGTCATAGCTTCCCAGTCTAAACTTGCCGGATATTCTTTTCCATCCAGGACGAAATTCATCGGTACATATTCTATTTCATATTTTTCTCTTAATTCTCGATTCAGGTCGCAAGTGGAATCTCCGAATATCACAAAATCTCTCATTCTTATCTCCTAGCCGTTTCTATTTTCCTGATGTAATTTCCTCTAATAATTTCTTTTCTTCTTCCATTCCTTCGCTGCCTCCTTTTCCGTAATAGACAACAACTTCCATCCCCGGTCACATACTTGCGCCTCAGCTCATATCCACTCCGTCAATGATGATTTCTTTTGGATGAACGGCATTCTTTACCATCTCCGCTAAAATTTCAGCAACATCAGCTTTCATGGTATGACCGATAAACATAATCTGATTTTCCGGATCCACTACGGTTTTCTTTAAATATTCAATCGTTGCATCCAGTGCCTTTTTCTTTCCTTTTACTTTTGCAAGAACTTCACTGATTCCTTCGCGGGAATAATCGCCCATGGCATTTACGCCGACTAAAGTTCCGAAGAAAGCTTTAAAGTTGGTAACCCTACCCGTTCTTGCCAGGAAAAATAAATCATCCATAACACCCATCTGGTGGTAGCAATTTTTATTTGCCTCAATCCATGCTGCAACTTCTTCGATGGATTTTCCTTCTTCTCTCATTTCGTCTGCTTTAATAACCATCTGGGCAATTGCGAAGCCGTAACGGAGAGAATCAATGATAATGATTTTTCGGTCCGGATATTTTTCTTTCAGACTTTCCGCAGCTTTTGTGAAAACGCCATAAGTGCCGCTGATTCCGGTAGAAAGGGTCAGGCTTAACACATCCATACCGATTTTCAAATATCGCTCAAAAACTTCTGCCGCTGCTTCAATGCTTCCTACTCCGGTTTTGTAGATGGCTTTATGCTCTCGCATGGACATATAATAGTCATCTGCAGAAATTTCTTCCCAGTCCAAGGTGGTGTCATGTGCGGATCCATCCGGGAACGTTACTCTGGTTTTAATATAATCCGGAATATGAAATCTTTCCCTTAACTCCCGTGACATGGAGCTAGCTGCATCTGGTATAATTACAAAGTCTGACATGTCCTTCTCCTTTCCAAATTAAAAATGTACACTTACCATGATATTTTAATAATTTTACTCTTTTTGGTAGTAAGTTACAAGTTTTTACAGTATACTCTAGCCATGACAACCCTTGAAATTATACTAATTATTATAGGTGCTTTGATTGTAGCCGGAGGCATCTTCTGGATTCTATTCATGAGCTATGTTTCCTGGAGAGTTTTTCAGGGAACTTTAGTCCGTACTGCTCCGGAAGTATGGGCAAGAGCCTGCTCGGAAGAAACCAACGAAGAACAGCTGGCCATGTGGAATTATGGCCTTGCCTGGGCAGAACGTCACGGTGCAAATATTGAAGACACAAAGGCCGGCAAAATGAACGACGGACCTTGCGTAAAGGATGTCCATATTGTGAATGATGGGCTAAATCTTTATGGTCAGTATTTTGATTTTGGCCATTCGCGTGCGGTCATCGTCATTCCAGGAAGATGCGAATCCCTCATGTATTCTTACTTCTTCTCCGAGCCTTTTGAAAAAGCCGGATTTAACGTTTTGGTGATTGATATCCGTGCCCATGGTATTTCCGATGGAAAATATGACCATGTAGGTGTCGGGGAACATCGGGACGTTATTGAATGGGGCAAGCTCCTTCACGACTCGTATGGCAACGAGGAAGTTTGGATTATGGGAATCTGCATGGGCGCTAATACGGGTGTTTTATCGTTAATTGAGCCAGATTGTCCAAGCTACTTTAAGGGGCTGGTTTCGGAAGGCATGTACATCAGCTTTAAGGAAAATTTTAAGCAGCATATGGTCTACGACCATCACCCAACTTTCCCGATTGTCAATATGGTTATGTCCCTGGTGAAAAAGCATACGGGAACGGATGTAGATGCCATTCGTCCAATTGATCTCATCGACCGGGTAAAAGTTCCTGTCCTATTTATTGCAGGCAGAAATGACTTTTATTCCAAGGCAGAATGCACTAAAATGCTATATAAAAAGTGTGGTGCGGAACGAAAAGATATCGTCTGGTTTTCGGAAGGCAACCACTCCCACTTACGATTTGCAAATATGGAAGAATATGACAAAGCCATATTCAATTTTACGAATAAAGAATGACACGCTTTCCGCTTAGAAAGGAAAAGAAATGAAGTACATTAATGAATTTCATGAAGGCGACAATATTGTAGGAATTTATCTCTGCAAGCAGAAAAATTCTGCAATTACAAAAAATGGAAAAGAATATGAAAATTTGACCATGGCAGATAAAACCGGTTCCTTAAACTGTAAAATTTGGGATCCGAATTCCATGGGCATCGGTGACTTTGACGTAAACGATTACGTGGAAGTTCATGGCCGTGTTTCTTCTTTTAACGGAGCTCTTCAGTTATCCATCGACCGGGCCTTCCGTGCAGACGAAGGAAGTTATGATCCTGCAGATTATCTTCCAGTCAGTGAAAAAGACCCTGCAATCATGTACAAAGAAATTATCGCCTATGTAAATTCCGTTCAGTCTCCTTATTTCCGTCTTTTACTGGAAAGCTTTTTTGTCGAAGATGAGGCGTTTATCGCTGCTTTTAAATCTCATTCTGCAGCAAAATCCATCCATCATGGTTTCGTAGGCGGACTGATGCAGCACACGTTAGCAGTCTGCAATTTATGCGATTTCTACTGCAAGAGTTATTCGAAGCTGAACCGGGACCTTTTGATTACAGCTGCCCTCTGCCACGATATCGGAAAGGTGCGTGAGCTGTCTGGTTTTCCTATGAACGACTACACAGAAGAAGGCCAGTTCTTAGGTCATATCGTTATGGGCGTAGAAATGGTAGCAGAAAAAATAAACAATATTAAAGGTTTCCCTGCGATGAAAGCAATGGAACTGAAGCACTGCATTATTGCTCATCATGGCGAATTAGAATATGGATCTCCAAAAAAGCCAGCCATTATTGAAGCAGTTGCTTTAAATTTTGCAGACAACACCGATGCAAAAATTCAGGCCTTCACCGAACTATTAGATAATAACGCAAACTCAGACCCGGCAAATCCATGGCTGGGCTTTTCCAAAACATTTGACGGAAATATCCGTCCGACCGCATAAAATGAATCTTCATAGTCAATGAATGCAAAAGTATTAAAAACTCTTGAATTTAATAAAATCTTAGAACAGCTGTCCCGCTTTGCTTCCAGCGATGCGGGTGCTTTCATGTGCAGAAACTTAGAGCCTTCCACAGATTTGGAAGCCATTACTACCGCTCAAATTCAAACAACCGATGCGGTTGCCCGATTACGGAAAAAACATGGTCCGAATTTTGGAAATCTGCCGGATATCCGTCCTTCTATAAAACGATTGGAAATTTCCAGTCCTCTTTCTACCACGGAACTTCTGGAAATCTCTCTTTTACTGGATGCGGCAGAATCCGTTCGAAAGTTTCTTCGACCGGAAACCGACGAGACTCCGTTAGATTCCCTCAGTTCCTACTATGAAGCCATCGATAGCTGTCCAATGCTGAATGATGAAATCAAACGATGCATCATCAGTTATGATGAAATTGCCGATGACGCCAGTCCGAAACTGAAGGACATCCGTCGTCATATGGGCATTGCCAAAGACCAGATTCAAAGAACCCTGAACCGAATCCTATCTTCTTCCACCATGAAACCTTATCTGCAGGACAGTCTGGTTACCATGCGAAATGGAAGATACTGTATTCCGGTAAAAAATGAGCACCGTGCTCATGTAGATGGTATGATTCACGACCAGTCTGGCTCAGGTTCTACCGTATTTATCGAGCCTGCAGCTGTCGTTAATCTAAATAATCAATTAAAGGAATTAGATTTAGCGGAGCAAGCAGAAATCCAGGTAATTTTAGAGCATCTGTCCAATCAGGCCGGAGCTGTACGTAAAAATCTTGCGATTGACTATGACTTGTTAGTAGAACTGGATTTCATTTTTGCCAAAGCCCGTTATTCCGAAAGCATTCATGGAAATGCTCCAGAATTCAACGATAAAGGAATCGTCGATTTAAAACATGCCCGTCACCCATTATTAGCGGTAAAAAATGCTGTTCCGATTAGTGTGAATATCGGCCGCGATTTTAATATGCTGATTGTTACCGGCCCAAATACCGGCGGTAAAACGGTCTCTCTGAAAACGGTCGGACTTTTATGTTTAATGGGACAAGCAGGCCTTCATATTCCTGCTTTTGACGGCTCTACCCTCTGCATTTTTAACGAGATTTATGCAGACATTGGTGATGAGCAAAGTATTGAGCAAAGTCTTTCTACCTTCTCTTCCCATATGAAAAATATCGTAGAAATCCTAGATAAAGCAGATGCGGACAGTTTGGTTCTGTTAGACGAATTATGTTCCGGAACGGACCCTACCGAAGGCGCGGCTCTAGCCCAGTCTATTCTTACCCGCCTGTTATACTTTGGCAGTAAAGTAATGGCCACCACCCACTACAGCGAGCTAAAAGTTTTCGCAATTTCCACAGAAGGTGTCCAAAACGCATGCTGTGAGTTTGACGTAGAAACGCTCCGTCCAACCTACAAGCTGTTAATTGGTCTTCCTGGAAAAAGTAACGCTTTTGCCATTTCTGGAAAATTAGGTCTGGATGAACGAATCATCAACGATGCCCGCACCAGAATCGACCAAGGAAATATTGCTTTTGAAGATTTACTGGCCAATATCGAAATTGATAAAAAGACGGCAGAATTCGAACGAAACGAAGCTGCTGCTGCGAAAGCGAAAGCTATGGCTCTTATGGAACGACTGGAGCGAGAAAAAGAAGAATTTGACCGAAAGAAAAAATCCATTCTCCGGGAAGCAAACGAGGAAGCCTACTCCGTGCTCCAGCAAGCCAAAGACTATGCGGATATGGCCATCAAAGACATCCGGAAGGCAGAAAAAGGTTCTATTAACCTGAGTGCTTTAGAGCGTACCCGTACGGAAGTCGGCCGAAAAGCAAAAGACTCCCTGGAAAAACTGTCCTTCAAACCAGAGGCGCATGCTGCGACTAAGGCATTCACTGCCGAACAAATCAAAGTTGGAGATGCTGTCCATGTAAATTCCATGAATATGGACGGTGTGGTAACTTCCGGACCGGATTCCAAGAATATGGTTGGCGTACAGTTTGGCAGCATGAACATGCAGGTAAATAACCGAACTTAGCCAGGCGTCCGAGATTATGGAAACCATGGAAAAAACCGCCAGTGGAAAACATGGATTCGTAAATGGTAAGAATAAAAACGGCAAAAAACTAGAAGGAAGCAACATCGGAAATATTAAGTATGAAAAAGCTCTGGGCGTTTCTACCGAATTAAAAATTTTAGGTTTAACCGTGGACGAAGCTGTGATAGAGTTAAGTAAGTACATTGACGATGCTTCTATGGCCCATATTGAAAAAGTCCGGATTGTCCACGGAAAAGGAACTGGCGCCTTAAGAACGGCCGTATGGCACTATCTGAAACGCGATAAACGCGTAAAGAAATATTATCAAGCAGAATATGGAGAAGGTGACGCTGGTGTTACCATCGCAGAATTAAAATAAATAACAAGGAGAACATTATGGAATCAAATATGCAATCATTTGCAAAAAAAGTTGATATTTCAGATTTTGTTGAAAATTGCGTTGATGTTGAATACTTCTTAGATTGCTGCAGTAAATGCCCGAATTTTGGAAAAACATGGAGTTGCCCTCCATACGACTTCAATCCATTAGATTATTGGAATCAATTTAAAACTTTTCTTATCATTGCCAAGAAAATCGTCACCCCTCCGGAGCTGCTGGAAAAGACGTATGAACTGTCTGACATTATTCGCATCGGTTCCGAATTAACCAGAGAAGCTACCCTTTCGTATGAAGACGAAATTGCCGCTTTATTAGAGCAGTTCCCTGAAAGCATAAAATTAGGCAGCGGACCTTGCAAAGTTTGTGGGGAAGACAATTGTGCACGTAAATTAAATCAGCCATGCCGTTTTCCGGATAAAAGAGTTTATTCCATTGAGAGCCTTGGCGGCAACGTAGAAATTACCTTAAAGAGATATTTTGACGAAGGCATCTATTGGGGAAAAGATGGTCATCTGGCTCCTTCCTACATCAAAGTTGGCGGAATCTTAATGAAATAATGAGAAAGAGTTATCTTTCAAATAAATACTCCCTTCCGTTTAATAGAACGGAGGGGAGTTTTTTCCTTTTCGGATTCTTATTTTACCAAGTATGATGGTGAAGCTGCCCTTCGGTTTCCAAGTCCAGGTACGCATTCTGGCGAAGAGCCTCGTAAAGTACAACCGCAACGGAATTGGATAAATTCAGACTCCGCTGTTCCTTTGCCATAGGAATTCGGATGCAAGTGTCTTTGTTGTCCATCAGAATTTCTTCCGGAATTCCTGCACTCTCTTTTCCAAACATGATATAATCGCCATCCTCAAACGGTGCCTGGTCATGAGTAGCCTTTGCTTTTGTTGTTGCCATCCATAATTTTGCTTTTCCAGACTTCTCTTTCCCTTTCAGAGGCTGTCCGCTTCCGAAGATATCTACTTTGTCTTTATTCTTTTCGATAAAATCCCGCCAACTGTCGTAAATGGTAACATCCAGATCGTTCCAATAATCCATCCCGGCCCGCTTCAGATTCTTATCGTTGATAATGAAGCCCATCGGCTCAATTAAATGCAATTTGCTTCCCGTACAAAGACAGGTTCTTCCAATGTTTCCGGTATTTGCCGGGATTTCCGGCTCTAGCAGCACGATATTAAACATAGTTTTCTTCCTTTATTATTTCTTTCTGCAAAACATTATAAGAAATTATTTGAATTCCCGCCACAATATTATAAAATATGTCATATGAATAATTGTGATAGCTGTGCATTTTACGTATATGATGAATATTATGATGACTATGTCTGCGACGTGAACATGGACGAAGATGACGTAGCCCGTTTAATGTCCGGCAATTATAAAGAATGTCCGTACTGGAGAAACGGCGACGAATACGAAACCGTCCGTCATCAGATGTAACTCAGATTTCATTTATTAATCACAATTCTTATTGTATAATTTAGGGATAAAGGGCGGAAACGCCTTATACCATCCAACAATTTATTTAACAAAACCGGGAGGTAATTATGTCAGACAAAATCACTCTTGAACTTGGTACCGAAGTTCCAACTTTAGATTTAGGACCTGCTACTCCAGCTACCGTTTCATCTCCTATTTTAGAAGGTGCAACAACAGCAATCGTAGAAGCAGAAAATGGTGGCGCATATCTTGAAGATGTAAATCTTACTGAGGAAGAAAAACAGATGGTAGATGAATTCTCTACAAAGATCGACCTGAGAGATTCGAATATCGTACTTCAGTATGGGGCTGCCGCTCAGGCAAAAATTGCTGAATTTTCAGACAGTGCTTTGGATGGTGTTAAGACCAAAGACCTTGGTGCTATCGGAAATGATGTTACTGCTTTAATTACAGAATTAAAGGGTTTTGATATTGATACCGAAGAAAAAGGATTCTTTGCAAAACTGTTCAAAAAGACTGCCAATTCTATCCAGACCCTGAGTGCAAAATATGATACTGCAGAACGTAATGTTGATAAAATTGTTGGTACTCTTCAGGATCATCAGAACGAATTATTAACCGATATTGTCATGCTGGATAAGATGTATGAGTCAAACCTTTCCTACTTCAAAGAACTGACGATGTACATTCTTGCTGGTAAAAAGAAACTGGAAGAAGAACAGAATACAACGTTAGTAGAACTGAAGAAAAAAGCTGAAGAATCCGGCCTTGCAGAAGATGCTCAGGCTGCAAATGATTTCTCTGCTCTTTGCGATCGTTTCGATAAGAAACTTCACGACCTGGAACTTACCAGAGCGATTAGCATGCAGATGGCTCCTCAGATTCGTTTAGTTCAGAACAACGACACTCTGATGACCGAAAAGATTCAGTCTACCATTACCAATACCATCCCATTATGGAAAAACCAGATGGTATTAGCTTTAAGTATGGCTCATGCAAACGAAGCGATGAAAGCAGAACAGGAAGTGAATGAATTCACGAATAAACTGATTGAGCAGAACGCAGAGACTTTGAAGCAGGGCTCCATCGAAGTTGCTCAGGAAAGTGAAAAAGGCATCGTTAGCATCGAAACTGTTAAATTTGCAAATCAGCAGCTCATCGAATCTCTGGATGAGGTTGTTCGTATTCAGGAAGAAGGCCGCTTAAAGAGAAGAGATGCAGAGCTTGAACTCGGAAAGATTGAAGTAGAACTGAAGCAGAAACTTCTTGATATCCGTAATCTCGAAAACAAATAATTATTTCATTCCGGCTCATAGGATGCTATGAGCCGGGAAAACCTGAAAGGGAACAGCATGAATAAAAAACAAACCGGTGGCGGAGGAATTATCGCAGCAATCGTTGTTGCAATCTGTGTAATAGGACTGTTTGTGTCACGGAACGCAGCTCCTAGAATTTTCAGTTTTCTCCGTTGGGCACTGATTATCGTGGTTATTATCATTGCGCTTTTAGTTGCACTGATTATTTTCATTGCAAGAAAAGCGACCAAGAAGGACGAGAAAGAGAAAAAGGAATCTCCAACTTCTACTTCCAGCAACATGGCACATCTGGATTCCGAACAAGCAGAAATCATCCGAAAAGGCCGTGAGGATCTTCTGGAAGTTCGAATGTTATCTTCCCGTATCAAGAACTTTGACATCCGTTCTTCTCTTACCAATGTAACCAAGACGGCAGAAAAGATTCTTATTACTATTAAAGAACGTCCGGAAAAGATTGCTTCTTCCCGTCAGTTTACCCATTACTATCTGCCAACTTTAAGAGAAGTTATCACCAAATATGCCCGTGTAGAAGCCAGCGGAGTAAGTACGGATGATATGCCGGAAAAAATCACCTCTTACCTGGCAAACGTACAGAAAGCTTTAGATAAACAGTATTCTAACCTGTTTGATGACGATAAACTGGATATGACGGTAGATATGGAAGCCATGACCATTGCCATCAAGAGAGACGGCCTGTTGGATGAAGATGACTTTAAGAAGATGGAAGCGGCGAAAGAAGAAGCAGAAAAACCTGCTCCTCAGCCAACGCCAGAACCGGAGCCATCACCTGCCCCTCAGCCAGAAGTTCCTGCGGAAAATCCGATTCCAGAACCGCCAAAGTTTGAGGAATCCTCTGCTCCAAACTTCACAATGCCAGGTTTTGAAGAGCCGCCAAAAGCTCCGGAACCGGAAATCATTGAAAGAATCGAAGGCGAAATCTTAGATGCCAACGGTCAACCGATAGAAGAAGTAATCGCGACTGCTGTAAAAGAAGATAATTCAGCTCATTAGAAAAGAATATAGTGTGAAAGAATGTAGAGGAAAGCCATAGACTGGCGTACTTAAATAAGCTGTCTAAATTAGGCAACTTGTTTGAGGTTATAGATTTAAAGGATTGGATCAAGAAACTAATGCTTCATCAGGAGGGAGTAAGCCTTCTTTCTGCAGTAGTTTTTTAGCTTGCTTGATAGCCTTTGCCTTTTGCTTTTCAATTAAAGGCGTGGGCATATTGATTTTGTAAAGATCGCTTGGATTCCAAACCTCTCCAGTAGACAGCATCTTCCTTAGATTTTAGTCGTTTGAGAAGTTTGGCAGAGATTTCTTCATG
>JAKSRL010000023.1 GCA_024403635.1 Lachnospiraceae bacterium | reverse complement strand
GAACCCACGTATCCAGCTTGGAAGGCTGGTGTTCTACCATTGAACTACACCCGCACTAAAATGCTTTATCTCAAGCAACTACGAGATTATAACACCTAATTTACGCTTTGTAAATACAAAAAAACGCATTTTTTATTATTTTTTTCAAGTCATTCTCTGACAGGCTAATTCGCTATTTTTTACAGAGAATTCTCTGGGGCATTCGATGTTTCCTGCACGCAATCGTTCGACTTTCCCGCGGATGTTTTCCGTAATAATCTTTCCGGTCAGTCCTTGATTACGTACTTTCTGGTCTTCCATTTTCCGCTAAGCAGATAGATGGTTCCGATAATCATCGGCATGAATCCGGACAAAGCATCTCCCAGCCAGTAACCAAAATATTCCAGACCGAAAGCGCCTCCCAAAAGGAGACCTAAACCAACTCTTGCAACAAAGGCATCTAAAATAGCTACCAGGAAATTAACTTTGTAGTTCGCAGTTCCGTTAATAAATGCATTGAACGGCGCTCGGAAAATAACCGTAATAAAGTTAATAACCAAAATCGGCATATATTCCATAGCTACCGGAATAATGCTTTCGTCGGTTGTAAAGATCATGTAAATCTGAGCTGGGAAGATCAAAACAAATACCAGCATGATAATGGTAAAAATACCTGTGATGATTCCGATAACGGTCATGATCTTCGGCACGCGTTTATACTCTTCCGCTCCGATATTCTGACCAACCATAGATGATCCAGCAGTATTAACAGAATTGCTGACCAGCATTGGAATATTGATGATCTTATTGCTTACGCCAGAAACCGCAGTATAAACCAGCCCATACTGGTTAATGAAGGAATTGATAAACAGTTTTGAAAGGGAAATAGACGCCTGCTTGATTGCCATAGGAACACCTAATTTAATCAAGGTTCCAAACATCTGCTTTTCAATACGGAAGTCTTTTCTCGTTATTTCAAAACCCAGGCGTTCTTTTTTTCTTATCAGGAAAATCAACGCCCAGATAAAACTTACGGCCTGACTGATTACGGTTGCTAAAGCTGCTCCTAACGTTCCGAAGTTCCAGAACATAACAAACACAATATCCAAAACAATATTAACTACAGATGCAACCGCAATAAAAAGAAATGGATGTTTGGAATCTCCCAATCCACGAAGAATCGCACTGACTGCATTATATCCGAAAATAAAGAACAGACCGCTTAAAGTAACGATACAGTAAGACATCGCGTAGTCGTAGCATTCAATCGGTGTGTTCATGGCATTCAAAATAGAATCACGGAAAATTAAGCCACCAGAGGTCATTACAACCGCGCAAATTAACAGGAACACCGAATAGGTTCCGATCATCTGTCCTACTTTGTTTCTTTTTTTTGCTCCAATGAGCTGGGAAATAATAACTGACGCAGCATTGGAAAAGCCCATAACAAGCATCGTGAAGAAATGGGTTATGTCGCCGCCAATAGAAACGCCAGAAATACCTACGTTTCCTAAAACACGGCCAACAATAATCATATCCACCATGTTATAAACCATCTGCAATAAATTACCTAAAAACAAAGGCGCTGCAAACACGATCAGCTGCTTCCAAATATTGCCGTTAGTAAAATCCGTTATTAATTCTTTCTTCGTTCCAGTCATTTTTTCCGTCCTTTGGGCACAAAAAAATCGGGGTGACAGGATTCGAACCTGCGGCCTCTTGATCCCAAATCAAGCGCTCTAGCCAAACTGAGCCACACCCCGATATGCATCTCACAATGTTTTCTCTCATCGCGACGCAAGATGTATTATATATTACGGTTTATACTATGTCAACTTTTTTTTCGAATTCCGTGAAGGATTTTTTGATGCCTTACAATAACTTTTTCAGTTCTTCTACCGCCAGCCGTAAAGCTTTCCCTCTATGGCTCATTTCATTCTTTTCTTCCGGGGTCATTTCTGCAGAAGTCCGGTTCTTTTCTGGCACAAAGAAAATCGGATCATAACCAAATCCATTCTTTCCTTTTGGCTCATAAGCAATTCGTCCTTCAAAATATCCCTTAAAGATTTTGGTTTCCTTTCCAGTTTCTTTTGGATAAGCTAAGGCCATGGCGCAGACAAATCTAGCTCCTCGTTTTTCATCTTCCAGACCTTCCAGATTCTTCAGGATAGCGTTGCATTTTTCATCGTAGCCTGTATCTTCTCCCATAAATCGTGCGGAATAAACTCCTGGGCCTCCGTCCATGGCATCTACCATAAGGCCAGAATCATCAGCAATTACCATCTGATTGGTCAAATCGCGGATGGTCTCTGCTTTAATCGCCGCATTTTCCTCAAATGTGGTTCCATTTTCGTCGATTTTAGCGTTTATTCCTGCTTCTGCTAAAGATACAATATCGATATCAAATCCGGTCAACATTTCGCGGATTTCACGCACCTTGTCTTTATTCGTCGTCGCCATGATCAGTTTCATTATTTCTTTCCCTTATTCTTATTATCTTCCGACCGTAAACGCTTTCAGGCACACATTACATCCAGAATTTTCCTGGGTGTTTTCCCAAGTCTTTCCATCGTTGCTGATATAACTCTCTTTTCCTTCCAACACAACCGTTTCGGTGCGCATGTCATCTGCATTCATTTCCATAGCAATCGGATGAGAACTACCTGGCGTATCAATCTCTACAATAACGGCAAATTTCTGGCCCAATTTCAAGTCGATATCCGCATCCAAGTCAATAGTATAATAGCCACTGTATTTAACTTTTCCCTTCGCCAGCGGTTCTCCGGAAAGATGGATTTCCCCATTACCGGTATAATCCGTATCCACATATACAGCGTAGGAAGAATCTTTTCCTGTAGCATAGAAGGATACGGCTTTCAGGATTTCATTTCCTTCTGCCTGATAAACATTTGAGAAACACGCATGGTTCTTATTAAAACCAACCCGTCCAATCCATCCACAAGAATCGTACTGGTAAATATTATCGTAATTTTCCGTATCTTCTATTTTGGTATAGGCCTCGCTACAAGTTCCAATAACGCCATCCTCATAAGAAACATAGAAAATACCATTCTCACCAAAATGAGTTCCCCAGCTATTCTGGCAGATGAAAGCTCCGTCATTAAAAACGTGCTGGTTGAAATTCTCTTTCGGATAATTATCGTCCCATCCGATAATTATGATTTCATGATTCGGATTGCTCTCTCCAGGATAACAATAAGAGGCGTTGTATGCATTGTAATACCGGTCATCAATGGTGCTGGCATCAATCAAGCCCATGTACATGGAACTTTCCACCGCACCATATTTATAAATCATTTTTTTAATAGACGCATAATCTTTCCGGTCAATCATTTTCACTTCCTGGACATGGCGGATAGCTTCCAGTTCCGAATTCGATACTCCATCTCCATAAGGGTCGTCTTCTTCTGCTACCGGACCTTTCCAGGAAGCAAGATAAGCAATGGACATAATATAGTCGCCGCCTTCTTCCGGATTCAAACCGAAGCCGCTGTTATACAGCATATGGTCCACGGAATAATCTTCCACCACCTCCGGCATTAAGGAACTTTCTATCGCGCCTAAGGCTGCAAAAGCCCAGCAGGCGCCTAAGCTTTCCTGATTTTTGGTATCACTGATTTTTTCTTTCTCTGCCAGATTATAGTAAGCCGGAAGATCCGTCGTATTCTCGCCTCTCGTAAAAGTAGCAGACAGTTCTGTACTGTTCCATTCATAAGAATATCCGAAACCTTTTTCTACAACTTCTGCCGGAACGTAAATCTTCTCATCCCTCCGAATAGCAGGATAGTCTAAAGCCACAGCTTTCTCATCTGCTACCATTTCGTTGCTATTCAAGTACAGTTCCACACTACTCTCCCCTTTTTCGATAGAAAGCAGGGTATCATCATACAGATTTATCGAACAGTCAAAAGCTTCCCGAATGCCCTCTTTTGTGAACATCATTCCCATGGAATCGTTCATATAAGATCCAGACGTAGCCGTTTTATCCAGAATTTCTCCATCAACAATAACGTCAACGTCTTGCTCGTTGACGTAGTTTGCCAAAGCCACTTTCCAGACTTTGTCCATTTTCGTAGAAGATTGGCTTTTTGCAACATAGTCGGAACGTTTAAAAACGCTGATGCCAAACACCACTACGATTGCCGCTATGAAAGTTAAAATTAGAGAAATAAAAATTTTTTTCATCGAGGCTTAGGTCCCATGTATTGATAAAAATAGGTTTTGATCATACCATTATAGATTTTTCTGTTTTTCGTCGCTTTTCCGCCAAAGTATTTCTGGGCATCTTCATAAGACGTAATCATAAAAGCAGACCAGGAATCCAGCATACGGTAACGTTCTCCAAAGGTTTTATAAAGATCCGGAAGATTTTTTTTATCTTCCAACCGCTCACCATAGGGAGGGTTGGTAATAATAAATCCATATTTTTTGGGATGACTTAAATCTTTTACCGGTCGCTGCTGGAAATGGATTAATTTATCCACACCGGCTACTTTCGCATTATGACGGGCAACTTTAATAACATCTCCGTCAATATCATAACCCTGAATATCGGTTACGATATCTAAGTTTACCAGGTCATTGGCCTCATCAATGGCCTCATACCAACATTTCTTGGTAAAAAGGTTATTCCATTCCTGACAAAGGAAGTCCCGATTGATTCCCGGGGCAATATTGGCCGCCATAAGAGCCGCTTCAATAGCAAAGGTTCCGCTTCCGCAGAAGGGATCCACCAAAATACGTTCTTTATTCCATGGAGTGAGCATAATTAATGCAGCAGCTAACGTCTCGGAGATTGGAGCTTTCGAAGCAATTGCACGGTAGCCTCTCTTGTGGAGAGATTCCCCAGAAGTATCAATCGTTAGCAGAACCTGGTCTTTATGAATAAAAACGCGCAAAGGATATTCCGCGCCGGTTTCTTCAAACCACTCCTTTTGATATTTTAATTTCAACTTTTCAACGATTGCTTTTTTAACAATTCGCTGAATATCAGAAGGGCTGAATAATTTGGAATTCACAGAAGAAGCTTTTTTTACCCAGAATTTTCCATTTTCCGGAATATAAGCTTCCCAATCCAGGGCCTTCGTCTGTTCAAACAGTTCATCGAAAGTGGTTGCTTTAAATTCTCCAACTTTCAGCAAAACCCTTTCACAAGTTCTTAAAAAGATGTTCGCACGGGCGATACCTTCTTCATCACAAAGAAAGGTGACTCTTCCGTCCTCCACCTTATGAATATCATATCCAAGATCGATTATTTCTTTTTTTAATACGGCTTCCAGGCCAAAATGGCACGGCGCTACTGCTTCAAACATCATATTTCCACCTTTGAGTATATTATACCCTATTTTGCATAAAATAAGTCTTACTTTTTTGTTAAAAATGTTATTGACTTTTTATTATATGGATATTGCTTTTTTATTATTTATTGTATAGACTATGCGTAAGATGACTTGGTCATCTATTAATAACCCCTTATTATTTATTTATACTCCCCTCGAAAAGCTGGCCAAAAGCCAGCTTTTTACTTTGGTATCATAATGCATAAACGATGAATATACCGTATGTATGATGAATATAAGGTTATATTTTCAAAAATAATGGGCCGCTACTTTCGGCGACCCAGATAACGAACGAGCAAAATAATTCCAATTATTACGAGAACTCCCGGCATAACCCAGAACGTAAACCGAATCAAGGCGATTGCCACGAAAAGTAAAATCACAATGGCGATGATAATACCAATGGAAAGTCCTCCACAACCGATACCAGCGCTATTCGTGGAATTTCCTGTTCTTTGGTTCCCGGCAGCTCCGCCGTATGCATTTCCATTCTGTCCAGAATAATTGTTCGAGTACTGGGAATTATCGCCAGTATAGCTTCTTCCAAACTCGCCGGTATTGACTCCATCAGAATCGTCATAACTGTCTGTGCTTTTCCGATATGGTCCATCATAACCTGCTGCCTCAGCTGCACGGTCGGTAGATTCAATCAACGTTTTGGCAATCAGCCTCGGATCGCCTAATTCTTCTACCACCTGCTCTTCGCTCATACCTTTCGCAACCTGACTATCAATATAGGCAAGGTAATACTCCAGCTGGGAGTTTACTTCGCTGGTAGGGATACGGCCAGTCATCTGGCCTCTTAATACTGTTAAAAATTCATTTTTTCCCATTTAGTTTTCCTTGTAGGCTTGTGTAAATTTTAGCAACCTTCACTAAAAAAATATGAGCCCTTCGATTATCGAAGGGCTCTACGTGCATTAGAGGATTCGAACCCCCGACCTTCTGGTCCGTAGCCAGACGCTCTATCCAGCTGAGCTAAATGCACTTATCACGCAAGGGGTATTCTACAACGATACCTTTCCCTTGTCAACCTCTAAGCTCAATTCTTGGAGAACCGTGATTTTCAATATAGTCTTTGGTAATAATTACCTTTCCTATACTATCGTCCTTCGGAATTTCATACATGATATCCAGCATGATTTCTTCGATAATGGATCGAAGGCCACGAGCACCAATCTGACGTTTCGCAGCTCGCTCCGTTAAAGCCAAAAGCGCATCATCTTCGAATTCCAGTTTTACTTCATCCAATTCTAAAAGTTTCTGGTACTGTTTTAAAATCGCGTTTTTCGGCTCTTTCAATACTTTAACAAGCATTTCTCCAGTTAACCCCTGAAGCGTCACGATCATCGGAAGTCGTCCCAGGAATTCCGGAACCATACCAAATCCTCTTAAGTCTTCTATTTCTACATGATCTAAAATATTCTTGTCATCATCATATTTATCTTTCAGTTCTGCATTAAAGCCAATGGAAGAATTCTCACGCAGTCTGTTTCGGATAATATCTTCCAATTCCGGGAAAGCTCCGCCACAGATAAACAGAATATTTTTTGTGTTAATGGTAGCCAAAGGTACCATGGCGTTTTTGCTGCTAGCTCCTACCGGCACTTCTACTTCACTGCCTTCTAACAATTTTAACAATCCTTGCTGTACGGATTCCCCACTGACATCACGTCCTCGGTTACTGTTTTTCTTCGCTATTTTATCAATTTCATCGATAAATACGATACCAATTTCGGCTCGTTCAACATCATTATCTGCTGCTGCCAAAAGCTTGGACAAAACGCTCTCAATATCATCGCCAATATATCCAGCCTCGGTAAGAGATGTCGCATCCGTAATCGCCAGCGGAACATCCAACATTTTCGCAAGAGTTTTTACGATATAGGTCTTTCCACAGCCCGTAGGTCCAATTAAAAGCATGTTGGATTTTTCAATTTCCACACCATCCGAATTATCGATTTTATCTCCCGCAAGAATTCGCTTGTAGTGATTATAAACAGCTACAGAAATCGCTTTCTTTGCCCGTTCCTGTCCTACAACATACTCGTCCAGTTTTTCTTTTAATTTATGTGGAGGCAAAACCTTATCCGGATCAACTAAAGGGCCAGTCCGTTCCGTCTTTTTCTTAATCTGTTGCCGTTTTCCAAAGCCTTGCTGAAGGTCACTTAAATTAATAAAACTAATATTTGGAATGCCTCTCTTAGGAGGTTCCTGTTTCTCTGTTTTATTTTCGTCCGGCATTTCTATTTCGCCGTCTTCATTCACTACTTCCCCCGTCAACACGTCCTGTTCCGGAGCATCCGGAATCTCTTCCGGAGCAGGAGTGCCACTAAAAGGCATTCCCATAAATGGAGGAATTCCTCCATTTAACCCTAAATTATCAAAATCAAATCCAGAGGACCCTATAGAATCTATGGTCCTCTGAATGCAATCCACACATACGTACATATTGCCTGGCATACGGAGCATTTTACCGGCACGGCTCTCTGTCCGATGGCACATGTAGCAAACGTGTTCTCGTTCATCATTATTGTTGTTATAAACGTTGTTATTAATTTCGTCTGACATTAAACTAATCTCACCTTTTTCTAAATCGTTAGGCTATCAGCTTAGTACCTCCGTCAGGGTTACGTCAAGCTGAATTTCTTCATAACCAGAAAAGCCTTCCCTCATAATTGTTACGGTAACTACATCTCCCGGATTATGTTTAGCCAATACACTCTTCAAAGCGTCCATTGTCGTTGTTTCTGTATCATCTATAGCAACAATGATATCACCCTTGGTAATGCCTGCCAGGTCAGCTCCACCTCCACGAATCGCGCCTGCAACATAGATGCCTTCTGGCATTTCATATTTTTCTGCATTATTGTGGTCCAGATCTCTGCCCTGAATTCCAAGATATGCACCCTGTGTCGGAATCGGTTTCTCCTGTTTGCTCTCTGTATTCAGCAGGGTCTCGATGAGATCTGCATTATCAAAGATTGGAATAGCATAACACATACCTTCAACAGAAGTAACAATTATTTTCGCTTCGCTGATTCCGATTACTTCTCCTTTTGCATTCAACACGCATCCGCCGGAGTTTCCTTCATTAATCGCTGCGTCTGTCTGTAAAACGTCTAAAGTTTTGCCCGCTACGGTCAGTTCCCTGTTCGTTGCACTAACAACACCTGTCGTAACACTCATACCATATCCTAATGCATTTCCAATTACGATGACGCCTTCGCCTACCCTTGCCGAATCCATGGATAAGGTTGCAATTCTAATATAATTCATGGTGTCTTCGGAAATATCGGAAAGAGGAACAGCTACTATCGCAATATCTTTCCCTTCATCCGCGCTTTTAACGTATCCATCTACGGAATTATCGTCCATAAAGGTAACATAAAGAGAAGAACAATTATCTACAACATGATAGCTTGTAAGGATCAGCAGTTCTTTGTCATTCTGAGAAATAATGGTTCCGGATCCTAAGCCACTTTCAATTTCCTTCTTTTCTCCGGAGCTACTGCTAGAATTTCGGTTTCCAAAGAAGAAACTGAAATAGTCCGGATAAGTATCCACTAAACTTCTGGAAGTAATAGATACAACAGAAGGAAGAACATCTTCTACAACACCAGATACATCCGTAAGGATATATCCCGGTTCTTTGGTATAGGTATTCTGTCCAGCCTGTGATGTCGTAGTAGAAATCTTCGCGGAGTTTTCATTCTGCTCAGTTTGAATTTTTGTTTCCGCTTTTTTTACTTCCAATTTATGCATATAACGAACACCAAAGAAGACTCCCGCAAAAATAGCTGCTGCTAAAATTACAACGCCCGCAATGATGGCTGCAACATATTTTCCTTTCTTTTTCTTCGGAGGTTTCGGCGCAGGTCCATTATCCTCCGGGTTCGGATTCCAGCGTGGAATTTCCCGATTTCCACGAGGAGCTCGTTCTTCAAAATCATCCATAGGTTCGTTATAGCGTTCCCTCTCATGCTCCACACGAGGGAAAAAATCATTTTTCAGTTCTGCCGAAACTTCTTCTGTCACATTTTCTGTAACAGTTTCATTCTCGGTAAATTCATCTGAATTTATATCCTCTAAAATCTCAGAAATTCCTTCCTGTACTTCGGCCTCTTCCATGCCTGTTGTTTGCAGATTTTGTTTGTCCTGCATTCTTATGCCTCCTTTTTTCGTTCAAGAAGCGAGCGAAATTTATCTTTATTTTCTCCCAACATAAGGTGAAAATGTGTTACTTTTGTGATTGGAATATGACCATTTTTTAAACTCAATCCGTCTGTCGTGCTACCTCGCTCCGGATTTTTTCCGCCAGATTTACTAAGTCTGCTGTCGGCGTGTAATTCTCGGTTCCATACAGGAACTGATGAAGCAGAACAACGTTTTCTTCCAACGTATATGCTACAATACTATCGCCGGAATCTAAAATTGCATTGTACTGGTGTTCCAAATCCGGAAAAGCTGCAGCGCCATCCATATTCATGTCAAAGGCCTGGGCCGCCAGTGCCGTCAATTCATCAATATCCAAAGAAGTCTGGATAAACTTACTATCTCCGGAATTTGCTGCAAAGAGTTGATTCATCAAGCTTAACAGATGCAGCATTCCCTGCTCCCTGGCCTGAGCTAACAGTTCCGTCAGAACATATCTCTGTCTGGCAGTTCTTCCGTAGTCATCGCTATAAATTTCTCCATCCTCCGGAGATTCAAACGGTACGCTTCTTAATCGGCTGAAAGCCGTCGCCTGAGAACCCGTTAACACTACATCATCTCCATACATTTCCAACGGAACGTATTCTTTTCCTGCATAGGCATCCTGCTCATACATATGGTAGTTCAATTCGTCTCGTTCTTCTGCCGTAACTTTCAGGCGCAAGCCACCCAAAAGATCAATAATATTGGTAAGGCCGCTGAAATTAACTACTACATAATCCGTAATGGCCATGTCCCAATTTTCATTCAGCATATTAATGGCGCCCAAAGGGCCCCCGCGGAAATAAGCGGAATTACACTTTGTTATAACCTCGTCTCCATCTCTTCCCCTGGTCAGCAGATACGTATCGCGGAAGATGGAGCCCATGCGGATGTTTCCTTCTGCATCAACATTTACAATAATCATGGAGTCCGCATTGGTTCCTATGGTAAGGTCCTCTGCCCTTGCATCTACGCCAAAAAGAGCAATCGTAATATTGCCCTCCGGAGTTTTCGCTCCGTTATTGATACGGATTTCCGAGTCCTTAAAGTCTTTATCATGAACATAGGCCTCATAATTATCGCCGATAATGGAATTTACGACCTTCGGTCCCAAAGGAGACTTCAGGGCAAATTTAATGGCCTTGGTTTTCAGGGTCGGATTGAACCAGACAACGCCTGCGCCAATTGCCAGAAGCAAAATGAAAATCAAAATTCCGATTAATATTTTCTTCACTTTACCGGCTTTTGTCTTTGGTTTCAGTTCTTTGTAGGTTCTACTGGATTTATCCGGACGCTCTTTTCGATACCCCCGTCCTCTGCGGAGTTCCTGTTCTTCAAAATAGCGCTGTTCCGGGCGATAAGTTCGTTCTCTCCGGGCTTCCTGTTCCGGGCGATAAGCTCGTTCTCTCCGGGCTTCCTGCTCCTGACGGTAAGCTCGTTCCCTTCGCACTTCCTGCTCCTGACGATAGCGTCTTTCCTGACGTGGACTCATATTCGCCTGAAGAGCACGTTCCGTTCGAGCAGAGCGTTCTAGGCGTTCTGTCGCTCTTCGCTCCCGTTGTCCACCGTATAAATGCGCCTTTTTGCTGTTTTCATAATAAGCCTTCTCCTCTTGATAGGATCTGACCCTGTCCGTTCTTTGCTTTCTGGTGGTCTGTTCCTGGATTTTTTTACGGAGAGCCACTCGTTCGAAATATTCTTCGTCTCTATATTTCGTTGGATTATTACAGTACTTTGTTTCTCGTTTCATTTATTTCATCAAATATTTCCATGCAAAGGCATATGCTGCCATATACATTTTCTTCGGCATGATTTTATAAGCAACACGCTGAAGTTTTAAAATCGGTTTCAGTTTTACGGTAGGCGCTGGAAGATCCGACCATAAAGACTTATCGTAGTATTCTTTCCATAAGAATTTCTTCGGATGAACGCTGTCTGCTTCCCAAGGCTTTCCAACCTGCAGTTCAATAAAGTGGTAAACTGCAATGTCTTTATAAGCTTCATCGATGTCCTCCTGGGTAAACAAATCTGCCTCCTGGCACTGGAACATCTTCGAAATGTCGTCATATTTAAACAACGAATACAAGGTAGAAAAATTAAATTTCAATGGCAATCGGGCTAAATCCTGCTGCAGTACTTTAATTGCTAAGGACTGGTCCGGAGCGAAGGTCAGAACCTTCGGGTCCTCCTGCATTCCTCGAATCAAACGTTCCCGACATTTATTAGCCCTCCAAGCGGAAAGCTTAAAAGCCATAATGCCTGCGTTATACGTAATATAATCTTGTGGGATGCCAACCATTTTCCGGTATTTATTGTGATAAATGGCCGGAACCATAGCCAAAGATTTATCAGCAAAGTCAAAGGTCGTCATCTCATCAAAGGCTCCGCGGATGATGGTATCGGAATCTACATAAAGAATGGTTTCCACATCTTCCGGAAGTTCATCGAGAACAAATAACTTAAAATACGTCGCGTAATTCCCACGGAATTTTGGAGCATTCGCATCCTCTAAAATTTTCTGAGAAACTGCTGTATCAATATAAACCGTCTCCCTTCCAAAGGAATGGGCAATCTGGTCGATTTTTTCTCTGGTGTCTTTCGAGATTCCGTCATCAATAATATATATTTTTATCTGCCGGATATGTTTGTTCCACTCCAAAAGGGACATCAGAGAAATACCCAGATACGGCGCATAATACTCGTTGGCCTGATACAAAATGTTCAGTGGTTTCGTAACGGTATATTCTTTTCCGTAATACTTCGTGTTAATGAATTTGGGATTATAAACATCCGAACCGGCAATCGCTTCCTGATTTTTGCTATTCAGGAAGCGGAAGTTCATCATCTGATGAATCTTACGGTATAAGCAACCAGGTAATATGGAATACAAAATCTTCTGGACGGTAAAAATCTTACTTCGGTCTGGCGCCGGTGCCTGATAATCTGCCCAAAGAGATCTCTTCAGAATTTCCTGAAATTCGGCTTTCATTGGGTGCGTATTATTCTGTTCCCAAGGCCTTCCGGACATGGCCCCCATCAGATGGTGAACCACTGGATGCGCCATAGCTTCTTTCACTTCGCTTAATGGAGAATAAGCGCATTCTCTTAACTTGTATAATTTATAAGACTGCTCTGCTCCAAAAATATAGAAGCCGCTGTTCAGATTAAATTTCACCGGCATATAACCAATATGGCCACGAAATACCACATTCATTAAGTCCTGCTCGCATAGATAATAGCGGGAACGACTCTGATGGATATGGTCGATCAACTGCTGCTGACAGCGATTGTCAATCCATGCTTTTTGGTTGAATAAAATGATGCCTGCATTATAGTATTTATCATCTTCCGTCAAGGCCACCATTGGCTTATACGTATTTAACGTACAGTCATAGGTCGCTGCCAGATAGTTTCCTTTAAAATCGTAATCGCAAAGTTCATCTAAAGGTCCCTTCACAATGGTATCTGCATCCAGTTTGAAAACACGGTCGGTCTTCAGTTTCAAATCATTCATGACAAACATGGTCAGATATACCGTGTAAACGTTGCGGAAGGTTCCCAGACCATAGCCCTTGATTTTCTCTTCGATCGGCTTGGTATCGATGATTTCAATGGTTCTTCCGTATTGGTCACACAGTTCTTTATATTTTTGAAGGTTTTCTTCCGAAATACCATTATCCAGCAAGTAGATATTGATTTCATCCAGATGTCCGTTGGTCTCAAAAAGAGATGTCATAGAAACACCGGCAATTGCTGCATAATTATCATCTGTCTGATATAAAACATTTAATATTTTCATTCTGTGCGGCCTCTCTTTCGCAGCCGGAATATAATAAAGATTACAAGGATAATGTCCTGAGTCGCCAATCCCAGAAGGAAGGCGGTATTCGCACCGGTCATACATTGTTTCGGTACGATAAGGACGCAAACTAAAATAGCTACTACAAGTCCTAAAATACCACTTAAATTTGCACCCAAATGGTCTCTTAAAACAATTGCCAGATTACCAAGAAGAATGGTCAATGCGGTCAAAATGGAAATGAATACCATTGGTACCAGAAGGTAGCTGTATTTCACAATGTCTTCTCCGTAAAGAATCCGTAAGCCAAATTTGCCCAAGAAAATGGCAACTAAAATTCCCACAATTAAAAAGCCAACCAGCATCAGGAAACACTTCACCATCGTCTTAACCAGATTTTTAATTCTTCCATCTTGTAAATGCAAAGCCAGCAACGTTGATAATGGATTAATGACAAAAGTTGCCACAACTTGAAGCACCGTTACCGGAGCTAATACTGCAGAATAAATGCCTAACGTATCTTTATCAAAATAGCCTCTTACTGCCAATTTGGGAACCGTAAGGACTAACGTATGCAAAAAGGTGTAAATAGCATAAGGGAAACATTCTCCCAGAAGTTTCCATGCGGTTTTCCCAGCAAAGTCCGGTTGAATATCCACAATTTTTTTCGTCTGTGGCAAGTCATAGGTGAATAAAACAATCAAAGAAACTACCAACATGACAATCAAGGCGATCTTAATATTTTTCGTAAGTCCGATAAGAATACAAAACGCCACCAATGCCGCAATATTTCGGATGCACATAGAAATACCGGCTTTATCCAGTCTCCACTTTTTCTGTAGTTCTCCATAAAGAACATCGGAGTAGGAATATACCATGATGTACAAGGTATAAAGGATAATGGAGCTTCTCTCCACGAACTCATAAGGAGAAATCAATACCCAAATAACAGCTACGATCACCGTCAGAATTACGGTCAGAATTTTTGCTCCATAATAATGGCCTGGCTGGTATTTTCCGGAAACGTCCGATACCTGATAGGTTTTTACGCCAAAAGCAGCAATGATTAAAAATACATTACCACAAGAAATGGACAAGGACAAAATTCCAGAATCCGAATAACCTGAAAGTCTTACTACCAGAACCATCATTAGCCACTGGCAGAAAAACATAACAAAAGTTCCGACGGAGTTCCATGCAATATTCTTTTTAATGGTATTATCGCGTTTCTCCATAAAATAAAGAATTTATCCTAAAATGCTCTCTTTAGCTGAACCTTTCCATGGTTCACATCAACTTTGTAGCACGTATTGTCGCTGATGGATGCCGGATTTTCAAACAGACTTCCGTAAAGGCCACGGAACTGTTTGTCCGCATTATATACATAAACGTAAGTATAGCCACCATCAATTAAGGCCTTTTCCCAATCGTCTGCAGAAAGATTTAAAGTCCAAACGTCTTTTTCGCTGTATGGGGATCCTAAGCTCCATCCCATTTCATAATCATAAGAAAGAGACACTGGGGTCGCCAGATAATAGGAAACTTGATACTCATAGCCATTGCTGTTCTGGCATATGAAATATACCCGGTCTTTCGTGTAATCCAACTGCTGCGGAATCTTTTCTACATTCTCGTATTCCATTCTTCTGGCTTTTGTTTTTTCAATGGTTTCCTGAGGCGTAATCAAGTCGGCAGAAAACTTTTTCCACGGAACAAAGATTAATACCGCTGCAATCGGAATGAGAATCAATATATTTCCAAAACCGCCGAACCGGGAAATAATCTTATGGACAATCATAAAGGCAAAGAAGATGACTGCTCCTAAAATATAGGTGCACATATAGCGGTCCATAGAGGCCAGATTGAGGCCTTCATAATCAGTAAACATATAAACATACATGAACAGCAAGGCGGCAGCGTAAATATCATATCCAAGAATGACGCAAAGAGAATAAATAATGCTTCGGATTTTCTCTTTTGCCCCTTTGGACAGAAGAACTACAATCAAGCCTGCTACTGCGAAAATAACTGTCCACATCACGTAAGATACTTTAATCTGAGCCTTATCTGGAACGCTCTTTATTGCTTCCAGGAATTTCTGGATAATACTACCGGAAGAAGCTGCATTTTCTTCCGTTACTTCGATGTAATCAAATACCTGAAGCATTTTGTTGATGGACGTAAAGAACTTCCAGGACAGATAAGAGGCTGCGGAAATTACTACGTAAAGAATCGGGAATAATCCACCGGCTTTTTCTTTCCACATTGCGCCAAATTCTTTTCTGCGGAAGAAAAGAACATCCAGAAGAATCATTCCGAAAATCATTAAAGCAAAGAATTCGCTGCCTGGTTTAATCAGAATAATAACGGCGCTGCCCAACATCATGGCAAAATAATTGAATTTCTCCTGTTCATGAGTAAAGTACTGGAACAGCAAATAAGCAAAGGTTACTGCCATGGCACAATCCACATATAAGGTGTTAAACGGAAGGATGGACGGATGAAACAGCCATGGAACGCAATAAATCAACGGAATTAAAAAGATTCCAAAAATAAAACGTTTCCAGGTAATTTTCCGGAAAATTGGAAGCATCAGTGCAATAACATAAATGTTCATGGCCTGAAGAACATCGCATTCGTTCATATAGCCTCTGAGGGCGGTAAATAAGTAGCAGAATAAAGAGATTCCCGGTTGGTATCCAGCTCCATGGGTAGTGCTTCCTGCCACATTGGCGAAGCCATCAAAACAGATATAATTCTTAACCGTAAGTCCCCAATGAGTAAATTCATCAAAGCCAGAAAGTAGTCTTCCAGCCGTCATGTAATAAATAAACGCCAGGGAAATAACAAACACGGCAAACCCAAATGTAAAGGTATTTTTCAACAATTCCTTTAGCTGTTTTTTTAGAATACATTTTGTCAGGCCAAACAGAAATAAAATAACGGAAACGCCGATGACAATAACCACACCGGTTCTTAAGCGCGCCAAAAGCCCGGTAATGTAAAGTAAAAGAATGGAGGTGAATATACTCAGCGGAATGCACTCTTCAAACCGTTTTTTGAAGAACGCGCAATAACCGATGGTCTGTACAATTAGTATTAAATTGATAAAGATAAAAAGTCTCATATTATTTTCCTTGCATCTGGTAAATGGCAAATTCGGTGCCATCAAATTTTATAGTTTCGATTTTCTGAAGCTTTGCCTCCGGATAATTCAACCGGTAGAAATCGGTCCAATAAGTCATGTCCTTATCGGCAAACGCCACAAGATAAACCTGATTGTTTTCAATAATGCCGGACTCTATGGAATCAATTCCATATCTCGCCCAGATTTTCTCTTTTGCCTGAGGCATTTTGCTCGGCCATCCGCCCGGATAATAGAAATTCAAGAATCTGCTGTTCATGGTTTTATAGTTAAATCCCAGTTTTATGACATCGGATTCCAAAATATACAGGTTCTCCGGCCGTTCTCTGCACCAATCCTGCAACTGGTCTCTTACCGCAGCGGTCTTCAAAATATTTTTTACGCTTTTTTCGGTTTTCGGATAGTACGTAATAATTCCGAACAGCATAGCTGCTGCCAGCAAAGCCGCAATGATTACTTTCATCATCGTTTTTGCAACAGAAGTGTTTCTGCTGAATCTTCTGATTTTCTCTCTTACCGGTTCTGCATTATCAATGATGATACCGATGAGAAACAATAGTTCCGCAAACCAGATTCCGCTGGTAACACGGTAAGTAGGTTTTCCCATATAAATCATGTAAATCCACGGAACCAAAGCAGCCAGCTTCCCGAAGAAAATTATAATCGCAGCCCGTAGCCGTTGAAAGATAAAGCAACAAATGATTAAGGCCAACGCCAATCCCGCAGCAATCCAGTTCATCGGCTGATATACCTTTTGGGATAAATTCTCGCCTAAGGCTTTGACGGACAGACCCAAACGCTCCCGTGTCGGATACTTTTCCTTGATACGTGCGACCGAATAATCTGCGATTTTTTCCAGCATGTCATCCTCCATGCCGTCTGTAAATTCCAGATAATAGCGGTCTTTATACATAAATACTCGCTCTTTTTCTACGCCGATCGAATCATAGAACTCCTCGTTGCCTTCATAGTCCGGCACACCATAGAAATCATAGAGAGTCGTTCTTGCATCATTAAATTTCAAAAATTCTTTCCATGCATCGCTCTTATAAGCGGAACTATGAACCAGTTCGATGGCTCCTACGCCGATAAATAAAACGATCGGGAAAATAATCCAGCGGATAATATTCTGTTTTTTGAATGCTTGTTTTGCGTTAAAAAATTTATACAGAAAAGCCACAAAAGCAATCGGCATCAGCATAAATAAGGTTCTGGCTCTCAGGCAATAAGCCAGATATAACAGCAGCAAACTGACAATATAATTTAAGATCAAATTCCGCTTGGAGGATTCATATTTAATCGTCAGGAAATAGAAAATTCCTGTTCCCACTAAAACGCCCGCACACATAGAATAATGAGCGGTAATAAACAATTTGGCAAGGCACAAAATAAACAGCAGCAGGAACAAAACCATAAAAATAATCTTGTTCAGGAGCTTGCTGACATTGGAGCAAATCCGGAAATTTACCAGAAAAGCGCAAACGACAAAGCAACCTACCAATAAACCAAAATGCCAATTAATCGCTGGCTGAACCGTATACAAGAAGGCCAGCAACGCTGCCAGCGGATGCTTGATGTAGACTACATTGGCATCCGGTGTTCCCGTATAAGCACCGCTGAGAACCGTTTCAATAAACGGATCGTCAATAACGCCATACGTAAAGCTATAGAACAACCGGACTACAAGGAAAAAGACTACAGTCAGGGCTAAGGACAATATTAAATTAAAGACAACACCTTTTTTTGTTTCGTTATTCCACATCGGATTTCTGTTTTATCTTTTCTTCCAGATAAGCAACTTTCTGGATATTGTCTCTCGTCTGTTTTTTGGGTTCATTAAGGTCCATGGTC
>JAKSRL010000022.1 GCA_024403635.1 Lachnospiraceae bacterium | reverse complement strand
TGCTCGAAAATGATGAACCTGTCAATGCATCAAAAAATCCAAATGCTCCGGATGAGAGTCCTCCCAGGACTTCCGTTACAACTGCTGGATCTGTTCCCGGCAGAGGAAGTTGACATCCGATTCTGACAATAATCAGCATTACGATAGTGTAAATCAATCTCTTACGGATTTCTTTTACTTTAAATGCGTGTCCAATTGTCCTAAACATTATTCTACCTCACAAGTACCACCTGCAGCCTCGATTTTTGCTTTTGCAGTTTCACTGAAGGCAGTTACCTTAACTGATAATTTCTTTGTAACTTCGCCATTGCCAATGATTTTAACGCCATCGCGTGGATTCTTAACAATGCCCATGTCCATTAAGGATTCAATAGTTACTTCTGCGCCGTCTTCAAACTTATCTAATGCGCTAACATTAATAGCAACGATTTCTTTTGTATTAATGTTTGTGAAGCCTCTCTTAGGGAGTCTTCTGAATAATGGCATCTGTCCACCTTCAAAACCGATTCTTGGTCTTCCGGAACGTGCCTTCTGTCCTTTATGTCCCTTGCCTGCTGTTTTTCCGTTTCCTGAAGCGTGGCCACGACCTCTACGGAAGTTGTTACTTTGCTTAGAACCGTCTGCAGGATGTAAATTTGATAAATTCACTTTGTGACCTCCTTATGCTTCTTCAACTTTTACTAAATGTCTTACGTGCCAAATCATACCTCTAACTGCTTCATTATCAGGAAGTTCAACCGTTTTGTTGAGTTTATGTAATCCTAATGCTTCAACAGTAGCTCTCTGTTTAGGAATAGCACCGATAGGAGATTTGACTAATGTAACTTTGATTTTCTTATCTGCCATTTGTTTTTCCTCCTTATGCCATTACTTCATCAACTGATTTGTCACGAAGTCTTGCAACCTCTGTAGGTGTCTTAAGCTGTTTAAGACCATCCATAACTGCTAATACAACGTTCTGTTTGTTGTTAGAACCTAAAGATTTCGCACGAATGTTCTTAATGCCAGCAAGTTCTACTACGTTACGAGCTGGGCCACCAGCGATAACGCCGGTACCTTCGGATGCTCTCTTAAGTAATACGGAAGCTCCACCGTAGTTACCAATGATGTCATGAGGGATACTAGCTGTTTCATCAACTGGAACCTCAATCATGTTCTTCATTGCGTCTTCTTTTCCTTTACGGATAGCTTCTGGAATTTCAATTGCTTTGCCAAGGCCTACGCCAACTTTACCTTTTCCATTTCCTACAACAACCAGTGCCGTGAATTTGAAGTTACGTCCGCCCTTAACTACTTTAGTAACACGTTTGATAGTAACAACCTTTTCTTCGAACTCAGGTGCTTCACTATTTGCGTGAATTTCGTCTCTGTTTCTCATTAACGTAATCTCCTTTCTTAGAATTCTAATCCGGCTTCTCTGGCCGCATCTGCAAGTGCCTTAACTTTACCGTGGTAGATATAACCGCCTCTGTCGAAAACAACTTCGGTAATACCTTTTTCTTTTGCTCTTTCAGCGATAACTTTTCCGAGGTAAGCTGCTGCAGCTACATCGTTTGTTTTCTCTAATTCAGCTTTGATATCCTTCTGAACGGTAGAAGCGGATACTAAAGTTGTATGTGCGTTGTCATCGATGATCTGAGCATACATATGCATGTTGCTTCTGTATACAGCAAGACGTGGTCTTTCAGCTGTGCCTTTGAAGCGATTGCGTAATTTCATGTGTTTCTTTTCACGAATCTGAACTCTTGATTTCTTACTAATCATTTAACTCACGCTCCTTTATGCTTTACCAGTCTTGCCGACTTTACGTCTGATAGTTTCATCAGAGTACTTAATACCTTTGCCCTTATATGGTTCTGGTCCTCTGAATCCTCTGATTTCTGCTGCACACTGACCAACTTTTTCTTTGCTAATTCCCTTAACAATGATGTGGTTCTGATCAGGAACTTCAAGCTCAATACCTTCGATTTCTGGGTAATTGATTGGGTGTGAATAACCAAGTGAGAGTACTAAAGTTTTTCCATCTTTAGCAGCTTTGTAACCAACACCGTTGATTTCAAGCTTTTTCTCAAATCCATTTGTTACGCCAACAACCATGTTGTTGATAAGTGCTCTTGTAAGGCCATGGAAAGCTTTGTTTCTCTTTAAATCGTTTGGTCTTTCTACGATAACCTCAGTTCCTTCAATTTTAATTGTCATTTCTGCAGGGAGCTGTCTAGAAAGTTCGCCTTTTGGTCCTTTAACAGTCACTAAATTATTTTCTGCTATTTCAACAGTAACTCCTGCTGGGATAGCGATAGGCATTTTTCCAACACGTGACATGCCGTTTCCTCCTTTTTCTTTGTTAACCGCACTGCTTTGTGGTGGTGACACAAGCATTATCAGCGGCTGATTTCTTTGTAATAAAAACATATTGTTTAAGCACTACGGACGCTTCGCTCTCGCGTCCTCAATCCACTCCGTACTCTCGTAGCTTACGCTGCTTCGTACTCCGTGGATTGTCTTCGTCGAATATCCGGATTTTGCCCCGTAAACGGGCAAATCCGTCTCTTCTCCTCAGAGTGCTACCATACGAATGCTAAAACTTCGCCGCCAACGTTTAATTTACGGGCTTCTTTGTCAGTAATAACACCGTTGTTTGTGGAAATAATAGCAATTCCTAAACCGCCAAGTACTCTTGGAAGTTCATCACAGCTAGCATAAACACGAAGACCAGGTTTGGAGATTCTCTTTAAACCAGTAATGATCTTTTCGTTTTTATCTTTGCCGTATTTTAATGTGATACGAATTACATCAAAGTTTCCATCTTTAACGATTTCATATTTTGCGATGTAACCTTCATCTAATAAAATATTTGCGATAGCAAGTTTCATTTTAGATGATGGAACATCTACAGAGTCATGTTTAGCTGTATTTGCATTACGAATTCTTGTAAGCATATCAGCAATAGGATCGCTCATTGCCATAATAATTATTCCTCCTTCTAAAACTCAATCTTACCAGCTAGCTTTTTTAACACCAGGGATCTGTCCCTTGTATGCTAATTCACGGAAGCAAATTCTGCAGATACCATATTTTCTTAAATAAGCATGTGGACGTCCGCAAATTCTACATCTGTTATATTCCTGTGTAGAGAATTTTGCTTTGCGCTGTTGTTTAACTTTCATCGCTGTCTTAGCCATACTTATCCTCCTTACTTTTCAAAAGGCATATTGAACAGTGTTAACAGTTCACGAGCCTCTTCGTCTGTATTAGCGGTAGTAACGATAATTACATCCATACCTCTAACTTTATCAACTTTATCGTACTCGATTTCCGGGAAAATTAACTGTTCCTTAATACCCAGTGCATAGTTACCTCTGCCATCAAATGCGTTAGGGTTAACACCTCTAAAGTCACGTACACGTGGCAATGCAAGGTTGATAAGTCTGTCAAGGAAGTTATACATCTTCTCGCCTCTTAAAGTTGTTTTGCAGCCGATCTGCATGCCTTCACGAACTTTAAAGTTTGCGACTGATTTCTTAGCCTTGGTTGTAACAGCTTTTTGACCTGTAATGATCTGCATGTCGCCGATAGCAGCTTCGAGAGCTTTTGCGTTTTCCTTAGCTTCACCAACGCCCATGTTGATAACGATCTTTGCAATTTTTGGTACTTGCATAATATTTGTGTATCCAAATTTCTTCATCATAGCATCTACGATTTCAGAACTGTACATATCTTTAAGTCTACTCAACTTCTCCGAACCTCCTTCCTAATTAATCAATAACTTCATCATTTGATTTTGCGTAACGTACTTTTTTGCCATCAACGAATTTGAAACCAACTCTTGTAGCCTGTCCTTTATGAACGTACATTACGTTAGAAATGTTGATAGGTCCTTCCTGAGTGACAATGCCGCCCTCCTGGTTATTGTTGTTAGGTTTTGTATGTTTTTTAATCATATTTACGCCTTCAACCAGAACTGTGCCTTCAGCTGCGTTTACAGCAAGTACTTTGCCTTCTTTGTCTTTATCTCTTCCGGCGATTACTTTTACTGTATCACCTTTTTTGATCTTTAATGTTGCCATATCGTACCTCCTACAATACTTCAGGAGCAAGTGAAACGATCTTCATGAACTGTTTCTCTCTAAGCTCTCTAGCTACTGGTCCAAAAATACGTGTTCCTGTTGGAGTCTTATCTTCTTTGATAATAACAGCAGCATTCTCATCAAATTTGATGTAAGATCCGTCTTTACGACGAGCGCCTTTTTTCGTACGTACTACTACAGCTTTAACAACGTCGCCCTTTTTAACCATTCCACCTGGGTTAGCTTCTTTAACTGTAGCTACGATAATATCACCGATGCTAGCATACTTCTTAGTAGAACCACCAAGAACTCTTATGCAAAGTATTTCTTTAGCGCCGGTGTTATCAGCAACTCTAAGTCTACTTTCCTGTTGAATCATAACAATTCTCCTTTCTACTATTTAGCCTTTTCGATAATTTCTACAAGACGCCATCTCTTATCTTTGGAAAGAGGTCTTGTTTCCATTACTTTTACTGTATCGCCAATGTTGCATTCATTGTTCTCATCATGAGCTTTTAACTTGTAAGTTCTCTTAATGATCTTGTTGTAAAGAGGATGCTTAACGTTATCAACAACTGCAACAACGATAGTTTTGTCCATTTTATTGCTTGTTACTTTACCTGTACGGGTTTTTCTTAAATTTCTTTCCACGTTTCTATCCTCCTTATTTACTCGGCAGCGTTAGCTTTTTCAGAAATCACTGTCTGGATTCTAGCAATGTTTCTTCTAACTTCTTTAATTCTGCCTGTATTTTCCAGCTGGTTTGTTGCGTTCTGGAATCTTAAGTTGAAAAGCTCTTTCTTTGCTGCTACTAACTCTGCGTTTAAATCTGCAGCGGATTTAGTTCTTAAATCTTCTAAGTATTTATTAGTTTTCACTTGATTCACCGCCTTCCAAATCTGCCTTGGAAACTATCTTGCACTTAACTGGTAATTTATGTGTTGCAAGACGGAGAGCTTCCTTTGCTAAGTTTTCAGGTACGCCGCCGATTTCGAACATTACGCGGCCTGGTTTAACTACTGCTACCCAGTACTCAAGAGTACCTTTACCTGAACCCATACGAGTTTCAGCAGGTTTTGCTGTAACTGGTTTGTCAGGGAAAATCTTAATCCATACTCTACCACCACGTTTTACGTATCTTGTCATAGCGATACGAGCAGCTTCGATCTGGTTAGATGTGATCCAGCCTGGTTCCTGAGATACGATACCGAACTCGCCGTATGAAATGGTGTTGCCTCTTAATGCTTTACCTTTCATAGAACCACGGAACTGTTTACGATGTTTTGTTCTTTTTGGCATTAACATTATTTATCGCTCCCTTCCTTAACTACGTTTCTTGTTGGAAGCACTTCGCCTTTGTAAATCCAAACTTTTACGCCTACTTTACCATAAGTTGTATCAGCTTCAGCGAAACCATAGTCGATGTCAGCACGAAGTGTCTGAAGTGGAATAGTTCCTTCTGAGTAGAACTCTGTACGAGCCATATCTGCTCCGCCTAAACGGCCTGAGCAAGAAGCTTTGATACCAAGAGCTCCAGCTTTCAGTGAACGGCTCATTGCGCTCTTCATAGCTCTTCTGAAAGATACACGGTTCTCTAACTGCTGTGCAATATTCTCAGCAACTAACTGTGCTTCTTTATCAGATCTCTTTACCTCGATGATGTCGATGTTAGCTTCTTTTCCGATTAATTTCTTAACCTGAGCTTTAACTTTTTCGATTTCTCCGCCGCCTTTTCCGATGATAACACCAGGTTTTGCTGCGTGAATTTTGATCTTTATCATTTTGTCAGAAGCTCTTTCAATCTCGATTGTAGAGATTCCGGCATTGTATAATTTTTTCTTAAGGAATTTTCTGATCTGGTAATCTTCAACCAGGTTGTCAGCAAAGTCTTTTTCTGCATACCAATTTGAATCCCAGCTCTTGATAACTCCTACTCTCAAACCATGAGGATTAACTTTCTGTCCCATATGCCCTCCTATCTTTCGTCAAGCACAATAGTGATGTGGCTTAAGCGTTTCTCGATTCTATACGCTCTACCCTGTGCTCTCGGTCTAATTCGTTTCATTGTTGGGCCTTTATTTGCGAAACATTCAGCAACATAAAGGTCTTCAGGATTCATACCATTATTGTTCTGAGCATTTGCGATAGCGCTCTTAAGTAACTTAGCAATAATGGAAGCCCCATATCTAGGATTGTATGCAAGAATACCAAGGGCTTCATTTACATTTTTACCTCTGATAGCATCAAGCACGAAGCATGCTTTCTGAACAGAGATTCTGGCAAATGAAAGTTTTGCTGATGGTCTGGTGTCCTTATTTGCATTTCTTTCTCTTTTAATTTGTGATCTGTGTCCCTTTGCCATGGATTAAACCTCCTTTCGAAATTTTGCTTATCTTGACTTCTTTTCGTCTTTGCCATGTCCTCTGTATGTTCTGGTTGCTACGAACTCGCCGAGTTTATGTCCAACCATATCTTCTGTAACATATACAGGAACATGTCTTCTGCCATCATGAACAGCGATTGTGTGTCCTACGAAACTTGGGAAGATTGTAGAACGGCGTGACCATGTCTTTACAACGCTCTTGTCATCGCTTGCGTTCATTGCTTCTATTTTCTTAAGCAAACTTTCGTCTGCAAAAGGGCCTTTTTTTAATGATCTTGCCATGGTATCCTCCTTACTTCATGTTACGTCCATCACGACGACGGATGATGAGTTTGTTAGACTGTTTATGTTTATTTCTTGTCTTAAGTCCGAGAGCCGGTTTACCCCAAGGAGTAGATGGGCCTGGGCGGCCGATACCGGTCTTGCCTTCACCACCACCATGTGGATGGTCGTTCGGGTTCATTACGGAACCACGTACGGTAGGTCTGATACCCATGTTTCTCTTACGACCTGCTTTACCAATATTTACAAGGTCATGCTCAATGTTGCCAACCTGGCCGATTGTAGCTCTGCAAATAATTGGTACGTATCTCATTTCGCCGGAAGGAAGACGTAAGGTTGCGTATTTACCTTCTTTAGCGATGAGCTGAGCTGCATTTCCTGCAGAACGTACAAGCTGTCCGCCCTTGCCAGGATAAAGCTCGATGTTGTGGATTTCTGTACCGATTGGGATGTTTTCCAGTGGAAGGCAGTTTCCGACTTTAATTTCAGCTGTAGGGCCGCTCATTACTGTCATTCCGTCTGTTAATCCGTTAGGTGCAATAATATATGCCTTTTCTCCATCAGCGTAGTTCAGGAGTGCAATATTAGCTGTTCTGTTTGGATCGTATTCGATACCTGCTACTACTGCAGGGATACCATCCTTATTTCTCTTGAAATCAATGATTCTGTACTGTCTTCTTGTACCGCCACCTTGATGTCTGACTGTGATTTTACCCTGGTTATTACGTCCGGCATTTTTCTTATTTACTGCGAGTAAAGATTTTTCCGGAGTTTTCTTCGTAATATCTTTTTTGTCAAGGGCAGTCATCTGTCTTCTGGAAGGTGTGTATGGGCTAAATGTTTTAATTCCCATTTTGTTCTCCTTTCATTATGTCCTTTATTATCGTGCTTGACCTGCACATATTACGTTTCGAGGCTGTTATATTTTACAGACCTTCGAAGATTTCGATTTCCTTGCTGTCTTTTGTTAACTGAACGATAGCCTTTTTGGTTTCAGGTCTCTTACCAGTGATACGGCCACGAGTTCTTGTCTTAGGATGGTTGTTCATTGTATTAACGCTTTCAACCTTTGTTCCTTCGAACATTTTTTCAACAGCTTCTTTGATCTGAGATTTGTTAGCATCTACATGTACTAAGAAAGTATATTTCTTGTCAGCCATCTGAGTCATGCTCTTCTCAGTGATAACCGGTTTAAGGATTACATCATAATATTTAATATCTGCCATTATGCGTACACCTCCTCGATTGTTGCCAGTGCTGCCTTATCAAGTACTAATGCATCATATTTGAGAATATCGAATACGTTGATTGTGTTTGTAAGAGCAGTTTTAACGTTAGCGATGTTTCTTGTGGAACAGATAACGTTCTGATCATTTGTATTTAAAACAACTAATGCTTTGTCAAGATTCAGGCCTTTGAATAAGTTAACCATCGTCTTTGTTTTGATTTCTTCAACTTTGAGTTCATCAATAACGAATACTTTAGCTTCCTGAGCTCTTGTTGTTAATGCGCTCTTAAGAGCGATTCTTTTTTCTTTCTTGTTTAATTTCATCTCGTAATCACGTGGCTTTGGAGCGAAGATGATTCCACCACCGGTCCACTGTGCTGCACGGATGGAGCCCTGACGAGCATGTCCTGTTCCTTTTTGTCTCCAAGGTTTCTTACCACCACCGGAAACTTCTGAACGGGTTTTTGCACTCTGTGTGCCCTGACGTTTGTTAGCGAGCTGTGCTACTACAGCTAAGTGTAAAAGATGTTCATTTACTTCTACGCCGAAAATCTCATCGTTTAATTCGATTTCGCCAACTGCTTCGCCTTTCATATTGTAAACAGATACTTTTGACATCTGAATTTCCTCCTTTCCTTGTCTTTTCATGCCTTGATAGCTTCACGAACAACTACTAAAGCCTTCTTTGGTCCAGGTACAGCACCTTTTACAAGGATCAGATTGTCGTCAGCATCAACTCTTACTACTTCAAGGTTCTGGATAGTAACTTTCTTAGCTCCCATCTGGCCAGGCATATGTTTTCCTTTGAATACTCTTGATGGATCAGATGCACTGCCGTTTGAACCTGCGTGACGGTGATATTTAGAACCGTGCTTCATAGGTCCTCTGTGCTGACCAAATCTCTTGATCGCACCCTGGTAGCCTTTACCTTTTGAAATTGCAGAAACGTCAATTTTGTCGCCTGCTTCAAAAATGTCTGCCTTGATTTCGTCTTTTACATTGTACTCTGCAGCATTCTCAAATCTGAATTCTCTTACGAATCTCTTGTAAGGAATGTCTGCCTTGTCGAATTTACCTCTGTCAGGAGAGTTTACTAAAGTTTCTCTCTTGTCCATGAATCCGACCTGAACAGCTGCATAGCCGTCCTTTTCTTCAGTCTTAACCTGTGTAACTACACAAGGACCTGCCTGAAGAACTGTAACCGGTGTTAACACGCCGTCTTCATTGAAGATCTGTGTCATACCGATTTTTGTTGCTAAAATCGCTTTCTTCATATTTTTAACCTCCTGTTAAACTACAGCGGAACGTCAACCGCAGCTACCTTATGTAAGGAAGTCCGTCGTTAACGTTCATCCTAGAACAGATTGTGTTCTTTACTGTTCCTTCATTTTGATGTCTACATAAACTCCAGCTGGCATATCGAGTTTTGTTAAAGCTTCGATAGTCTTCTGTGTAGGTGCGATAACATCGATGAGTCTCTTATGAGTTCTCTGTTCGAACTGTTCGCGGGAATCTTTGTATTTGTGAACTGCTCTTAAGATAGTAACAACTTCCTTTTTTGTAGGAAGAGGAACTGGTCCACTTACCTGAGATCCGTTTTTCTTTACAGTGTCGATGATTTTTTCTGCTGACTGATCAATAAGTTTGTGATCGTAAGCCTTGAGAGTGATTCTCATTACCTGGTTTGCCATAGTAGCCTCCTTAAAAATTTGATTTTTTACTGTTTGTCCACTCTTCCGTGTGTGTCGCGCTTATCCCATAAAAAATTGGCATAAAGATACAGCCATTTTCTTTGTGATCCGCCAACCATTCCCGCTCGCAAGCCTTGCTCCGCCTTCGGGGCTTAGTCAATCCGTCAATCGACTTAAGCCGGCTAACTCTTGTTACGCTGACGTACACGTTGTTTCCGTCTCCATTGACGGACCATGGTGCACATTGACGGGCTGTCAGGTTCTCTGACTTTCGCTCCGCGGAATTACCTGCTTAATCTGCAGCAACTTCCTACTTCATAGCTATCCACATCACAGCTTGACCATCATACTATATTCTTGGGGGTATTGCAAGAGAATTTTTAGAATAATTTCACAAAATTTTTCAGTAAATTTTGTAACAGATTTTTTAATAGGAAATATCAGTTTTCCGAAGAACCTTTCGGGATTTTAACTGATATTTCCTTTTTTTAAAAGATTTTTTAATTAAATAACCTGAAGTTTGACTTTTACAGAGATTTTTCTGGAAGTAGCCATGTTATCAAATTGGACGATATGAGCCTTCATGTCTTCATCAAAGCCTAAAATGATTCCGTTTCCAAAGACTTCATGACGGACTTTCGTGCCCGGGCTTAGAATTTCTTTCTTTATGTTATCCGGCATCAAACGGTCTTTGTAATCCACATAGCTTCGGGTGCCATTAATCAACGTCTGCTCCGGCGGATTATCGTACTCCAGATTGTTTTCTTCTATATTAAGTATAAACCGGGAAGGATACCTCGGCTCTCCATCATAATTCCGCCCCTCCGCCTCGCTTAAAAACAACCCCTTCTCTGCACGAGTCAGGGCAACAAAGCAAAGCCGGCGTTCTTCTTCCATGGCATCGGCGGTATTTACTTTTTTTGAAGGGAAAATGTCCTCACTCATGCCACATAAAAACACATAAGGAAACTCCAGGCCCTTTGCGGCATGGATGGTCATCATTTTTACTTTATCGTATGAAACCGGCTCATCCATGTTGGTAAAGAGTGCCACATGCTCCAGATAGTTTTTCAGGTTCGTTTCCTCGCCACAGGTAGTTTCAAATTCATAAACGGACTGCTTTAGTTCTGCCAGATTGTCCAGCCGTTCTTGGCTGCCCTCCGTTCGTAATAAAGCCTCATAGCCACTCATTTCCAAAACTTTTGCCAATAATTCTGTAATGGTCAGATCTTCCGCTAGTTTCTGCAGTTCTTTTATCATAGTAATAAAAGATTTCGCTTTGGTTCCTTTAAAGATTTCGTTGTCAATATTCGAACAGAGAGCCTGATACAAAGAGCAATGGTCCTTCTCCGCCCGCTCTTTTAAGAATTCCATCCGTCGTTTTCCCATATTTCTCTTTGGGGTATTGATAACACGCATAAAGCTGAGATCATCCATATAAGCCAACATTCGCAGATAGCTTAAGGTGTCTTTGATTTCCATGCGGTCGAAAAACTGGACGCCGCTATATATATGGTAAGGAAGTTTTTCGTGAAGAAAAACTTCTTCTAAATTTCGGGAAAGATAATGAGCCCGGTAAAGGATACAGATATCTCCTAAGCGAATGCCTTCTTTTTCCAAATCACGGATTTTATCATGAATCCAGGCAGCTTCGTCCTTGCTGCTTTTGGCATGATGATACAGGACCTTTTTCTCATGCTCCAGCTGTGCTATCAGTTTCTTTTCGATACGGTAGACATTCTTTTCAATCAGAGAGTTGGCAGCATCCAGAATTTCCGGAGTTGAACGATAGTTTTCAATCATCATAATCGTCTTGGTATCTTTAAACTTCTTGTCAAAGTTCATCAAATACCGGGAGTCCGCCCCTCTCCAGGAATAAATGGTCTGGTCCATATCCCCCACCACAAACAAATTCTTATGATAGTCGCAAAGGACCCGCATCAGCTCGTATTGCTGCAGGTCAATGTCCTGGAACTCATCAATCATGATGTATTCCAGCCTTTGTTGCCATTTCAGTTTTATCTCTTCATTTATATCGAAAATATGAAGCACCAGAACAATCAGGTCGTTATAATCCAGACCAAAACATTTCTTTTCCTGATACAGATAGCCGTAAAAAATGATGTCATCGGTTTCTGTAGCCTCCATATACTTTTCATGCAGGGCATCAATAGACAGCCCCGTAAGGTCTTCATAGTATTTCGGCTTTTGTTTCGTCTTCTGCAGTTCAATCATGTCCCGGGCGGATGAAAAGGTTCGGTCACGTAAGGTCAGGCCTCTTTCTTCATATATAATACCCAACATGGTATCTATGTCTGAATTGTCCAAAACGATAAAGTTGGACGGATAGCCTACTGCATTACTCTCTTCCCCCAAAACGGAAACGCAGAAACCATGAAAGGTATTAATATAGCCAGTATCATTATCCCCCGTCAGTTTATGAATCCTCTGGCGCATTTCCTGAGCTGCTTTATTGGTAAAGGTTACGCAGAGGATATTCCCCGGCATAATACCTACATTATTTACAAGATAGGCAAAACGATGAGTCAAAGCCCTGGTCTTTCCAGAGCCGGCTCCCGCAATTACTCGTACAAAGCCTTCTGTTGTCGTCACCGCCTGAAGCTGGGCTTCGTTTAATTCATCTTTATCGTCTTTTAAATCAAACATTTCGCACCTTTTTATAATTACATCCTATTTCTACCGTAATTATTGTATCGAACATTTGTTCGTTTTTCAAGGCCGTCAGCCAAAATTCCTCGAATCCTATCCAAAGATTTCATTTATTGCAGAATTTGTACCAAATCATTTATTATTTTTTGTTTTAAAATGGAAATCCAGTGCTATAATATCGCCATGGCTCAGGTAAGAACTAAAAAATTAAATATAGGACCATTTTTCGTTTTTCTGGCATCTTTATGCTTCAGTATCGGCGGTCTTTGTATAAAAAGCATCAGCTGGAATGCCATGGCCATTAACGGGGGACGAAATATTCTCGCCGCTTTGGTGTTTGGCATCTATTTGCTGATCACCCGGCATAAGCTGTAATTAATAAACCAGTAATCATTGGTGCTCTTTCCATGTCGGCAACAACCATTCTTTTCACCTTTGCCAATAAAATGACCACAGCTGCCAACACGATTATTCTGCAGTACACAGCTCCAATTTTTGTCGTAATTCTTTCCGCTTTGATTTTTAAGGTAAAGCCGAAAAAGCTGGATATTATTGCGATTATTCTGATTTTCGGTGGCGTTGTATGTTTCTTTATTGATGGTCTTTCTGCCGGAAATATGTTGGGAAACGGTCTTGCTCTTTTATCCGGACTGACCTATGCCGGCATTTTTATGATGAATACATCAAAAAACGCAGACTCCTTATCGTCTACGTTTTTCGGTATGTGTATTAATGTAGTTGTTGGGTTGCCTTTTCTTATCCAGCAAGACTATTCTGGCACTACTACCATCGCGTGGATTGCCTTCTTTTGCTTAGGACTGTTCCAGGTAGGTTTTGGCTATGTGTTCTTGAACATTGGCCTGAAGACAACTCCTGCTACCATGGCTTCCTTAGTCTGCGGACTGGAGCCTGTACTAAATCCAATCTGGGTAGCCATTGTGTATCATGAAATGCTGACTCCGTTGGCTCTCATCGGTGCCGCCATCGTATTCTTAACAATTATCTTCTACAATATTCTGAAAGCAAAATCAGCTTCATAATTTTTCATCTCTGCTTCGAAAAAATAGTTTTTTAACAAGCAGCGTTACGTTTCTGACATAAAATTACACTTACGTACAAGCTGCATAACCTCCTAGAACCAAAAATTACACTTATGTACACTTTTTCTTGCGTAACTTGTACATAACTCCCTTTTTTTGTCAGTAAAATGGTACACAAGTGTTATTTTTGTCAGCGATACTATTAAACATAGTACACAAGTGTCATTTTTTGTCAGCGGTACCATTGGATATGGTACACAAGTGCCTTTTTTTATCTGTGGTACTATTGGACATGGTACACAAGCGTCTTTTTTTAGCAATACAATATTTTAACAAAATTCCCTTCTCGTAAAAAAGCAAAAGCCGTCCCTGAGCTTTTTCAGGAACAGCTTTTCCTACAATATTACAATATGGCGATTGTTATTTGCATTAATTATTTAATCAGTCTGGATAAACGAATGGTCGGTCAAATTTCTTCAAATCTTCCAGAACTTCTTCGTCAAAAGCATATCTGGTTCTGCTACCATCGGTAGTAAATACCATGGTTGGCTTTGTCTTTACATTAAAGGCAGGCCATTCTTCCATTCCTTCGTGATTTGGATTACCGGTCTTAGCGAAAGCTACCAGGGCTCCGGCCATTTCTTCCTGAAGTTTTTCCGCACCCTCAAACTGATTTACCGGAAACTGCATTGCGGTGTGCATGAAGAACGGCATATCTGCACAATGCCATGCAAGTTTTCCTCCTTTTACAGGGAATTCCTGAGCCAGCATACCAATATAAATAGGCGCTGCTCCTTTCACCAGGGAGCGTTTTGCCACATGATTCAAAGAGCCATATCTAGTGGAGAAATCCATAGCTAATACATCCAAAATCGGTTTCTCAGGGTATGCTTTCTTAAAGTCTTCGATAATCTTCTCTGCATCTTCACCAAATTTGTCCTGAATCGCAGCCAGAGTTTCCGCATCTGTTAACTCATATTTCTTTGGAAGAATCGGATTGTAAGCGTGCTCCGCAATACAGGTAAATACGATAGTTGGAACATTAAATGCATTCGGATTAAATCCATCTTCACGAGCGTAACCCAGGTAATATCCATTGGCCAAAGGCGCCCATCCAGTGATATCGTAGCCCTCCGCTCTCATTTCCTTCTGATTCTTCAAATAAGAATTGATCAAATCATCATAAGGAACATCACACAGACGCTCAAACTCATCCTCTGGAATGTTCAGATCTTTTAACATTCTACCAACAACTTCTTTGCTGACAGCTGCATCCGGGCGTGGACGACGTTTATGGATGCCGCTATGAACTACAGCTTTATGGAAGAGTCCATCTGCAGCCGGCATCTGGAGTAAAGCGCAAACTTTTCCACCACCGCCAGATTGTCCAAAAATTGTTACGTTGTCTGGGTCTCCGCCAAACTTTGCAATATTGTCGCGAATCCATTCCAAAGCGGCAACAATGTCTGCCATTCCTACGTTTCCGGAATTAGCGAATTTCTCATCACCATAAGCGGATACATCCAGATAACCTAAAATATTCAATCTGTGATTTAAACTAACAGTAACAACATCACCATACTGGCAAAGATCTTTACATTCGATACAAGCCAACTCTACTGCAGAGCCAAATAAGAAACCGCCACCATGAAGCCATACCAGAACCGGCTTCTTTTTCTCTGGATTCAGGTCCTGAGTCCAAACGTTTAAAAACTGACATTCTTCTGCCTGAGGCCAATAGCGGTGAGGAACGGTAATTTCTTCACCTGCGTGGTCCTTTAATGGAGTTAAAGATGCTGGGCCATAGCCCCATGCGTCCTTTATGCCTTCCCAAGGAGCCACTGGTGTCGGCATCTGAAATCTTTTAGCATCAGCATACTTAATTCCCTGGAAAATATAGGTTTCATCAAAATAGTAACCACGAATTTTTCCTGCTACTGTATCAACAACCGGCCATCTTTGGCTATCTTCTATATTTTTAACCATAGTTTTTCTCCTATTTAATATTTAATATCATAAATGCAAGGAATCGTTTCTAAATTCGTATTATCGTAAGGGGAATCCAGTGATTCCACCTCATCTGGCTCGAATCTTTCTACGCCATAAGCTGTAGTCAAATCGTAGCTTCCTAATCCATAGCCAAGTCCATTCTGAACCAAACGGTCTAAATCCTGCAGAAGGATAAGTCCACCACCAGCGATGGAATGATCTGGATATAATCTTGTTTCATTCTCTTCGCAGAAGCAGAACAGATTAAAATGGTCATTTATGGTAATATGGAAGCAAGGCTCCTCACCAAATGGATAAAGCGGTAATTCCGTGTTAAAACGGTCCACCCATCCCTTCAAACGTTCTTTTTCTGCCGGGTCCTCCTCTGCTGCATAACGACGCTCAAAACTTCCCACATCAACTTTTGGAAGTCGATATAAGGTCGGTTTATAGTAAATATGCATTTTGAAAAAGTTGGAACTGTAATGCCACTCGATGCGGCGTCCGGTCATGCGGTCTGTAAAGCAATGTCTCTTCTCCGTCAAAGCTTTTCCCGGATATTTTATTGCTCCAAATACCGGAGTAACTTTAATTAAACGTTCAAAAGGCTCAATCAGACCTTCTTCCGTAATAACCAATGTTACCAAGTCCTGTGCAACGTCCAAAACTAAGCTATAATGAACTTCTTTTCCTTTTTCTGTAGATACGATGATGTGAACGAAATAGAGATTGGCCTCACCCTTTAGGCACTCATATTTTCTCCATACAAAGTCTCCGCCATTCTCTGCCCATTGAAGATTTTCTCCATCAATAAAACAAATAAAGAACTCATTTCCATCATCCATGATAATGTTGAAATTTTTACCTGCAAGTTCGTAGTTATACGGTGCGCGGAACTGCAGTAACGGATCAAATTTTGGTAATGGCATAATAAAACCCCCTTTTATATGTTTGAAATAATTATATTATTATATGTTACAATAATTAAAGAGTAAAAATAAATCTTCTATTTCAAGATCTTGCGGATTTGTTCTTCCGTCGCCTTTGGGTATATTTTTTTCACCTGGTCAAATATTCTCTTCCTGGAAGTCTCCGGCTCTTCCTTATAGGCACTCCGAACCAACTCTGGTCCCCAAATGCTTTCCGGCGTTGCCAGTAACGCAATACTCCAACCATACTCTTGACCTTTCTTATTTTTCTTTCTTCCGAAATCCTTATCTACAAGATAGGTCATCATCTGAAGTTCCGTCAAAATTCCATCAAAGTTCTTCTCTCCGCCTTTTCCAAAGCCAGCCTTTTCTTTTAATTCAAAAGAATAATAAGCTTCCTCTTCTGGTTTTTCTCCGGGAAATAAATCCATGATCAGCTTCATTCTGCGTTTCGCTTTCTGGTCATCCCATAAAGCATCAAAATCGTACCCATCCCTGCGCCAGTTCGCAAAATAAGGCAACCAATCTAAAGAAATGAATCCTGCCTTTTTATCGAAGAATTTTCCGTAGGCCACTTCCTGACTTCTGGAAATCAAAAGTCGCCACTCCCATGGATCATTTTTCTCGTCACCGCTCCACCAGTAAAGAGGCGATGTCATCTCCTCCACCGAAAAGCCTTCTACGCTATTGGCAAACAGCGGAAGAAAGCCAACTTTTTTTATATACTTGATGAGAGCTTTGTATGTCCGGATTCGTTTCGCATCATCCAGCGCTTTTCCTTGCATAATCCATTCACCATTTTCTGTTCTCATTGCTTCCTCCCATTTTGTTTCTAATTATGATTATTTTAAATCATTCTGAGATGATATACCACTTTCTTCTCGCCTCAAATTTGACTGTTTTTTTATTCCATCGTATAATACAAAAAAAGAATAAACTACATACCCTATTACCAATCTATAAAAAAATGAGGCGACTCTCCTCTACAACAGGTAACTCTAACATCCAAACCCAGAAGTTTTTCGTATCGTACACAATCATCACTTGCAATAAAGAAAGACTTCCCACCACACGAACCCCCTCTCACCTAAGTTCCAGCGAAGGAGGCTTCCTATGGAAAAGCAACTTACATTTGGCATGCTAAAGTCCCTGCTGGATGCCCACACCATGGGTGTACACGCAGCATCCGCGCTCCTAAGCGACTGCGGTTATAAAGTAATCATAGCTCCAACTCAAATCGAAGATGCGGTCAGTAGAATCGCATCAGAAACCAGCCAGAAACTCATTCTGGATTGGATTCTCGCAAACAATATTACCAATCTCGGCATATCGTACCGTCTGGATCCCGACGATGCTGTCCAATTAGTGGGCCGCATTGTTTATCTACTGAAAAAAAATGGTCTCTATGAATCCTCAGACAGTATCGTCAAAGCGATTCATTTTGCCGGTCTCAAACCAGCATGTGATAAAGTAGAAACAGAATACGACGGGCGCATCAAAACTTTCCGCCGTGGGGAAAGCGCCGAGGAAACTCTTTTAATAATGGGAGTTCCGTCCAAGCAAATTCCAAAAACAATCAAAGAGGGATGTCAATACGATAAAGACCTTTTAAAGTTCGGCCGAGGAATCATCCAAAGAAAAGAATACGAAGATCAAAAGCCTTTGACCAAAAAGCTCTACAAGGAATTGGGAACATCCCATGACTCTTTAGAGCTACGTCTGCAACATAACTTTAAGGAAGGCTTCCAGCCACTGATTCGTGCTCACTCTGGCCCATACTCTTCCAACATGACCCGTCAGGAATGCCTAAAACAATACTGGAACTGGTGTAAAGATCTTGCCAAGGCAGGTTTCCTTGACATCTTATCCATCGGCAGTTCCCAGCTCTCGCAATCTAATTTCGGAGAATCCTGGGAAAGCAAGCCAAACGGGGGTGGTGTTCCCGTCAATTCTGAAGAAGAATATCATGCCATCTGGCAAGCCGCACGTCCGATGCTGGTCCGTACCTATTCCGCAACCAAAAATGTTGTCAAAAATGCTACCGTCTTTGAACGCAGCATCAATATTTGCTGGCATGCCCTTTCTTTATGGTGGTTTAATGAACTGGATGGTCGTGGTCCAAATGCCCTCTACCCTAACATCGTTGAGCATATAGACGCTATTCGCTTCAGCGCTGCCACAAACAAACCTTTCGAAGCAAATGTTCCCCACCATTTTGCTTTCCGTGGTTGCGATGATGTTACTTATATTGTCTCCGCCTTTCTGGCTGCCAAATTGGCAAAAAAACTCGGTATCAAAACCTTCATATTACAAAACATGTTGAACACTCCTCGCAGCACCTGGGGAATTCAGGATCTGGCAAAATCCCGTGTAATTCTCAAATTGGTCAAAGAGCTGGAAAATGCAAACTTCAAAATAATTCTCCAAACACGTGCAGGTCTTGATTATTTCAAGCCAGACATTGAGGAAGCAAAAGTTCAACTGGCAGCGGTCACAGCGATGATGGACGATATCGACCCTTTCAATATTTACTCTCCGGAAATTATTCACGTTGTAAGTTATTCCGAAGCTCTTTATCTGGCAACTCCAGATATCATCAACGACAGCATCAAAATCACTCGGCAGGCGTTAGGCGAGTACCGAAAATTAAAACAACGTCAGG
>JAKSRL010000021.1 GCA_024403635.1 Lachnospiraceae bacterium | reverse complement strand
GAGACAAAGCCACGGTGGAGGTAAGGAAATTCAAAGCAAAAAAGATTACCTTTACCTCTGAAAACGACGTACAGTGGGTTATTGATGGGGAAGATGGTGGAAAACACACGGTTGTCAACATTGAAAACTTCCAGAAAGCTGTTAAGATTCGTGTAAAAAAGTTTAAAAAGATTTAAAAAACATACGTTTTGTGGTTTTGAAATAGACAACAAACGATATGTAGTATGTGTAAAAACCGAAAAGTTATCCACAGTTTTCCACAAAACGTGGGGATAATTGTTACAAAAAGATTAAATTTTCGAGAAAATTTGATATAGAAAATAATAAATAGTTAAAGAAAAAGTAATGATGAAACAAGAAGACAAAGAACGCCATAAAGATTTGATTCAGGACGAAAGACTTCTTTCGCCAAAAGAATTAAGAAAGAGAAAAAAAGAAGAGAAAAGAGCCGCCAACCCGAAACTATATAATACGTTAGAGTGGCTGATCATTATTGTGTTGGCCTTGGCAATCGCTCTTTTCATAAACTTTGTAATTATCATCAACTCTACCGTTCCGACTGGTTCTATGGAGAATACCATTATGCCGGGTTCCCGGATGATTGGACTTCGTGTTTCTTACTGGTTCAGCGATCCGAAACGGGGAGATATTGTTGTGTTTAAGTATCCGGACGATCCGTCTCAGATTTTCGTAAAACGAGTTATCGGATTACCAGGAGAAACGGTGGAAGTGATTGACGGGATAACTTACATTAATGGAGAAGAATTAGAGGAGCCGTATATTAATCCGGATTATTATGTAACAAGAAATATGGACTTTGAAGACTATGGCCCATATACGGTTCCGGAAGGGTCCTATTTTGTTATGGGAGATAACCGGGGCAATTCCAAAGATGCCCGGTATTGGAACAACACATACGTAAGAAAGAAAGCGATACTTGGTAAAGCATTGTTTGTTTACTGGCCGCTTTCTAGAATAGGAAAGTTAAACTAGCGTGGACAAAGAAAGATTGGAACAACAATTAAGCTTTATCGCGGAAATCGATAAAATGAAAAGTATTTACCGGCAGACCTACATTGCCGATGCCAGCCGTCCGGAAAACGATTCCGAACATTCCTGGCATCTGGCCTTAATGGCGATGTTGCTTTCTGAGTATGCCAACGAAGAAGTAGATATTCTGCACGTTATCCAGATGGTACTGATTCATGATATGGTAGAAATCGATGCGGGAGATACCTATGCTTATGACCCGGAAGCGAATAAAACAAAACGGGAACGTGAAGAAAAGGCAGCGGACCGAGTTTTTAATATTCTTCCGGAAGAGCAGGCGAAATGGATGCGGGAACTTTGGGATGAATATGAAGCTTCCGAAACAAAAGAGGCTAAGTTTGCCTTAAGCCTGGATATTCTGCATCCAATCATCATGAATGATTTGGGAGAGGGAAAAGCCTGGGTGGATCATGATGTAAAGGAACGGCCGGTAAGGGACCGAATCGACCGAATGCGTCCGGGAAGCGAAGCCTTATTCCAGCTGGCGTCTGGCATCGTAGATAAGAACCTGGACAAGGGAACCATTCTCCCATCCGATAAATAAAAATTTTATTGCATTATCACGTTAAATTGTGTATTATAACAAAAACTTTATACAGTCAGATGAAGTTTGCAGGAAAGTGGCTGTCAAAGCCTGCCGAAGGAGTAACACTCTCAGGATTCTTTAAAAAGATAGGACTGTGAATGGATGAAAATCTGGAGACGCTCACTAACGGGGGCCGAAGGTGCAAGAACTTTTTGAAGTTTAATCTCTCAGGCAAAAGGACAGATTGTTTTCCCTTTATGGAAGGGTTTGCTTGAGGGTGTACATAGATGGAACATCCTCGTTTTGCTACAAAGGGAAAATTATTTGAAACCAGGAGGAAGAAACAATGACATTTAGCGACATTATCACTGTAATTGATGATTGGGCATGGAGTTACCCAATTCTGATTCTTCTCGTTGGAACAGGCCTTTTCTTAAGTATCCGCCTTGCGTTCATACAGTTTAGAAAATTTGGCTTTTCTATGAAGAATACGATTGGTAAGATGTTCTCCAAAGAGAAAGCTGGAAAAGGTGAGATCACTCCGTTCCAAGCGCTTACTACAGCGTTAGCCGCAACCGTAGGTACTGGTAACATCGTAGGCGTTACCGGCGCAGTTATCATCGGTGGACCTGGTGCAGTATTTTGGATGTGGGTCAGTGCTCTTTTTGGTATGTGCACAAAGTTTTGTGAGGTTGTACTGGCTGTTCGTTATCGTGAAAAGAATAAACAGGGCGAATGGGTTGGCGGACCTATGTATTATATTAAAAATGGCTTAGGTAAGAACTGGACCTGGCTTGGTATTTTATTCTGTATCTTTGGTGGCCTTGCAGCATTTGGTATTGGTAATGCAACACAGGTAAACTCTATCGCAGAATCCGTTTCTACAGCCATTGACTCGCTGGGTGGAAATACCGGAGCGACGATGATTTCTTTCTTAGGATCGGAATTCAAATTAAGTTACTTAATCGTTGGTATCGTAGTTGCAATCATTCTTGCATTCGTTATCATTGGTGGTATTAAAGTTATTGGTAAATTCACAGAAAAAGTTGTTCCTTTCATGGCAGCTGTTTATATCGTTGCAACCTTAGTTATCATTTTCGCAAACGTTGGATTTATCGGAGAAGTATTTCGTATGATCTTTGCAGGAGCTTTCTCTCCTCAGGCTGCTTTAGGTGGTGCATTCGGTATTACCGTTCTTACTGCTATGAAGAAGGGCGTCGGCCGTGGCTGCTTCTCAAATGAAGCTGGTCTTGGTTCTGCTCCAATCGCTCATGCTACAACCTCTGAAACAAACGCAGTAAGACAGGGCGTATTCGGTATCTTCGAAGTATTCATGGATACTATCGTTATTTGTACTCTTACATGCCTTACCGTTCTTACAAGTTACTGTGCAGGCGGCGTATCCTTTAACTGGGGCGATGGCGGCGGTGCTGCTATCGTATCTTCCGCTTTAGGCACTGTTTTCACTAGCGGGGTAGGTTCTGTTCTCATTGCGGTATGCTTAAGCTTATTTGCACTTTCTACAATCATCAGCTGGTCCTTGTACGGCGTAAGATGCTGCGAGTTTATTTTTAAAGGAAGCAAAGTTGCTGTTACAATTTACAAAATCGTTTTCATTATTTTCATCATCATGGGTTCAACCTTAAGCTTGAGCGATGTATGGAACATTGCAGACATTCTGAATGCTTGCATGGCAATCCCGAACTTAATTGCGCTGATTGCGTTAAGCCCACAGGTAGCAAGACTGGCAAAAGAGTTCTTCTCTGGACTTAAAGCAGAAAAGAAACAAAAAGCATAATTCATAGAACTACCGGTCTCTTGACACCTTATCTTGGAAATGTATAATTAGCGGGTAAGGAGTGTGAAATATGGATAAAAAGACGAAAGATTCTTTATTAAATATTGCGGCAGAATTAGTTGTATCTCCTTTAAGAGTATATGCATCTGTGAAAGAGCTGAAAGAAAAACTGGATGCGGACGGCACCCACGACAAAATCAAAGCTTATGTAAATGATTTTGGTGCAAAAGCAAAAGAGTTTGGCGAAGACGCTAAGAAATTTGGGGATGATTTATCAGCAAAAGTAAAAGAATTTGCAGACGGTATTGATGGCAAACCAGAGGAAGAGGATGCCATGGATGATGATCTGGATGCGATTATTTTAGACGCAGTAAATAAAGAAGATTCCGAAGAGGAAGAATAGCAAGTTTTTAACTAAATACGGTATTAATAAACATTGACTTCTCGTGATGGTTGTTATATTCTAGGTATAACAATTAGAACGAGAGGTCTTACTATGTATATAGAGATTGATTTTAATAGTGATGAAGCTATATATGTACAGTTAAGAAACCAGATTTTTATGGCCATAGCTACTTCCCAGATTAAAGAAGGGGAGTCGTTGCCATCTGTTCGGGCTTTAGCGGACACCATTGGTGTCAATATGCATACTGTAAATAAAGCCTATTCAACCTTAAGACAAGATGGTTTCCTTAAAGTTGACAGACGCAGAGGAGCAGTCGTAGCCATTGATATCGACAAGCTGACATCGATGGAAAAAATGAAAGCTTACCTGCGTCCTCTTATTGCCCGTGGTATCTGCAAGGGCCTTACCCAGGAAGAAATAAAAGAATTAGTTGATGATCTTTACGATGAACTAAGCTAGGAGAAATTATGAAACGACCGTTTACGAAAATGGCCCAGGAAGTTGTGGTTGCAGCTACGGAGGCTTCTGTAAAATTACATCATACCTATATTGGAACGGAGCATCTTTTGATCGGATTAGCCGATGTTGATGGCTCCACGTCCCAAAAAGTTTTAGGCGCACATAAAATAACGTCGGAGGCCATTGAGACTTTAATTGAAAAGACCTTTGAAACCCAGTCCAACGTTATGACTTCCGAAGGAGAAAGCTTTTCTCCAAAGGCAGAACATGTTCTGGAAAATGCCGGAATGGAAGCTTCCAAATATCATGTTTCGGAAGTGGGAACAGAGCATCTTTTAATTGCCTTACTGAAGGAAGAAGATTGTGCAGCCATCCGTATCCTTACCGGATTAGGTGCGAACCGTCAGAAGATTTTCGCAGAGCTTTTAGGAGCTATGGGCGAAGACTTAGAGGCTCATAAATCCGAACTGGCCATGGATAAAGATCCGGCTGGAGGAAAAAAAGAAGGCATCTTAAAAGAATATAGCCGGGATCTAAATGAAGCTGCCCGTATGGGAAAGTTAGATCCGATTATTGGAAGAGCCGATGAAATCAGCCGTATTGTCCAGATTTTAAGTAGACGCACGAAAAACAATCCGTGCCTGGTAGGTGAGCCAGGTGTTGGAAAAACCAGTATTGCAGAAGCTTTGGCTCAGCAGATCGTAGCAGGAGAAATTGTTGGTCCGGTAGCGGATAAACGAATCTTATCGTTAGATCTTCCGGCTATGGTTGCAGGAACCAAATACCGTGGCGAGTTTGAAGAGCGAATTAAAAAAGTAATTAATGAAGTAAGAGAGAATGGCCACATTATTTTATTTATGGATGAAATCCATACCATGATTGGTGCTGGTGGTGCAGAAGGTTCCATTGATGCAGCGAACATATTAAAACCGGCCCTTGCGAAAGGTGAAATTCAGATTATCGGTGCAACTACCCTGGACGAATATAGAAAGCATTTTGAAAAAGATGCTGCTTTGGAAAGAAGATTCCAGCCGGTTTATATAGAACAGCCGACAAAGGAAGAAACAATTGAAATCTTAAAAGGCTTACGGCCGATTTATGAAGATCATCATAACGTAGAAATTACCGATGAAGCTTTGGACGCAGCAGTCAATCTGTCCATGCGTTATATTAATGACCGCTTCCTTCCGGATAAGGCAATCGATCTGATTGATGAAGCGGCAAGTAAAGTTCGCCTGGCTTCTTATATTCTTCCAACCGATGTAAAATATATGGACGACAAGTTAAACAAGATGGAAGAAAAGAGAGAAAAATATCTGAAGTCCGGAAATTTAAAACAGGCGTCCTCCCTGTCTACGGATATTAAATTACTGAAAGATTCGATTCGTGACTATAAAGATAGTTTGACCAACAACAGCTTGAATGCCCTTCAGGTAACTGTTGATGATATTGCAGACGTGGTTTCCAAATGGACAAAAATTCCTGTAAAGAAGTTAGCAGAAGAGGAAGGCGCACGCTTAGTAAAATTAGAGGAAACTCTCCATAAGAGAGTTATCGCTCAGGATGAAGCGGTAGTTGCTTTAAGCAAGGCTATTCGCAGAGGAAGAGTGGGATTGAAAGATCCAAATAAGCCGATTGGTACATTCCTGTTCTTAGGTCCTACGGGTGTAGGTAAAACGGAGCTGAGTAAAGCTCTGGCAGAAGCCATGTTTGGAACGGAAAATGCCATTATCCGAGTTGATATGAGCGAATATATGGAAAAGCATAGTGTATCAAAACTCATTGGATCGCCTCCAGGATATGTAGGCTATGACGAAGGCGGACAGCTTTCGGAGCAGGTACGCAGAAATTATCATCATGACCAGTAATGCCGGCGCCCAGAGAATTATGGAGCCGAAGAGTCTGGGATTTTCTGCAGAGCATTCTGCAAAAGCCAACTACGAGGCCATGAAGAATGCTGTTATGGATGAAATAAAGTTTATCTTTAAGCCAGAGTTCTTGAATCGTATCGATGAAATTATCGTATTTGAATCTCTGACGAAAGAGAACATGAAAGATATTATCAACATCCTCTTAAAAGATCTGGCAGACCGTGCGCTGTCTCAGATGAATGTAAAATTAAGAGTTGTAGATAGTGCAAAAGAGTATCTGGTAGAAAAAGGCTATGACCCGAAATACGGTGCCCGTGCATTAAAGAGAAAAGTACAGTCTTTATTGGAAGACGAAATGGCAGAGGAAATTCTTTCTGGAAAGATAAAAGCCGGAGACACAGTCTATGTAAAGGCTCCAAAAGATTTAGACAAATTAGTATTTACCGTAGCTAAAGGAAAAACGAAATAAAAATGGCGAAAGCAAAAGATACGATTTTTTTCTGTAAAGAATGTGGATATGAAAGTCCAAAGTGGGCGGGACAATGTCCTGCATGCCATGAATGGAATACTTTCGTGGAAGCTCCTTCCCAGAAAGACAATAAAGCTGGTGTTCGAAAAGGCCCGACGCTTCGGCTGCTGGGGGAAGAGTCCAGGCCGGTTTCCATGTCGAAAGTAAAAGCGACGGAAGATGAGCGCATTTCAACAGGCATCGAAGAATTTGACCGGGTATTAGGGGGAGGCATTATTAAAGGCTCCCTGGTTTTAGTTGGCGGAGATCCGGGCATTGGAAAGTCCACGTTACTGACCCAGGTCTGTAAAACTTTAAGCGATGCTGGCCATAGCGTTCTTTATGTAACGGGCGAGGAATCCTTAAGCCAGATTAAATTAAGAGCGAACCGAATCGGAGAGTTTAATGACAATCTGAAACTATTGGCAGAAACGGATCTGGATATTATTGAGGCTGCCATTCAGGAAGAAAAGCCGGAAGTAGCCATCATTGACTCCATTCAGACTATGTACCGTCTCGATGTTGCCAGTACTCCAGGCAGCGTTGGTCAGGTGCGAGAATGCACCAACCTTTTGATGCAGTTGGCCAAAGGCTTAGGCGTAAGCACCTTTGTTGTAGGCCATGTAACCAAAGAAGGCGTTGTAGCGGGACCTAGAACCTTAGAGCATATGGTAGATACGGTTCTTTATTTCGAAGGAGATTCGCAAGGTTCTTACCGTATCTTGCGAGGTGTAAAAAACCGTTTTGGTTCCACCAACGAAATAGGAGTCTTTGAGATGTGTTCCGAAGGTTTGAGGGAGGTGAAAAATCCTTCCGAATTCATGCTTATCGGAAGACCGGAAAATGCGTCTGGTTCTATCGTTTCTTGCTCCGTAGAAGGCACCCGTCCAATATTAATTGAAATTCAGGCTTTGGTTGCAAAGTCTGGGTTAGGGAATCCGAGAAGAAGTTCCACAGGTATTGATTACAATCGTATGAATCTGTTGGTAGCAGTTTTGGAAAAACGGTTAGGCTTTGCTATGTCAGATTGCGACGCTTACGTTAATATTGTAGGCGGCGTGAAAATAAATGAAACCGCTTTAGATCTGGCAGTAATTTGTGCGATTGCTTCGAGTTATATGGATTTCGTAGTGGATTCGAACACCATCGCCTTAGGCGAGGTTGGGTTATCCGGTGAAGTAAGAAGTGTGAATATGATGGAAGCGAGAATCCTGGAAGCGAAGAAGATGGGCTTTACGACATGTATTTGTCCGAAGGCGGCTTTGGCTTCTTTGAAAAAGATAAAGGACATGGAACTTATAGGGGTTTCCGATGTCCGGGAAGCAATCAGTAAATTAAAACAAAAAAGATAAAATAAAAAAGTCCTTGAAATCAAGGACTTTAGCAGGGGAAGAGAGATTCGAACTCCCGTGAACGGTTTTGGAGACCGTCATACTGCCACTGTATGATTCCCCTAAGCACTTGTATTTTATATCACAACAGGTGCACGAATGTCAAGAAAGTATAAACCCTAAAATGAGAAAAAAGATTTCGTTAAAAGTAAAAGTAATATTGGCCAGTTTCCTCCTGACTTTTGTGGCCGTAACGGCTGGCGTTGGTAATGTGGAAACTTATGCCATTGACAGTCAAGGCAGATGTCAAGGAGTCGATGTATCTTCCTATAATGCGACCATTGACTGGAACGCAGCAAAAGCGGATGGGATTGATTTTGCTATCATAAGAATTGGATTTGGAGATGATGATTTCAATCAGGACGACTCCATGGCGATTGCTAATATGGCCGGCTGCGAGGCAGCGGGGATTCCATATGGTGTTTATATTTATTCTTATGCAATCAGCGAAAAAGAAGTAATCAGCGAGGCCAACCATACGCTGCGTATGATTAAAGGCCATAATCCAAAGCTGGGCATCTGGTACGATATGGAAGATGCGGACTATTATAAAGACCGTCATAATTTCAATCCATATACTCATGGAAAACAACTGACCAATTTCTGTATCCAGTTTATGGATCTTATGAAAGCTAATGGATATTCTACCGTAGGCGTTTATGCCAATCGGGACTATTTTACTTCCGTTCTGGATTATGATGCAATTCGAGACAATGGACTAATCTGGCTGGCTCATTGGGGTATCAGCTCTCCGTCCATGGATTGCGATATTTGGCAGTATTCCGATTCTGGAAAAGTAAAGGGAATTCCGGGGTACGGTCTGGACATGGACATGATTTATCCGGATAGCACTTTATATCATATCGTGGCAGGAATTCCGACAGAACCAGAGAAACCTTCCGAACCGATTGGCGGGGAGGTTTTAGTGGGAGAGAGGACCTTCCGTCGGGGAGATGTAAACCACGACAATACCATTGATGTTATAGATTTAGCTTTAGTGAAAAAATCCATTTTAGGAAAAACGACCCTGGAAGGTGAAACCTTTAGCTTGGCAGATGTTAATAATGATGGAGTAATCGATGTCATCGATTTAGCATTAGTAAAGAAACACATTTTGGGGAAAATTGATTTATTATACAAGGAAAACGTTGACGAATGAAAAATAAGATATATAGAAAAACGATAGCTTTTATATTAATTGCGGTTTTATCCGTTCTCTGTTTGGCGACTTTGACACCAAAGAAAACTTTGGCAGCAGGAGTTTCCATTTATGTGGACAATGATACGCCGTATGTAGGAGATTCTGTAACGGTAACCGTTATTCTTTATGGCGATGAAATCTATGGATATTCTGGATATATCGGCTGTGATGGTATTCTTTCTGGGGCAAACGAAGGATTTGCTGACGGCGCGAATGGGGGAGAAAGCGTAAGTTTTTCTTATACCTATCGGGCAGTGAGCGAAGGCGAAGGAGCAGTGTATGTTAGCGATTGTATGGTTTCGGATGGCCTGGATAGATATGATTGCGGCGGCGGAGCTTGTTACATTACCGTTTTAGGCTATGACGATGGCGGCGGAGGAACTGGTGGAAATGCTGGTGGAAATGAATATAACGACGACTACTCTATTGATGGTGGCTATATCAACGGCAAAGAAACCGGAGAGGGTTCCGGAAACTGTGACTTGGCTTCTTTATCCATAGAAGGCTATGAATTGAAAGAGGAAGGACATGATATCTATTCCGTTACTGTTGGCAGCTCGGTAGCAAAAATAAAAATTGTTGCTCAGGCAGAAGATGAAAACGCTTCCATAGAAGGCGATGGCGAAAAAACGCTGGAAGTAGGAGAAAACGTTTTTGATATAACCGTTACTGCAGAAAATGGACTGCAGAAAACGTATACCGTAAAGGTTACCCGAAGAGGAGACATCATCCTTCTTGCAGATTTGCTTTCTTATCTGTCCGATAAGAATAATACAGAAGAAGCTCTTATCGTAAAACTGAAAGAAGGCGATATTCTTACTTCCGAAATGATTTCCGCCATTGGAAAATGGGGAAAGACGTTATATCTGAATCAATATGATAAAGATGGGAAATTGACCTATGGTTGGACCTTGAATGGAAAGAATGTTGCAGCAGCGAAAGGGTTTAAGGAATTTAATCCTGGCGTTACCTTTAAAACAGACAACGCAGAAAAAATAAACGAGTTATCCAACTATGCAACGAGTGAATTCCTGAACTTTGCGTATTCTGGCATTCTTCCGGAAGGAACCCAGTTTTCTCTGGATGTGACGAAGAGTTTTAAGGATACGGATAAAGTAAGATTATATTATTTCAATCCGGAAACCGTGGCTTTGGAACTGGTGAAAGAAGACCTTACAGCAGAGAAGGGCATTCTGAAATTTGATTTGGCCCATTGCTCCGACTATATTCTTACCAGATCGAAAATTAACGCACTCGTAGAAAAGCCGAAATCAAATAATAATTTACTTTTTATTATCATAATTGCCGTAGCACTTGTTATAATTATCGCATTGGTCGTAATTTTACTTGTGGTAATTAACAAAAATAAAAAAGGAAAAACGAAGAAAAAGGGAAAAGAAACTTTAGGTAATTCGGAGAAACTTCCGGTGATTGAAGTGGAAGAATTGGAACTTGGAGATTTTGAAGAGCCATCGGAAGATGGTGACATTGAAATAAATACGGATTATATCGGATTAGAAGAAACGGAAACAGTATGGCAGAAGAAAGAGAAAATGAAGTAAATAACAAAAAAAAGGAACAGTCTTTAAGTCTGAGTGGAAAGCCGGAAAGTGAAAAATCTCTTTCTCGTATTAATGCGCCTGTTGCACCGTTGAATCTAGAGGAACGTTTTAACAAGTTAATAGAAATTGTACAAAGCTATCATCCCTCTTCTGATATCAGCGAAATCCGCAAAGCTTATACGTTTGCCCAAGAAGCCCATGGAGACCAGAAACGTCATTCTGGCGAGCCTTATATTACCCATCCGGTAGAAGTTGCCATTATTCTGGCAGAACTGGAAATGGATAAAGAGACGATTATTGCAGGGCTTCTTCATGATGTTGTAGAAGATACGTCGACAACCTTAGATGATCTGAAAGAACAGTTCGGTACGGAAGTTGCAGAATTAGTTGATGGCGTAACAAAGCTGACGCAGATTAAGTATTCTGCAGACAAAATTGAAGTCCAAGCAGAAAACTTAAGAAAAATGTTTTTGGCCATGGCAAAGGATATCCGGGTTATCATCATTAAGTTAGCTGACCGGCTTCATAATATGAGAACCCTTCAGTACATGACCCGTGAGAAACAAAAAGAAAAAGCCAGAGAGACTATGGACATTTATTCTCCAATTGCCCAGCGTCTTGGTATTTCCAAAATAAAAATTGAATTAGACGATCTGGCTCTCAAGTATTCCGAGCCGGACGTATACTATAATCTGGTTGAAAATATAAAAATCCGGAGAAGTGCCCGGGAAGACTTTGTCTTAAAAATGGTAGAAGAAATTAAGCAGCATATGGCAGAAGCCAATATTGACTGCGAAGTAGATGGACGAGTAAAGCATTTCTTCAGCATCTATAAAAAGATGCTGAACCAAAACCGTTCGTTAGATCAGATTTACGACTTATTTGCAGTTCGTATTAAGGTTGAATCTGTAAAAGATTGTTATGCGGCTTTAGGAATTATTCATGAAGTATACAAGCCGATTCCGGGTCGATTCAAAGATTATATTGCGATGCCGAAGCCGAACATGTATCAGTCCCTGCATACCACACTGATCAGTCCTTCCGGACAGCCTTTTGAAGTTCAGATTCGAACCTTTGAAATGCACCGTACTGCAGAGTATGGTATTGCTGCACATTGGAAATATAAAGAGGGTATCGGTGCAAATAGCAAAACCATCAAGCAGAGCGAAGAAGAAAAATTAGCATGGCTGAGACAGATCCTGGATTGGCAGAATGAGATGAGCGACAACAAGGAGTTCATGGAATTCTTAAAAAGCGATTTGGATTTGTTTTCCGATAACGTTTTCTGTTTTACTCCGCAGGGGGATGTAAAGAATCTTCCTGCTGGCTCTACCCCGATTGACTTTGCCTATGCCATCCACTCTGCCGTTGGTAATAAAATGATTGGCGCCAGAGTAAATGATAAAATCGTTACCATTGATTACAAGATTCAGAATGGTGACCGGATTGAAATTATTACTTCTCAGAACTCCAAAGGTCCGAGCATGGACTGGCTGAATATCGTAAAGAGCCCGAGTGCAAAACAGAAAATCAATCAGTGGTTCCGGAATGCCTTGAAGGAAGAGAATATCGTCCGTGGCAAGGAAATGGTTGAGAAGTACATGAAGGCCAAAGGCCTGGACAATCTGGATATTTTCCAGCCGGAATATCAGGCTCCGGTATTGGCAAGATATAGCTGTAAAGACTGGGATTCCGTGCTGGCAGCTATCGGCCATGGCGGCTTGAAAGAAGGACAGATTGTCAATCGAGTTCTGGACGAATATAACCGAAAGAATAAAAAGAACGAAATGACCGATGAAGACGTTTTAGGTAGTGCTGCGTCTTCCAAACCAACTTCTGAAATGAAGCATGGAAACGGTATCGTTGTAAAAGGAATCCATGATGTTGCGGTACGTTTTGCAAAATGCTGTTCCCCTGTTCCTGGAGATGAAATCGTTGGTTTCGTTACCAGAGGAAGAGGTATTACGGTTCATAGAACGGATTGCGTCAATATCGTAAATTTAAGCAGTATTGAACGGTCACGGTTAATTGATGCCCAGTGGGACAAGCCGTCTTCCGCTTTTAAAGAAGAGAAATACCAGGTGGAAATCCGTATTTTTGTAAGGAACCGTGTTGGCATGTTAGTTGATATTTCCAAGATAATGTCGGAAAATAATCTTGATGTTACTAATATGAATGTTAGAATAAACAAGCAACAGATTGCAACCATCGACATGGGCTTTAAAGTATCTTCTACGGATGAACTGTCAAAGGTGATTGATAAACTGAAAGCCATCGACGGAATCATTGATATTAATAGAACCACAGGATGAGAAATATGAGTATTAGTTTAGACTGTATAAGAGTAGGAATGTTGGAAACGAATTGTTATCTGGTATCCAACGATGAAACGAAAGAAGCCATCATTACAGATCCGGGAGATAATGCCGCTTTTATTGCCCAATGCGTAGAAGAAAAAGGGGTTACGCCGGTTGCTGTATTTTTAACTCATGCCCATGCAGATCATATTCTTGCTTTGGAAGAAATTCGTGAGAAATATGATATTCCTGTTTATGTAAATGAGGCAGATGAAGACATGCTCCGGGACGGATACAAAAATCTGGGCATGGTAGAAATTCATCTGACAGAAAAAGATATTAAACTGAAGGGTGGAGAAGAACTTTCCGTAGGTGGAATGAAGGTTCAGGTACTCCATACGCCAGGCCATACCCCTGGTGGCACTTGTTATTATTTCCCGGAGGCTGGATTCGTTCTTGCCGGAGATACCATGTTTTTCCGCTCCTGGGGAAGAACGGATTTCCCTGGTGGTGATGAGCGGGCATTAATGGACTCCATTCGTACAAAGCTCCTTCCATTGCCAGAAGAAACCTTAGTATATCCGGGTCATATGCAGGCAACCACCATTAAAGGCGAAAGAAGAATCCACGGATTTGTTCAATAGACAACAAAACGTTGTTGCGAAAGAAAACGTAAGAAAACTGATAATAGTTAAGATAAAAAGAGAGGTCACATTTATGATTACACAGGCACCAAGAGGAACCGCAGACTGGTACGGAGAATCCATGGCGAAAAGAGAAAAAATCGAGGAAATCTGTAAGACCATTGCGGCTACATACAATATCAAACAGATTATGACTCCTGTTTTCGAACACACCGTTCTTTTCCAGAGAGGCGTTGGAGAAACCACGGATGTGGTTCAGAAGGAAATGTATACTTTTGAAGATAAAGGCGGAAGAAGCATTACTTTGAAGCCGGAAGGTACTGCAGGCGCAGTTCGTGCTTATCTGGAGCATAGTATGTATGCAGAAAGCGGACTGACTAAGTTGTTTTATGTAACTCCTGCCTTTCGCTATGAAAAACCACAGAGTGGCCGTCTTCGTCAACATCATCAGTTTGGTGTAGAATATATTGGCTCTGAGAGTCCTTTAGTAGAAGTTGAACTGATTAGCTTGGTTAGTCAGTTAGTAAAAAGCTTCGGCTTAAATGATATTGAAGTACATATTGATTCCATTGGATGTCCAAAGTGCCGTGCAGAATATAATAAAGCATTGCTGACATACTTAAATGAACATAAAGATAAGCTTTGTAAGACTTGTCTGGAACGTATGGAAAAGAATCCATTAAGAGTTATCGACTGTAAAGAAGAGGGCTGCAAAGAAGTAGTTGCCAACGCTCCAAGAACCATTGATTATCTTTGTGAGGAGTGCAAAAATCATTTTGAAGAATTACAGGCGTTACTTACAGAATTAGGTATTAATTACAAAATCGATACTGGTATTGTAAGAGGTCTGGATTACTATACAAAGACCGTATTTGAATTTGTTAATAAAGACGGATTCACCTTATGTGGAGGCGGTCGTTATGACAATCTGGTCCATGAAATCGATGGCAAGCAGGATATTCCTGCAGCAGGTTTCGGTATGGGTCTGGAAAGAGTTCTTTATTTCTTAGAATTAGAAAACGTAGATTTAGGCGGCGTGAAAGCTCCGGATCTTTATCTGGGATTCATGGGTAGCGTAAAAGCAAAAGCATACAAGTTGGTAGACCAGCTTCGTAAAGAAGGTCTTAGCGTAGAAACCGATTATCTGGATAAATCCGTAAAGGCACAGATGAAATACGCGAACAAGATTAATGCTCCTTATGTTGTCATCGTAGGCGAAGATGAATTTGCCAACGGCGAAGTAAAGGTAAAGAATATGGCGGATGGAACCGAGACCGTTGTTTCCATTGACAATATTACATCAGTTATTAAATAAAAATAAAAATAAATGCGGGATTTCCGCGGAAAGAGAAGAAAATGGCAGAATCAATGAGTGGCTTTACCAGAAGCTACAGATGTACAGAAGTTGTTAATGCAAAAATCGGCGAAAGCGTTGTGCTCATGGGTTGGGTTAACAAAAGACGTAACCTGGGCAGCCTGATTTTCGTTGACTTAAGAGACCGGACCGGTCTGATTCAGTTATTATTTGACGAGAATAATATCGGCGAGGAAGGCTATGCAAAGGCAGCTTCCTTAAGAAATGAATTCGTTATCGCAGTTCGCGGATTGGTTCAGAAAAGAGAAGGCGCTGTAAACGAAAACCTGGAGACCGGTGAAATTGAAATCAAAGTATTAGAACTGAGAATTCTTTCTGAAAGTCTTACTCCTCCATTCCCAATCGAAGAGGACAGCCAGACAAGAGACGAGCTTCGCTTGAAATATCGTTATCTGGACTTAAGACGTCCGGATCTTCAGAAAAATATTATTTTAAGAAGTAAAGTTGCTCAGAGCGTAAGAAATTTCATGAGTAGTGAGGGCTTTATTGCAATTGAAACTCCGATGCTTTGCAGGAGCACTCCGGAAGGTGCTAGAGATTATCTGGTACCAAGCCGTGTTCATCCAGGAAGTTTTTATGCGCTTCCACAGTCTCCGCAGCTTTTCAAGCAGCTGTTGATGTGTGCCGGTTATGACCGTTATTACCAGATTGCAAGATGTTTCCGTGATGAGGACCTTCGTGCGGACCGTCAGCCGGAATTTACTCAGATCGATATGGAATTCTCCTTTGCGGATGCGGACACGGTAATGGAAACGAACGAGAGACTGATTGCTCATGTATTTAAGGAAATCTTAGACATTGATGTAGAACTTCCACTTCAGAGAATGACATGGCAGGAAGCTATGGATCGTTATGGCTCGGATAAACCGGATACCAGATTCGGAATGGAACTGACAGATATTACCAAATGCGTTAAGGATTGTGACTTCAGTGTATTCTCAGGCCCTGCAAATAAAGAAGGATCTTCTGTAAGAGGTATCTGTGCTAAGGGCATGGCTTCTATGCCAAGAAAAAAAATTGATGCTTTAGTTGAATTTGTAAAAGGAATTGGAGCGAAAGGTTTAGCATATCTTGCTATTAACGAAGATGGTACCTATAAATCTTCCTTCGCGAAATTTATGAAGGAAGAAGAACTGGCTGAAATCTGCAAAGAAATGGGCGCAGAAAAAGGCGATATGATGTTCTTCGCATCCGATACAGATAAAAACGTATATGCGGTTTTGGGCGCTCTCCGCCTGGAATTAGGAGCCCAAATGGGTCTCATTGATGAAGACAAATTCAACTTCTTGTGGGTAACCGAATTCCCACTTCTTGAGTACTCCGAAGAACAGGAACGTTGGGTTGCGATGCATCATCCATTTACCATGCCTTTAGAGTCTGATATTTGTTATCTGGATTCTGAACCGTGGAAAGCACGAGCAGCAGCTTATGATATCGTTCTGAACGGTGTAGAATTAGGCGGTGGCAGTGAGCGTATTTATAATCCGGAAATTCAGGAGAAGATGTTTGCGGCTTTAGGGTTTACTCAGGAAGAAGCTTATGATCGTTTCGGCTTCTTGTTAGACGCTTTCAAATACGGTGTTCCTCCACACGCTGGATTGGCTTATGGTTTTGACCGTATGATGATGTTGATGACAAAAGCAGAAAGCATCCGTGATGTCATTGCATTCCCAAAAGTAAAAGACGCAAGCTGTCTGATGACCGGCGCACCAGGAATGGTAGATGAGAAGCAGTTAGAAGAACTGGAAATCAAATTAGCCTTAGTAGAAGAATAAGACTATTTGGGAAATTAGAAACGTCAGTTCTTGGAGAATGTATAGTTTCAAACAATAGATTAACAATCGTAAAGGCGGCCCTTGCTTTGGCAAAGGCCGCTTCTTTTTGTGAGGAATCTAACATTGTATTGACAGAATAACAAGACGGATAGTACATTATAAAAGCCCTTCGAGAAATTGAGAAGGGAAAGTCCGTTAGCCTTTGAGAAATTGAGGAGGTATCTATGAGTAAATATACCATTGACAACATTGACGGAAAAGCAAAGTCCGCCACTTTTGAAACGGTTCATGGAACCATAAAGACGCCGGTTTTTATGAATGTTGGAACCGTTGCAGCCATTAAAGGTGCTGTTTCCACTATGGACTTGAGAGAAATCAATACGCAGGTCATGCTTTGTAACACGTATCATTTGCATGTGCGCCCAGGCGACGAAATCGTTGCAAAATTCGGTGGACTTCACAGATTTACCAATTGGGACCGTCCGATTCTGACCGATAGCGGTGGATTTCAGGTCTTTTCCTTGGCAGGTTTGCGAAAAATTAAGGAAGAGGGAGTATCTTTTAATTCCCATATTGATGGCCGAAAAATCTTTATGGGGCCAGAAGAAAGCATGCAGATTCAGAGCCATTTAGGCAGTACCATCGCCATGGCCTTTGACGAATGTCCTCCTAGTAAGGCGGATCGAAAATATGTGGAACAGAGCGTTGCTCGTACGGAACGTTGGCTTCTCCGATGCAAAAAGGAAATGGAACGTTTAAATTCCCTGCCAGAGACCATCAACAAAGAGCAGATGCTTTTTGGGATTAATCAAGGGGCCTGTATTGATGAAATCCGAATTGCCAATGCAGAACGTATCAAAGAATTAGATCTTCCTGGCTATGCAATCGGAGGATTGGCTGTAGGGGAAACCCATGAGGAAATGTATCATATTCTGGACGTAACAGTACCGCATCTTCCACAGAACAAACCGGTGTATTTAATGGGCGTTGGAACTCCGGCGAACATTTTAGAAGGAATTGAACGAGGTGTAGATTTCTTTGATTGTGTATATCCAAGCAGAAACGGAAGACATGGCCATGTTTATACGAACCAGGGCAAGTTGAATTTGTTTAATGCGCGATATGAATTAGACGATCACCCGATCGAGGAAGACTGTGGCTGTCCGGCTTGTCAGAACTATTCCAGAGGCTATATTCGACATTTGTTAAAAGCAAAAGAAATGTTGGGAATGCGTCTTTGCGTATTGCATAATTTGTACTTTTATAATAAAATGGTTCATGATGCGCGAGAAGCAATTCTTGCAAACAGATTTTCAGAATATAAAAAATCAAAACTTGAAGGATTTCAAGTTTTATAGGAGGAAAAAATATGTCATTACAGAACTTATTACTGGCTGGATACAGCTGTTTGGGCAATGCAGCAGTAGAGGGAGCAGAACCACAGCAGACACAGTGGTGGGTTATCCTTTTATACATTGTAATTTTTGGTGCTTTCATTTATTTCCTTATGATTCGTCCTCAGAGAAAGCAGAAAAAGCAGCAAGAAGAAAAAATGAACAATTTAGAGCCAGGTTCTAGCGTTCTTACAACCAGCGGATTTTATGGAACCATCGTTGCAATAAATGGTGACACAGTAATCGTAGAATTTGGTAACAACAAAAACTGTAGAATTCCTATGATGGTTGGCGCAATCAAACAGGTTGAAAAACCGGGTGAAGATGCATCAGAGGCTTCCCAGGAAAAGAAGAGATTCTTCGGAAAGAAAAAAGCAGAAGAAGCTGCTCCAGAGGCAGAGACACCTGCAACTCCAGCAGAAGAAACTGCTCCAGCAGCAGAAGCAGCTCCAGAAAAAGCTCCAGAAGAATAAATCTCTATTCACGAATTTTCAAAGCGGGGAGAATCTCCCTGCTTTATTTTTTTAACCATTTAGCATATTAGCGAGCGAAAGTACTTGCGAAATAATAATAAAAAGAGTAAACTTATCGACAAATTATTTTTTTATGATGACAAGTCATAATTTAAGGAAAAGAGGAAAACTATATGGCAAGAGTGTATAATTTTGCAGCAGGTCCGGCAACACTTCCGGAGGAAGTCCTTCAGGAAGCAGCAGATGAAATGCTCGATTTTAATGGTATTGGATTGGGCGTTATGGAAATGTCCCATCGATCTAAGGCTTTCGAAAAAATCATCGGTGAAGCGAAACAGGACTTAA
>JAKSRL010000200.1 GCA_024403635.1 Lachnospiraceae bacterium | reverse complement strand
AGAGGGCAATCCCGGTACATGAATTAAGAGGCTGTGCTTCGGCACGGCCTCTTTTAATCGAAAATTAAAAGATAGTCCCTTTATTTTCAAGAGCGGTTGTTCTATAATAGGGATAGACAAATTAGAATTTGGTGGAGCGATTATGCATAGAGTTTTTGGACAAAAAGAAGATGTAATATACCGGGATAGAAAGGGTGCCTACCTTATACCAATAAATGGCGAAGAAGTTGGAATTGTAGAAACTGCAAAAGGCTTTTTCTTTTTGGGCGGTGGAATCAATGAGAGAGAAACAGATAAAGAGTGCATTATCCGAGAATGTATGGAGGAAGCCGGTTATAAAGTAAAGATAACGGAAAAAGTATGTTCGGCAGAGACTTATTGTGTACACCCAACGATTGGTTATTTTCATCCAACGCAGACCTATTATTTGGGTGAATTAACTTTGAAGACGAAAGAACCCATAGAGGCAGACCACCTGTTTAGATGGATAAACTATAATAAACTGAAAGGGAAAATGTTCCTTGAAATGCAGAACTGGGCATTGGATATAGTTTTCGATAAGAGATAGACAAATCCCAGTTTGTCTTACAATGCAAAAGCGTGTACGAGGATGAAAATATATTTGGGGTGAATCAAAATGAAAGACTTGCTTTATGAAAAACAAATAAGCTCTTTGCGGGGAACAACATATTATTGGACGAATGATATCAACAGTGAGCAGACGATGGTTTTTCTTCCGGGACTTACTGCAGACCACAGTCTTTTTGAGCCTCAGATAAAAGCGTTTTATAACAAATACAGAATCATTGTATGGGATTGCCCCTGCCACGGAAAATCAAGACCGTATGCAGAATTTACATATTCCAATGTGACGGAGGAGCTGAACAGTATCCTTAGGGCCGAAGGAATTGATAAGGCTGTATTCATCGGCCAGTCACTTGGTGGAATGATAGCCCAATATTACATAGACCTATACCCGGAAACGGCTGTGGGCTTCATCTCCGTTGACAGTGTACCGTTTGGCGATTACTATTCAAAATCGGACCTGTTCTGGTTAAAACAGCTCGAATGGATGTGCAAGCTTTTTCCGGATAAAGTGCTGAGGAGAACCATTGCAAAAATGTGCGGTGCAAGCAGAAAAGCCCGAGACAGAATGCTGGATATACTCTCAGCGTATCCGAAAAAAGAGCTTTGTCATCTGATGTACATAGGGGAGGCTGCATTTATCCCCGAAAACAAAGATATGACTATCCCGTGTAAAAGTGTTCTTCTGTTAGGCGGCAAAGACGCTGTGGGCAAGGTAGCTTCCTATAACCGCAAGTGGGCTGAAAAAACAGGATTTCCGCTTTATATCATAGAAAATGCGGCGCATAACGCGAATGACGATGCTCCGGAGCAGGTCAACAGTATTATTGCTGAATTTATGATTGTCCAAGAAACAAACAGAATCAATAAAGACAACGATTGAGCAACAAATCCCAGTTTGCTGGTCAAAACTTACTTCGATTAATCCACATTTAGGATGGTT
>JAKSRL010000020.1 GCA_024403635.1 Lachnospiraceae bacterium | reverse complement strand
AGTCAAAGTCGGTTATTACAGGAGGTTTAATCTCGCTGTATACTTCTCCCAATCCATCACTTTCAATAGTAACTGCAGTTGTTAAAGCTCCGCTTGACATAAGAATGTTGTCAACGGCCTTAACAGTACCAGAAATAGAAGCGTGAATTGGAGCTGAAACAAATGCTGTCGAATCGCCGATTATCTGACCGATAGCAACATGATCTCCAACCTTTACTACTGGCGTACAAGGTGCGCCTATATGCATGGACATAGGTATAGTAACAGTTTTCGGCAGGTCCATTCTATTAGGAATATCACCAGCTGTGCGCTTATAGTGCGGTACGTGAATGCTCTTTAAGTATTTTGCTTTCACTTTTCCTTTTCCTTTCTTTATGATACAATCGCTTTTGATTTACGGACTAACTATGAAAAAAGGCTATAGTCGGTCAGCATACGATATTTGCCGTATATTGTAGCATTATCAATATCAGTTGACAAGAATTACCCAACGTGAAAACTGAAAAAAAACGTTATAAAATTAAAGAATTTTCGACATTTTTTCTGGCATTGCCGGTTCTCTTTTGCTTACTCTTTTGTAACGGTTGCAGCAAATCCTTCCAGAAGACCGTAACCACCTTTGCCTGTGATACGGTAGTCACCATTACTTACTATGACAAAAAGGACGAAAAGGCTGTAAATGATGCCCTTTCCTACCTGTCGGAATTGGAACTGGTTTTTTCCCGTACCAAGGAAAACAGTGAGCTTTATGCTTTAAATGAAGCTCTCCATAAAGGGGAAGATTTCGTGGTAGGAAAAGACCTGTATCAAGCGTTGGTCATGTCTTACGAAGCAGCGAAAGAATCGGATGGAGCTTTTGATTTTACCTTAGGAAATGTTTCGGACCTTTGGAACTTCACCGGAGAAACTCCCCATGTGCCAGATGCGGCAGTTTTGGCAGAAGCCTTAAGCCATACAGGATGTGAGAAGATTCATCTGGAAGGAATCTTTGTGACGGATGCAGAGGAATCCAATCCAGGAGGCATAGTGAGCAGCGAGGATGCTTCGTTATCCGTTGATTTAGGTGGCATGGCAAAAGGTTATATGGGTCAGAAATTAAAAGAACAGCTGATGGAGGCCGGCGTAACGTCTGCCCTTCTGAATTTAGGAGGAAACGTCGTGGCCATTGGAAAGAAGCCAGATGGAACGAAATTCCAGATTGGCATTGCGAAGCCCGAAAAAGACAGTTCCGAATATGTATCTACTGTAGGGATTGCGAATGAAGCCGCTGTAACCTCCGGAATTTACCAGCGCTACTTTGAAGAGAATGGCAAATGGTATCATCACATTCTGGATCCGAAAACCGGCGTTCCGGTAGAGTCCGATGTGGCTTCGGTAACCGTTATCTACAGAGACTCGGGCATGGCGGACATCTTATCCACAACGATGTTTGTTACTGGCCCGGACTACGCGGAAACCTATGTAAAAAACTGCCCACAAGACATTACCGTAATATACGTAATGAAAGACGGCAGTTTAAAAGAATTTTCGAATAAATAAGCAGTTACGTAATAAAAACAAATGGCGGGACTAAGTCCCGCCATTTGTTTTTACAGATTCAGCTCGATTTTCTTTCCGCTGTAATCGTATGGATGATAGTAAACACCGGCAGAATCCAACATCCTCTTGGAAGCGATAACGCCCGGCGTGTCTGCATACTTATCATCACCATAGATGATTTCTTTAATGCCTGCCTGGATTACAGCCTTCGCACATTCATTACACGGAAACAGCGTTACATACAGTTTCGAGCCTTCCAGAGAGCCTCCGCGATAGTTCAAAATCGCATTCAGCTCACTGTGGGTTGTATAGTAATATTTGCTGTGGTCTGGAGTATCGTCCGTTTTTTCCCATGGGAAATCATCATCCGAGCAGCCTCTCGGCAACCCGTTGTATCCGATGGATAAAATCTTGTTATCCTGGCTGACGATGCATGCACCAACCTGTGTGGATGGATCTTTTGAACGCTGAGCAGCTAAAAAAGCTACGCCCATAAAATATTCATCCCAGGAAATATAATTTTCTCTTTTATTGCTCACGGTATTCCCCTTTCGTTCTATAGCATCGTTTCGAGCAAGAATTCTCTCTCAAACGAGTTCTGTCAAAGCTTCCAATCAGTCTTCCAGTTTTCCAATACGGCGGATATGATTCTCACCAAATGAGAAATCGGTGCTCAGGAAGATATTCAGGAACTCTGTAGCCTTTTCTAAATCAATAACACGTGCGCCCATACAGATAATGTTCGCATCGTTATGCTCACGGGTAGCCTGTGCGGAGAAAGCATCTCCAACAACTGCTGCACGGATTCCTTTTACTTTGTTTGCTGCCATGCTCATTCCGATACCGGTTCCACAGATCAAAACACCTTTTTCTGCTACGCCATCAGCTACGCAGTGAGAAACAGCTTTTGCAAATTCCGGATAATCGCAAGACTGATCCGAATCTGTACCAAAGTCTTTTACCTCATATCCTTTTTCTTTTAAATGTTTTTTCAATGCCTCTTTCATTTCGAATCCGGCATGGTCACTACCAATTGCTATCATGTTCGTCCTCCCAGTTTATGTTTTAATTGCTTCATGCGCAATTTTGAATTCTTTTCCGTAGAGCTGGCTTCTTACGTGTATGGAAGTTTTCCCATCATTATTCTTCCACAAATTTCAGAACCAGCTTATCTAACAATCCCTTTAAAATTTCCACAACGGTTTCATATTCTTCTAAGGTTCCACCCAAAGGGAGTTTTAAGTCTCCGCTGCTTCCCAGATATTCCTTTAGCGTATATACGTTCATTGCAGAAGCAAACCGGTCATAAGCTACGGTTTTGCTTCCGTTGTCCATAGCCAAAATTAAGGTTTTTTCCGAAAAATCCTCTCCCGTTAAAGCCAGGGCCGCATAAGAAGACAAATCCGCATCATTCGCTTTCGCAATTTCCACTACCTTCTGATTTACCGGTTCTGGAAAAAGAACGATATTTCCTCTAGATGCAATGTTCAATCCGTCAATGGACGCCGCCCGGATTTTCTTTTTAAACAGAACGGAAGCCAAAGGGCTGAGTCTGGTATTGTCTTCATCTAAAAAAATAATTCGATTAAATCTTGCCATATGTACAAATCCCCCCCATCGGCTGTACCATCTTAGCGTCTACGCCGTCTGCTTTCCCCCAAAAGCCTCCGGAACCTCCTTACGCCTCATCAATCATTTCCTGCGTAATAACCCCTTCTCTTAAGATTTTTGGACGTCCTCCCGTCATATCTACAACAGTGGATGCCAGTCCCACCCTGCAAGCGCCGCCATCGATAATCATATTGATTTTCCCATTCAGGTCCTCCAAAACATCCTCTGCAGATACGGAGCTGCGTTTGCCCGATGTATTGGCACTCGGAGCCGCCAATGGAAGCCCTGCTGCCTCAATTATTTTCAACGTTACATCCAAATCCGGCATACGGATGCCGATGGTTTCTCCACCTGCAGTTACATTATCCGGAATTCCCGGTTTCTTTTTAAATATCAGCGTCAGCGCTCCCGGCCAGTATTTTTTCATAAGCCGATCCGCCTTTTCTGCCATTTCTCCGGAACCAAAATCCGCCAACTGCTTTACCTGGTCAATATTGCTGACAAGGATGCTTAACGGTTTCCCTTCGTCACGACCTTTTGCCTCAAAAATTTTGGCAACGGCTTTTTCGTCACGATAGATGGCGCCCAAGCCATAAACCGTATCCGTAGGAAAAGCTACAATCCCCCCGTCCATTAAGACGTGGCCTGCAGCTACCAGATTTTCATCATCTGTTGATAATAGAACTGTTTTCATTGCTCCTCCATTCTTGCAAATTATAACATGATTGTGGTATCATAAGACAATATATTTTTCATAATATATTTATGAATGTTTGATAAATTTGGAGGATTAAAATTATGAAATGTGCTAATTGTGGCGCTGAATTAGAAGAAGGCGCAAAATTCTGTGGTTCTTGCGGAACCCCTGTTGCTGCTCCTGCTATGGAAGAAGCTGTCCCAGTTGTAGAAGCTGCTGCTCAACCAGAAGTTAAGGCTGCTACTCCTCAGGCTCAGGAATATGTTCAGCAGATGAATGCCATCCAGCAAAATGCTACCGCTGCTCCATCAAAGAAGAAGAGCATTTGGGCACTTATTTTAGGTATTGCTGGTCTCGGATGCTTTTGGACCGGTTTCTTCGGACTCTTTGGTCTCATTGGCATCGTTATTTCCATCGTTGGTCTTATCATTGGTGGCAAGGCAAAAAAAGAAAACCCTGGAAACAAGATGGGCAAAACCGGTTGGGTTCTTGCTCTGATCGGATTGATTTTAGGTGCAATTATTACCATCATTGCTACAATCGTTTGGGTTGCCGCTTTTCAAAGCGGAGTAGTTTATTTCAACTAAGCATTCGTTAAAAGTTCGGGGGAGCTTTTTAAGCTCCCCGTTTTTCTTTTTTTATGTTTGAATTTTTACAAAATGAAGTTACTTTTTATCTGTTATGCGGCCTCCTGGGTCTGGCTGCCTCCATTATCGTTGTATGTGTTCTGATCCGAAACCGCAACGTTACGAAATCACGCTTCATTGCACTTTACGCTTGCGCTGCAGCGGGTTTATTTGTTGGGGGTCATTTCTTCTTTTTTCTGGTTGGTCTTCCGGATTACATCCGGGACGTTGTTCCTACGCTAAAAAGTTTCTATGATTTTGTAATTTCCTTAGGCATGGCCTCTTCCGGTATGGTGTTCTACGGCGGACTTTTGTTTGGTCTCTTGTTTATGTACATTTACTGCAAATGTGTAAAACTTCCAATCCGTCATTATCTCAACATCATGGTGGTAACTTGCCCTCTGTTCCATTGTTTCGGCCGTATCGGCTGCGCCCTTTCCGGCTGTTGTTACGGAATCGAATATCATGGACCATTGGCCATTCTCTACAACGAATCGTTCGTAACTCCTGGAGTAAACGAAGACTTAGTAGACTTTCCTCGTTTTCCGGTCCAGCTGTTAGAGGCTCTGTTAGAATTGATTCTTTTCATCGTTCTTTTACTTATTTACTTAAAAAAAGAAGATACGTTCTCTGTTACAGCAACGTATCTTCTCGTTTATCCTATTATTCGATTCTTTGATGAATTCTTACGCGGCGATATGCAAAGGGGCATCTGGGGTCCGCTTTCCACTTCTCAATGGATCAGCCTCGTGATTTTCATCATTACACTAATATATCTGATAGTTCAGCGAAATCGCTCAAAGAAAGAGCTTCCCCTCGGATAGTTTCGCTTTTTCCCATTTTCATAAGAGCTTCTGCTACCTGTTCCTTGGACCAACTTAAATTCTGTGCATTTCCTAAAGCATTTACTAACGTTTTTCTTCTCTGGTTGAACGCTGCACGGATAATGTCAAACATCTTTCCTTCGTCCTTTACCATTACAGGGCGTTCTTCCTCTTTAAAAACATCCAGTTTAATTACTGCAGAATCTACATCCGGTTTCGGAATGAAACAGTTTTTGGAAACAATCAATACTACTTCCGGTCGAGAATAAAACTGAACCGCCAGGCTTAAAGCGCCATAGGCCTTACTTCCCGGGCCTTCCTGCATTCTTACAGCCACTTCCTTCTGGACCATAACCGTAATGCTATCGATTTCATGTTGCTTTTCCAAAAGCTCCATAACAATTGGTGTGGTAATGTAATAAGGAAGGTTCGCAACAACCTTTACTTTCGCTCCGCTGCCGTCGCTCACCAAAGCAATCAGTTCTCCAATATCCACCTTCAAAATATCATCATTAATCAGCGTAAAGTTTTTGGAATCCTTAAAGTTTTCCTTAAGAATCGGAATCAGCATTTTATCTACTTCTACGGCGATTACATGCTTCGCTGCCTGTAACAGATACTCTGTAAGTGCTCCTAAACCAGGCCCGATTTCCAGAACGATATCGTCCTTTGTAATTCCTGCTGCGCTGACAATGGAAGAAAGCACGTTGGCATCAATCAGGAAATTCTGTCCATATTTTTTCTGGATAGAAAAATCATGGCGTTTGATCAGTTCTATAGTTTTATTCGGGTTTCCTAAATTTCCCATGAATGTTTTATTATTTATTCCTCATTCATTATCTTATTTATGCAGATTACTCAACTTTTCTTTTTTACATATCCAATAGTTCCAACAGCTACACTTCCGCTGATAAACAGAAGGGTGAGCCACAAGAACATATTGTTGTTATCACCGGTCGGAACAGCCACGTGCAATGGTTCTTCATAGGAATAACCACAGACGGAACAGGTGTAAACTATCTTTCCGTCCTTCTGAGGTGTAGGCTCGATACGTTCGGTCTCTTTGAAGCTGCAGTTCTCATGCTCAGTATAGCCGCAGTTTCTTGCGCAAGAACGCATATGCTGGCTATTATCTTTTTCCGTCGCATCGTCATGAACCCATACGCCATGTTTACCGGTCAAATCATGACCGAGAGCTGGAATTTCCACATCGGTAAGGGGTTCGATGTCAAGGATTGATTTCGTAATCTCCTCGGTATCCTCATCCCATTCGTAGATGAGCGCGAAGTCTTCTTCATACTTGTTCTTGCAGGTAGAGCATTCGAAATAATGATCGTTTCCGGCTTCAGTACAAGTAGGAGCTTTCTCTGCGATCTCGCTCCATGCTCCGTGGACCTCATATACATCCTCTTCGATTTCGCAGACGGTGTAACCGTCCATCAGCTGAAGAAACGGAAGATATGATTCACCGTAGCTGTCAGGATCAGCGTGGAAAATGCCGCCGGAAATGAAGGAATCGTCAACTCCCCAGGCATAGCATTCATCAAAGAACTCTCCGCCGGTTACTTCAAGATCAGGGTCTACGTTACCGCTGAATGACAAATCACAATAGAGGAACTCTCCGCCTGAGATAGTGACCGTGGCATCACCAAGGAAATACGCTTGCAGGAATGGAGTGGAACCATCGTGAATGGCGATGATTGTATGCTCGGACTGGTCGGCACTAAAAAAGCCGTTGGTGCCGGAAGCGAAGCTGTAGGTGCCGATACCGCCTACAAACTCTCCGCCATTCACGCAAAGGCTGATGTCTGAAGGCACATTATTTCCAAAAATATGAATCCAGATGGCACGGTTATAGGAATCATCGCTCAGAATGGAGCCGCCATTAATGGTGACCCTGTTTGCCTTAGTTCCAATGCATGCCTGACGGATACAGTCGGTATAAGAATTGATAATTGTTCCACCGTTTATAACCAGCTCCGCGTCACGGACATTGGATTGGTTGTCAATGCAGTAGGCAGCATAGCCATTAACCGTAGTATTCTCAATGGTGCCGCCATTCATTGTCATAACGCCGCAGTTGGAGATCGCATTGCTGGCGTAACTAGGTATCGTTGCGCCACTCGGATCCGTCGCGTACATCGTATTCTTTCCGCCACCGGCATTATCGTTTAGGATAAATTCTCCGTTATTGGTAATGATTGCGGAGCTTCCGGAATTGGTATAATAACCAGAAAGAATATGACCATTCAAATCTAGATTAACCGTAGAACCATTTGCAACGACGAGTGGCTGGTCTACCATTGTGATATCATCACCAAGGACGATTTCTCCGCCAGTGGCGAACGCCGTAGCCAGTGCATCTGCTGTCGTGACCGTAGTGGACGCGAATACTTGCAGAGGCATAATCGCCAGCAGCATCGCTATGCAGATAAGTAAGCAAAAACATTTCTTTTTCATATCTTGTCCCCCCTAATCAGTTATTTGCTTTTTCTATAATTAACAGATACCTCAAAAAACTCTGAAAATCAAGTCTTTTGCTAAAAAAAACCTTAATTTTCAACTATTAATTCCATTTGTACATACGTTTCGCATTTTCTTCAGTAATGGATACCACTTCTTCAAAGCTAAGCCCTTTGATTTCTGCAATTTTTTCTGCCACATATTTGATGTTGGCAGAGTTGTTTCTGCTACCTCTTACCGGCTCCGGAGCCAGATATGGACAATCGGTTTCTAAAAGAATCCGGTCCATTGGCATATATGCCACAATTCGTCTCAGTTTTCGGCCGTTTTTGTAAGTTAAAACGCCGCCGACGCCAATATAGAACCCTAAATCCAAATAAATTTTCGCCATCTCCAGTTCATAAGAGAAGCAATGAATGACGCCACCACAATCCTTTGCAGATTCGGCTTGAATCACATCCAAAGTATCCGCTGCACTGTCCCGGCTATGAACCAGAATCGGATAATTTACTTCCTTTGCCAGATGAATCTGACGGGCAAACCATTCCTTTTGGAAGGGCTTGTCTGTATCCGGATAATGGTAATCCAATCCAATTTCTCCTACGGCAATGATTTTCGGATTCTTTAAGGCTTCTTTTACGATTTCAAACTCTTTATCGCCGGCATAAAAATCTTTATTGCCACGAATGGAATCGTCTTCGCCGCATTCCATTTTATAAAGTTCCGTCGGATGAAGGCCAGCTGCACCATATAGGAAATCATATTGTTCTGTCAGTTTTATGATGTTCGGAATGGAACTGCAACGGGCGGCTGCATCTACCACAAAACCGACGCCATTACTTTTAAGACCGGAAAGAATTTCTTCCCGGTCTTCCTTAAAAGCGCTGTCATCGTAATGTGCATGTGTATCAAAAATCAAACTCATTATTTCTGTAAAGCTTCTACTTTCTCCAATACCTCGTTCATTTTCAGACGGGCGAAGAGGATTTCCGGAGCATCGGTTACTTTGTTACCCGATGGGTAAAGACCGAATTTGTCCATATCTTCAAATTCTCTCTTCTCCGCACCAATCTGAGCCAGAATCTTAGCACATGTTCCAGGAATGAACGGTTCGGCAAGGCTTGCACCAATGTTGATTGCTTCAATCAGATTGTAAAGAACGGTTGCCAGGCGGTCGCTCTTCGCTTCATCCTTTGCTAATACCCAAGGTTCCGTCTCATCGATGTATTTGTTGCATCTCTTGAAGAGATCCCAGATTTCTGTCATAGCATCTGCTACGTGGAGGTCGGTCATCTTCTTAACAGCTTTGTCACGGGTTCCGGTAATTACAGCCTTGAAGTCTGCATCTACATCAGCTTCCACGCCTTTGTTCTCAACTACACCGCCAAAGTATTTATTGGACATGGAAACGGTACGGTTTACCAGGTTTCCTAAAGTATTTGCTAAATCTGAATTAATTCTTTCTACCAAGAGTTCCCATGTGATAGTTCCATCGTTTTCAAATGGCATCTCATGGAGAACAAAGTAACGGATTGCATCTACGCCGAACATATTTACCAAATCGTCTGCGTACATAACGTTTCCTTTGGACTTGCTCATTTTGCCCTCGCCTAACAGTAGCCATGGATGTCCGAAAACCTGTTTTGGAAGCGGAAGATCCAAAGCCATCAGCATAATTGGCCAATAAATGGTATGGAATCTTAAGATATCTTTGCCAATCAGGTGAAGGTCTGCCGGCCAGAATTTCTTGTATAAATCTCCATGGTTTCCGTCTAAATCAAATCCTAAACCAGTGATGTAGTTGGAAAGAGCATCGATCCATACATAAACTACGTGAGCTGGATCAAAGTTTACCGGAATGCCCCATTTGAAAGAAGTACGGGAAACACAAAGGTCCTGAAGACCTGGTTTCAGGAAGTTGTTCATCATCTCGTTCTTACGGGATTCCGGCTGAATGAATTCCGGATGCGTTTCAATATGCTCAATCAGACGGTCTGCATATTTGCTCATTTTGAAGAAATAAGCTTCTTCCTTTGCCGGCTGCACCTCACGACCGCAGTCTGGACATTTTCCGTCAACTAACTGGCTCTCAGTATAGAAGGACTCGCAAGGCTTGCAGTAAAGTCCGTCATAATGACCTTTATAGATATCGCCCTGTTCATAGAGCTTTTTAAACATTTTCTGAACCTGGAGTTCATGATCCGGGTCCGTGGTACGGATAAAACGGTCGTAGGAAGTATCCATCAGGTCCCAGATACGTTTAACTTCTGCTGCCATAGCGTCAACATAAGCCTTTGGAGTGATTCCTGCTGCATTTGCTTTGTCTTCGATTTTCTGTCCATGTTCATCCGTTCCTGTCTGGAAACGTACGTCATAACCTTCCATAGAACGAAACCGTGCGATAGCATCAGCTAATACAACTTCATAGGTATTGCCGATGTGTGGTTTGCCTGAAGTATAAGCAATTGCGGTTGTAATGTAGTACGGTGTTTTTGCCATAATATCCTTCTTTCTATGCCGACAGATGGGCCGGCATCTTTTATTTTTGCGATGGCCTTCTGCCATCGGCAAATTCGTTTTATTCGTTCGAATATTTTAACATACTTTTTCTCTGTGTTGTACCTAAAATATTGAATTTTTACCTTATTCATTATAAAATTAGACATTGATGAGTTGGGGGAATTTTCCGGCGCTGCCGGTTTTCATTTTATATATCGGATGAATCGTAAAAATCATATCAATCCGAAGATTGTTTTATGTCTTGTTGCCACATCATTTATCGCTTGTGTGGCTATTATTTTGATTATCCAAAATAGCAAAAATCATATTTCCCTTTCTTCCGTTAGCCAGGATGGCGTAAAAGCCATTCAATTGATGGAAGCCCGTCCCATTGCTCCAATTGAAGATGAAATTTTCCAGCTTCAGCGCCAGGAAATCATCCGAAAATTAACGGAAGATCCTAGTCGAGTATTTCAGACCTTGGCCGATGTTAATACGGTCATTATCGGAGACTCCCGGGTGGTAGGATTCTCTGCCTATAATTGTATGGATGAATCCCGCATTCTGGCAGGAACTTCCTGGAGCATCCTGGAACTGCCGGCAGTATTTTATGCGGTAACATCCATCAATCCAAGATATATTGTTGTCGCCTTTGGCATAAATGAAATCAGCCAGCATTTAGGAACGCCGGTTTATTTCAATACCGATGAATCCTATGTAGAAGCATTAGATTACTATCTGGGCATGCTGCAGGAATGTGCCCCGAATGCAAAGATTTATTATTCCTCTATTCTTCCGGCAAGTGAAGAAGGTTTGGCAAGTATGGATGGATTTCGTATTATTCCCGAGCGCAATAATGCCATTCATGCATTCTGCGAAGAGAAAGGCTATGGCTTTATCAATACAGAAGAAATTGCATACGAACATCAGGAAATGTACCGTGAGGATGGAATCCACTTTACTGCAGATTTCTATCCATTGTGGGGCGAGGCCATCCTGAGCGAAATTATCCGTACAGGAGGTGTTGTATGACAAAGTTATCCAAAGACAAACGTATATGGATTATCGGTGCTGCTATCGCTTTGGTACTTTGTGTTGCTGCCGTATTCTATATTCTCCTGCCGAAACATACGAAGATTTCCAGCATCGACCTTTCCGGTGCCAATTTCATCCAGACAATGGAAGCCGCTCCGACAGAGCCGATTGAAAATACTATTTTCGTAAAGCGGAAACAAGCCTTATTAAATAAATTCCGGGAGCATCCGGACCAACTCTGGTCAGCTTTTTCTGATATGAATATTGTAATTTCCGGAGACTCCCGCGGCGTTGGTTTTTCTGCTTATGAGTATGTGGATTACAACCACAACATTTCCCAAGTCAGCAAAACGATTTACAATATTCCGGAAAATTATGAGCTGCTGAAAGCTCTGAATCCGAAAATCGTCATTTATACTTATGGAATTAATGATCTAGGCTTATATGGCCAGTATGGTGTCGCTCAATACATCACGGACCTGCAAAGCTTTGTAGATACTACCCGGGAACTGATTCCAGGAGTTGATGTATATATTAATTCCATTCCGCCATGTCTCCCATCGGAATATGCACGTTCTCCCGTATGGGCAGAGATTCCGGCGTGGAATGTAGTAATCAAGAAATATTGTGAAGAGCACGCAATCCATTATATTGATATTCAAGACTTGTGTGACTCCCACCCAGAAATGTATAATGACGACGGTGTGCACTTCCACGATGAATTCTATCCTCTTTGGGGCTCAGAAATCATCACACAGATAGTAAACGATCAAATAAATGAAGGCTAAAAACGTATTCTTCGTAATCATAAGAGTCCTTCTGGTGGCAGCTCTGGTTGGCGCCATTGTTTACTTTATCTTTCTTCAGAAACCGGAAAGCAATGTACCGTTTTCTACCGTAAAAGCGAAAGTAGAAGCCACCATAAAATCAAAGGGAATGTCGGAAAGTACATCCCGTTTCTTCAAAAAATATTACAACCAGAATGCAGAAGAATATGACGGAGTTCTGCTGTATGCGCCAAACTCCAACATGGATGCAGACGAAGTACTTCTTGTAAAAACAAAATCTTCCGACCAGGCAGAAAACCTGATAAAAATGATTCAAACGAGACAACAAACCAAAGAGAATACCTTCGAAGGCTATGCTCCGGAACAGTATGCTCTTTGTCAGAACTATATACTTGACCAGCAAGGTAGCTACATTTTATTCGTAGTCAGTGCGAATGCAGAAAAGACTGACGCTGCTTTTAAGGCAGCCGTTGCGGGGAACTAAGGATGATATTCAGCAGTTTATTTTTCATCTGCATATTTCTTCCGGTTACGTTAATTCTCTATTACGTCGTACCAAAGAAATTCAAAAATTTAATATTGCTGATCATGAGCCTCATCTTTTATGCATGGGGCGAGCCGGTTTATATTCTGCTGATGATATTCAGCATTGTTTTCAACTACCTTTCGGCCCGCAGCATCGCCTACTACAAAGAGGAAAATAAAAAGAAGCTGAAAATCATTGCTTTTATTTTCAACATTATTATCAACCTGGGGCTCCTTTGCTTCTTTAAGTACTATGGATTTGCAGTTGAAAATATCAATGGTTTATTCCATACATCTCTTCCGATAAGAAACATTGCTTTGCCGATAGGTATTTCTTTCTACACCTTCCAGACCTTGTCTTATGTAATTGATGTTTATAAAGGAAACATTCCGGTACAGAAAAATATTATCAGCTTTGGTGCTTACATTTCTATGTTCCCGCAGTTGATTGCCGGACCGATTGTCCGTTACGTAGATATTGAAACCCAGTTGAACAACCGGGAGATTTCTTTGGATAAAATTTCCGAAGGCGTTGTCTGGTTCATCATCGGTATGGCGAAGAAGGTTCTGTTAGCCAATAACGTAGGCATGCTGTTCGATACGATATTTGCCACTTCTCCGGACAGGGCAGTTCTTTCCACATGGATTGGCATTATCGCCTATACCTTCCAGATTTACTTTGACTTTTCCGGTTATTCCGACATGGCCATCGGTTTAGGCAAGATGTTAGGCTTTGAATTCGTCCAGAACTTCGACTATCCGTACATTTCCAGAAGTGCAACAGAATTCTGGCGTAGATGGCATATTTCTTTAGGCACCTGGTTCCGGGAATATGTTTATATTCCGTTAGGAGGAAACCGTGTTGGCCCATTAAAGCATATCCGTAACATCATGATTGTATGGCTGCTGACCGGCTTTTGGCATGGCGCTGCGTGGTGCTTTATTTTATGGGGCCTGTATTACGGAATCCTACTGTTATTGGAAAAATATATCTGGGGCAAAGGCTTAGCCAAGCTCCCGAAATTTATCCAGCATCTTTACACGATTATCCTATTTATTATCGGTTGGCTGATTTTCACTTCCACCGATTTATCCAGCCTGGGCGGAAACTTCTTGTCCATGTTTGGTTTCACAGGCAACGCTTTTATCGATGCCTCAACTTTATTCTACCTGAGAAACAACATTATTCTGCTGGTAATCTGTGGAATCTGTTCTACTCCGGTAGTTACAAAACTGTTTACAAAAATTGTTTCCAAAGAAGGAATCGGCTTCCAGATTATCGGCGTGGTTGTCTACGCAGCAATTTTCATTTTATCCATTGCGTATCTGGTAAATGCAACCTACAACCCATTCCTGTACTTCCGGTTCTAAGGACGGTTTATGAAAGAAAGAATCGCTTCACAAAAAAGAATATTCAAATATGTTCTGCTGATTTTTGCAATCGTGATTATTATCGCGGATGCATGTCTTCTTATCATGCACAGCAAGTCCTTCAGTGAATCTGAAAACCGCATGCTGGCTCAGGCTCCGAAACTGACCGTGGATAATTTAATGAGTGGTAAGTTCATGACTCAGGCGGACAGCTTTGTAGCAGACCAGTTCCCACTTCGTGACGATTGGATTCAGATAAAGTTAGGCGCGGATCGTCTGTTAGGCCGTCAGACTTCCAATGGCGTTTACTTAGGGAAAAACGGATATTTAATTGAAGACGCAGCTACTCCTTTAGAACCTTCGTACAGCAAGAATATTGCGGCCATCAGTCTTTTTGCGAACTCCTATCCGGACCTGAACATCGTAATGACAGTAGTACCGAATGCGGTCAGTATCTGTGATCAGCTTATGCCGGCAAATGCACCGATTCGTGACCAGAAAGAAGATTTAGCTTATATTCAGAAACTATCCAGCATTTCTCTGAATTATGTGGACCTGACAGACACATTAAAGGCCCATAAAGAAGAATATATCTATTACAAGAGTGATCACCATTGGACCAGCTTAGGTTCCAAATATGCCTTTGAAGCGATGATACCTGATCTAGACATTGATCCATCCGAGCTGATTTCCGATTACGATATTATTACCGTAGCAGATGACTTTACGGGTACTATGGCTTCCAACAGTGGCGACTTCTCCGCAAAGGATTCCATCGACATTTACATGCCAAAAGTGGAAGACTTCCAGTACGTTGTAGAATATGTAGACCAGCAAAAGAAGAGCGCAACCATCTACAATAGCTCTGCCTTGGAGCAAAAGAATAAATATGAAGTATTTTTAGGCGGTAACCATCCGCAGATTAATATTAAAACTACTAACCTGAACGGCCGGAACCTGCTGATTTTTAAGGACTCTTATGCGAATACGTTCCTTCAGTTCCTGCTTCCATATTATCAGTCTATTACCATTATCGATCCTCGGTATTACAGTGATGACTGTGGCAAGCTGATTACCGAAGGAGAAATTACGGACGTCCTCTTCCTGTACAACATGAACACCTATGCGAAAGATAATTCTCTGGCCGCCGTTCTTTTAGATGAATAAGGAGATCAATAATTATGAAATTCGTAGATGCAATTCACATTTTACAACAGGAAGGAACTACCTTCGCAGCCATTCTCCCAGAAGAGAAAACCTTCCCGGTTCCAGATAAGGAAACCCCTGGTTCTTATATTACGGTCACTTCCAACATTTACACTTCCGATAAAAAAGGCATCGCTCCGGTTATGGACCGTATGAAGGAAGACTATCACTTCTTCCAAGGGGCTATCGTAGCTGACCGTGTTATCGGAAAAGCGGCTGCCATGCTCTTGATCAGTTCTGGTGCAGCAAAAATCTATGGAGAGATGACCAGCGAGCATTCTTTCGCCGTTTTAGAAGCTGCAAAAACCATCCATCCGGAATTTGAGTATTCGATAGGCGAAGTCGTCCCTTATATTATTAACCGGGCTGGCACCGATATGTGCCCAATGGAAAAAACGGTTCTGAATTTAGAGCCGGAAAAAGTAGATTCCGCTTTCAAACCATTAAAGAAAAAGCTGGAAGAGATGGCATAACTATCTTTCCAGCAATTGAAATGTCAAATATAAATGAAGTAATTCTTGTGGATCGGCTAGATCCGTCTGGCCGATTTCACAAATACGCTTAATTCGGTAAATGATGGTAGCGCGGTGGATGTAAAGATCTTTTGCAGTCTGCACCGCGTTTTGATTATTAAAGAGATAAACCTTTAAGGTTTTCAGATAATCCGTATTGTATTCTCTATCATATTTCTCCAATCGCAAATAAATCGGAGAACTCAGTTCATGTTGGTCAAACTCTTCTGTGGCCTTATCCAGAATATAAGATAAAGCGAAGTCGCTAAAATAAAATATTTCCGGAATTTGGGCTTCCTCCGGAGTTTCCGGTAACCGTTCCCCCGAATCTTCCGGCTGTTGCGGTGCAGCATCCAACTTCTCCGCTTCTTGCGTAACGCCAAAGTCTAAGGCAATCCGAGCCTGGCGATAAAACATTCCGGTATCATAAATCGATGAAAATCCGTTGCTGATACCAATCCGATAATTATTTTCTTGAAGGAACTGCAACAGCTTTTGGTAATTTTCTTCTTGAAACTTCCGGAAAAGATTTGTAACGATTACGATGGATTGCTGATATACGAAAGCGATGATTCCCGGATATTCGTTAATCAGACTTTTGCAAAAGGCTCCCAGGGAGGACTTCGTTTGGCTACTAGCTCTGGCCAGAAGGACCTTAAAATCTCCCGTGTTGCTCCAGCCCAGAACTTGCTTCAGTTCACTATCCAAGCTTCTGCGGTCTAAGGAACCTGTTTCAATGGATTTCTTTAATAAACCTGCTAAAACCGCCGTCGGATTCAGCTCGCCGGATAAGAGTTTTTGTTCCTCTTCCAGATTATCATAGAAGTCAAAAATCTTATTGACCGCATTTCCAAGCTTAAAAATATCAACATCCTTATCTAAAATAAGAATGTCGTTAATTGCTCTGTTTGATGCTGTTTTTTCTGGAAAGCCGATGCAGATCAGGGCGCAACCGTCCTCTGCAGATATTTTTGCAGGAAGACTCAGGCCTTTACATATATATAATGTATCGGCCTTAAGCACTTTTTCGTCGGTATAAAATACCGGCCGGTTTAATCTTAATTCTTTTGACGCTCCTTTCGGGAGTTCCGATAAGACCGCAAAGTTTAATTTCTCTGCGATCATAGGCAACGAAAGTTTCATAGTATCGCCATTAAATTAATAGTCGATTTCTTCGCACATCGGAAGTTCTAACAATTCCGGATTTGCAAGAAGTTTTTCTAAAAGACGAATCGATTTTGCACAGTAATAACCATCTGCTAAACGTTCATCCACCGTAAGTCCTAAGTCAATGGTTTCTTTTACCCCAACCGTGCCATCTTCTTTTACATAAGAAGTTTTCTTGATTTCACCGACGATACAGAACAGGGAACATGTACCCCAGTTCGTCAGGTGATGATATCCGCTGTGCAGATGCAGAGAACCCAGGTTTGATAAAACAACCGAGGTATAATACGGATCGGTTTCAATTAAGCCTTTCGGGCATTTACCGATTCTATCCAAAAAGCAGATAAACTCACAGAAAGCGCGAGTTATGCGACGTGGCATTCTGCTAACAATGTCCATACTTTCCGAAGATTTATCAAGCACATCACTTCTACTCGTGGTGATCTGTTGGAAAAGCTTTTGATGAATCGACTTCATGGTGTCATCCGGTTTTGCTTCGACTAAAGCCAAAGCCTCTTCTCCCTCATCCGAAAACAGTTTCTTTACAACAAAGGAAGCAACCGTTTTATTCCGTTGGTACATCAGTTTATTCGCAACAAACCGATTCAGCTTCGGCCGGAGTATTAATGTTTTCAGAACTGCTGTAACGATAATATGGAATGTAGTATATGGAAAATCTGTTTCTTCTTTATTGAGTTTCTCAATATAAGCTCGAATCGGAGCCATATCAATACGCTCTGCAATATAGGCTTCATTATCACATCGATTTGGATAAAGAATCGGACAGATGACATGCATCGGATCAATCTTTCTAATTAATTTTCCGTCAAAACGGTCACCAAATTTACGACGTTCTTTTTCTTTGCTCATAATACCTCCCAGAGCTCGTTCGCTAAAACTTTTCTCCCCAAGAATTCCTAAAAAACAAGCCGCTAAATTCTACTCATTATAGTATTTAGCGGCTTCTTTCGCAAGTTCTTATAAATGTACGCAACTTCCGGAGAATGTCTCCCAAAAGTCTATCTTTGTCCGGGGAAATACCTCAGAATTATTCTTCTATCGCTTTCTCAGCTTCTACTGCTTCCTCTTCTTCAAGAGCTTTTACAGCTTCGTCAATTTTCTCTTTCTTATACTCTGCTGCATCTGGTACAGATTCTTCTTCCTCAGAAACTGCCGCCATCCTTGCCAATTCCTCTTCCTCAAGAATTCTGTATGCAACCTTTCCAACTAAAGTTGTCGGCAGAGTATCTCGGAATTCAATATCATACGGCATCGCATATTTTGCAATATGTTTCTTGCAGTAGGCCATAAGTTTCAGCCAGGTGTCTTCATTCTTTGGATATTCCGGTTTCAGAACAACAAAAGCTTTAACCTTCTGCATCTTATAGGAATCTGGAACACCAATAACGCAGCTCATATGAACCATCTTGTTTGAATCTAAGATATTTTCCATCTGTGCCGGATAAATATTGTAACCGGAGCTGATGATCATTCTCTTAGAACGGCCTTTGAAGTATACGAAACCTTCATCATCCATATATCCTAAGTCGCCCGTGTAAACCCATGTAAGTCCGTCTGCATGCTTTCTTAAGGTTCTTGCTGTCTCTTCCGGAGCCTCCATGTAGCCTTTCATAATGGAAGGTCCTGCCAGAAGGATTTCGCCTTCTTCACCATAAGGAAGTTCTTCCTCGGTATCTGGTTTAACAATCTTAATAAAAGTATCCGGGAATGGAACACCAATACTTCCTTCTTTTGCCATGGCTGGCGGAGTCAGGCAGCATGCTGTAACGGTTTCGGTTGTTCCGTATCCTTCACGAACCTGAATCGTTGCATGATGATCATACAGGAACTTATCAAATTTCTTTTTCAGTTCAATACTTAAAGAGTCACCGCCGGAGAATACGCCTTTCAGGCAGCTAAGATCTGCCTTCTCCATGGACGGAAGACGAAGAAGAGCTTCATAAAGAGTCGGTACTCCGGCAATAAAGTTACACTGATATTTTGTAATCAGTTTTGCATAACTCTGGGCTGTAAATCTTGGAACCAGAATACAACGTCCGCCGTTGAAAAGCATGGAGTGGATACATACGCCTAAACCAAAACCATGGAAAATAGGCATTGCTGCGAGCATTTTGTCTCCCGGACGGAACATCGGATTCACACCAACAATCTGCTGAGCCAAAGCATTAAAGTTCTTGTTTGTCAGCTCAATACCTTTCGTGGTTCCAGTGGTTCCACCAGAGTAAAGAATTACCGCGGTCTCATCTGCAGCTTTACTTACTTCATAATTCCAAAAGCAGGATTTTCCGATGTTCATAAAATCATTCCAACGTACGATTGGTGCATTTTTCGGAATCTTCTGAATTTTACGGCCTTCTGTCAGCATATATCCTGCACGGATTGGACGAGAAAGTTCATCCTTGATGCTTGCAATAACGATATTTACAAGTTTTGTGTTCTCACGGATGGCTTCAAACTTATTGTAAAACTGATCTAACGTAATAACCGTTACACTGTTTGATTTGTTAATGTAAAATTCCAGTTCTTTCTCTGCAGAAAGAGGATGAACCATATTGGCAACTGCACCGATACAGTTGATTGCATAAAAAGCATAGATTGCCTGAGGGCAGTTTGGAAGGGCAATGGTAACTCTGTCGCCTTCTCTTACGCCTAAAGTTCTTAAAGATTTTGCGCAGCGCTGAATCTCCGTAAGCATCTTTCTATATGTTGTTGAACGTCCCATAAAGTCAAAGGCAATATTGTTTGGATATGCTTCCGCTGACTTTTTGATACCTTCGTACATGGTTCCTTCAAAATAATCCAGATGGAAAGGTAATACTCCAAGATGATCTTTCCATGGTGTTTTTGCTGTAATCTGTTCCATAATATTTCCTCCTTTACGTCTCTTCCTTATTATCCAGTCTCATAATTTAGCGCCAACGAGAACGTTATCTAATTATCAGGGGTTAAAGCTCTTAAAGAGCCATTTTCACCAAATCAACGATTTTCCAATTATAAACGATAGAATTTTTAATAGCAATACGAGGGCGAAAAGATTATACACAGTGTATAAATACGGGTGGTAGACAAATCAGAATTTGGAAAAGTGACATCGCCTCTGTAAACTGAAAATTTTCGCAGCAGTATA
>JAKSRL010000002.1 GCA_024403635.1 Lachnospiraceae bacterium | reverse complement strand
TCGTAGTAATGAGCATCGGCATGATGACCCCGCCGGTAGGAATGATCGTATTTGCGCTTGGAGGAATTACAAAAAAACCGGTTGCAACGATTTTCAAAGGGGTTACACCATTTATTATTGGGGAATTTATAGTGCTGATTTTGATTTGCGTGTTCCCTGCACTAGCAACCTGGCTTCCAAGTATTATGTGACAATAATCAAATACTTTCATGCCTCTCTTCCTTCAATACATCGGCGCGGCCATGGAGGCTCCTCCGGATCTATTGAAAGGGAATTGCTGGGACCAAATAACCCGGAGGGAAAAGAACATGGGAATGAATCCGAAAGAAAACTACTTGAATTGTCTGCAGCATAAAGAAACGGAATATACACCGGTTGTCGCAGCGGACTGTGCTAATATTGGATTTGGAATCGTGTCAGGCCCTTGGTTCGAAAAAGGACCGGAAGGTGGTGGCCTGGATGCATTCGGCATCAAATGGGTTTGTCCTGCGTCTGGAGGTGGAGCGGCAATGGCAGATACTACCATTTTGCCTCCACTAAATATTGATAATTTCCTACACTGGAGAGATATCGTTAAGATTCCGAATGTAAATGATTTTGACTGGGATGCGGTCAGCGCAGAAGAATGGAAAAAATGTAGATATGATCCTAAAATGCAGGCGCTAAACTATGGTTGTGGAAATGGCATTTTTGAACGGTTGGCCACATTGATGGGATTTGAAGATGCGTTGATGTCGTTGGTAGAAGAACCAGAGGAAGTACAAGCCTTTTTCGAGGAACTGACAGATTATAAGATTGCGATTGCACGTAAAGTGAAAGATTATTTTCATCCAGATTCCTTTACGAATTATGATGATATCGCAACGGAAAAAGGTCCGTTTGTATCACGGGAAGCATATCGGAAACTGATCAAGCCATATCATAAACGGCTTCACAATGCTGTGAAAGAACTGGATATGATCCCAATCCAGCATACGTGCGGCTACTTCCAGGACTATATTGAAGATATGATTGATACAGGCGTGGAAGGTTGGACGTCCGTGCAGCCGACGAATGACATCAGAAAGATCCTGCAGGAATATGGAGACCGCATCACCATCATGGGCGGGTACGATTCCAATGGAAAACCGGCTAGGGCAGATGCGTCTTTGGAAGAACGCTTTGCAGAAGTACAGCGTTGTATTGACACCTATGGCAAGTATGACGGATTTATGCTGTTCATTGTTGTTCTGGTAAATTCTATGGATCCTGCAGAAAAAGCAGCCGCGATGATGCCACTGATCCAAGAAGCGCTTAGACTGCGGAATCGCAACAGGAGGATAAAATGACCTACACGGGTTTTGACGAAATCATCAAACAATTGGAAGGCAAAGAAAAACTTAGCCGTGTGGTTGTAGCAGCCGCAAATGACGACCATACGCTCGGCGCTGTCAAGATGGCAGTTGAGAGAGGGGTGGCCAAATCAATCCTGGTCGGCCATGCAGATGCAATCAAAAAGGTTTGTACGGAAATTGGTCTGAACGTTCCCGAGGAAGATATTATTGATACCCCGGACGATGAAGCTGCGGCTTGGAAGGCCGTTGATCTGATCCATGAAGGAAAAGCGGAAGTCCTGATGAAGGGAAAGCTGGATACAAGCGTGTATCTGAAAGCAGTTGTGGATAGAGAACACGGTTTGCGAAATCCGGGCAGCGGCACCATCAGCGTCTTTACAGCGCATGAGATTCCATCAAAAGGAAGGATTTATGTACCAGTCGATGGCGGCATGGTCAATTATCCGACATTGGAACAAAAACGAGACATCATCCAGAATACGGTTGACGCAATGCGTTCTCTTGGTTGGGACTGCCCGAAGGTCGGGATACTTGCTTGTAAGGAAAAAGTGGATCCGAAAATGCCAGAAACACTGGAAGCAGATGAGCTGAAGCAGATGTGGAAACGCGGCGAGATTACGGGGTGTATCGTAGACGGACCGGTTTCTTTTGACTGTGCCTGCGATAAAGAAATCGCGGAGTTTAAAGGATACAATTCTTCGATTGCCGGAGAGTGCGATATTCTGCTGACTCCGAACATTCATGCCGGTAATATTTTGGGCAAAGCCATGATGGTTTTGTGCGGCAGTCGGTTAGGTGGATTTCTGGTTGGAACCACACATCCGGTCGTCTTTTCCAGTAGAGGATCCTCTTCGGATGAGAAGTTCGTTTCAATCTGCCTGGCAGCAATATCTGCTATGAACATGAGTCGCGATTAGTCACTATAAATGTAAAAATCTAAAGAATCCGGGGTCCATCAGAGCAGGCTTATTCATATTTGTCTGAAATTTATAGAATGATGCAATGATGATGAATTGGAATAAAAGTTGTTATTTCTTTTGGAATACCATGTCAAATCTGAACCCCCATCGGGTCAGGTTTGACATTTTTCCTTTATACGGAGCCGTTTTTCGGGTTTGGGAGTGCCGACTGAAAAAAACAAAACAATCAAAAACAGAAAACAAAACAGTTAAAAACGGTCAGATCCGAACCCACGTGTCCCACTTTTTGTTAATCCTAAAGCTTCTGATCCGCAGCACCTGCATAGTATTCTTCCTCAATGGCATCTGGAGTTTTGTAATGCAAGTTCTGATGAGGGCGGGATATATTATACCAGTTCATATAGGCATCAACGGAATCATAGAATTCCCTGGGCGAACGATACTGGATGCGATAAAGCTTTTCCTTCTTGAGACTGGCAAAGAAAGATTCCATCGGGGCGTTGTCCCTCGGAGTATGTGGCCTGGACAATGACTGTATGACCTGGTATCCGGCCAGGCATTTCTGAAAAGTATAGGACCGGTAACTGGTGCCCTGGTCACTGTGGAAAATGAGGCCGGGAGCAGGCTGCCTATTCTGGACAGCGATCAGGAAGGTCGCTTTTGTGAGATGAGTGTTGTTGCGCATTCCGATCTTGTGGGCAATGACTTTCCTTGAGAAGAGATACATGATGACGCATATATAATATTCCTTCCCTTTTAGCCGGTAGTAAGTCACATCTCCAACCCAGACTGCGTTTGGTCGGTCGGTACTGAAATTCTGGTTCAGGTGGTTTTTGGCGTGTTGGAGTTCTTCTTTTTCATGCAGTCGTTTTGCACCGTACCGGACATTCTGTAGGCCTAATTCCCGCATGAGATCCCGGACGGTTTCCTCACAGACAGGAACACCAGTATCTTTCAAGACAGCAGTGATCTTTGCAGGCCCATAAACATGGCCGGCACTTTCATCGATTTCGAGGATCCGCTTTTTGAGCATCTCGCGCCGCTTTGCATAGATGGTGTTTTCCCGCTAATTTCGCTTGATATGATTATAAAAAGTGCCACGGGATACTTCGAGCGCATCACAGAGGGCGTGGACGTGGTATTCCCCGTACAGCCGCTCCAGTTCCATCAGTCTGTCTGAAAGAGGTGCATCGACCCTTCTTTTGGGAAGTCTTGCAGAAACAATGTTCCGTCTTCCCGAGGTTGGATGGAGAAAAACGCTTCTCTTTATCGGAATTGCATTAGGGACCGTTTTGGCTGTTTCGGCATTTATCGTAAAAAAGCCGAAAGAAAATACCCCGTTGCCTGAAACAAAGGATAATGTTAGGCGGAGGGAATCGATAGAGACAAAAGATCTACCAACCCTAATGATGGTAAAAAGACCGGCCTTCTGGATGGCTTTTGTGTCCATTATGTTCCTCGCCTCTGCAGGGAACAGCGTTATCAGCTTCGCAAAAGATCTGGCGGTGTCAGTTGGTATAGGGGCTGCGGCAGCGACGTTCTTTGTCGGATTGTTTTCTGTATGTAACGGTTTGGGACGGATCATATTCGGGAATACTCTTTGATTTTTTAGGATGCAGAAAAGGCATGCTGATATCGGCCGCGCTGACGATTCTTGCTACCGGTATGATTCTTGGATCTGTGCTTTTATCTTCTGTAGCGCTATGTGCAATCGGCCTGTGTCTGGCAGGACTGTCCTATGGATCTTGTCCGATCAGTGTTACAACATTTGTCTCAGTATTCTATGGAACAAAAAACTTTGTTACTAACTTCAGTGTTCTTAACTTTAACCTGCTCGGGACATCTTTTATTGCGACGTTTTCAAATGTCTTGATGAATAATACAGGCGGTTATTCTATGACATTTGTTTTTCTAATGGTGCTTGCAATAGTTGCTCTGGTATTGAACATTCTGATCAGACGCCCTTGAGGGTTTATGTAATCACAAAAGGAGGATTATTATGGATAAAATATTGGTTATCAATCCGGGAAGCACATCAACGAAAATTGCGGTTTATAATGACGCATCGCCAGAATTCGTTGAGAGCATTGAACATAGCGCGGAAGAAACATCCATGTATGAAGACATAATGGATCAGTACGAATTCAGAAAAGAAACGATAGAGCGTTGTCTAAAAAAACACGAGATTGAACTTTCGGAGCTGACTGCGATCGTCAGCAGAGGAGGGCTTCTGCCACCGGTGTCTGCAGGAGCATATAAAATCAATGAAGATATGGTCTGGCAGCTGAAAAACAATCCGCAGAATGAACATCCGTCAAATCTCGGAGCGCCAATCGCTTACGAGCTCAGTAAAATGCTTTGTATTCCAGCGTTTGTTTATGACGGAGTTACCGTAGATGAAATGATCCCATTGACAAAAATAACTGGATTTAAAGAAATGAGAAGAAAGGCACTTGGACATAATCTCAATATGAGGGCAGCAGCAAAAAGATGGGAAAAGGAAACCGGAAATAGCTATATGGATTCAAATGTCATAACCGTACATCTGGGCGGAGGCACATCGGTCGCATTACATTCGATGGGAAAGATCATAGACTTTGTCAGTGATGAAGAGGGGCCGTTCTCTCCTGAAAGAACAGGAGGTCTTCCATTATTCCAGGTAGTAGAAATGGCGTTTTCGGGAGAGTATGATAAAAAATCGATGATGAACAGAATAAAAAGGAAGGGCGGACTAATGGATCATCTCGGAACAAATGATACAAGAAAAGTAGAAGAGATGATCAAAAATGGAGATGAATATGCAAAACTAGTGTATGAATCAATGGCTTTGGGAGTATCCAAACATATTGCGGCATGCGCCACTACCGTGATGGGAAAAGTGGATGCCATTTTGATAACGGGAGGAATTGCCAATTCTGAATTATTTACCAGATTGCTAAAAGAACGAATTAATTATATTGCCCCTGTTCTTATCTATCCAGGTGAAAATGAAATGGAGTCACTTGCGCTAGGCGTTTTAAGAGTTCTTCGTGGAGAAGAAACCGCAAAAGACTTCGTTAAGGTAGAAGGAAAAATATAAGAAAGAATTCAGCAGAACTAAATAGATTTCGGAAAAACCGCCAATAATTGTGTGATTGTTTCTACATCTTCGACAGAACACAGAAGAACAACAAACACAATTAGATATACGACGGTTGTGTTTGCTAATAAAAAAGATACTGAATCAGTATCTTTTTTTTGCAGTGCTACTAATCATTTATGATTATTAAACTTATTGTATTATTCATGAAAAAAACCTCCTAAAATCTTGGGCTTTTTTGATTGGATTAATACTTAGTGCAACAAAGCAATGTGTCTGTCAATCCTTATAAACAACTATAATAGGAAAAGATTTCTTGGTTCCTGGATAAAATAATCGCTAAAAATGGCAAAAAAGCCTGATTTTATAAGGTTTTTACACTTCTAAAAAGTGGTTCCTTTTTTGGTTCCCGGAGAGAGCGACATCTCTTCAAACCCCCTTTCTTATAATGTTTTTATTTTGGGACCCAGTTCGAATCCCACCGTCTCCGCTCAGACGAAACGAGGTTCCAGTGGAACCTCGTTTTTGTCTGCCAAGTTCCCAGGTGGGATTCGAACAAGGAGGAGGCGAGTGCGAAAGCACAAAGCCTACGACGCATAGACAAAAACTTACCAATATGACCCGCTGAACATGGTGGGTTGTTCAACTTTAAGTAATATTGTCTTTGAAAAATAAATGATTTCGCGTGGAAATAATAGTTTAAGCTAAAAATACTGGTTTTGCTCTAAAAACGCTCAAGATTTTCGTTATCGTTCTGGAAAAATGTTGAAAAGGCTTTATTCCGGATTTGTTTTATAGAAAATGGTGAAATGGATGAAGAAACTTAAAAGGCCGTTGGTTGACAAATATTATTAATCGCATTATTATTTATACATAATATGAATAATAAATCTGAGTTCCCACCAGAAATTGAAGTGTCATTTCGAGAAAGATGGGGATAGCAGATATGAAAAATCATAAAACATTTTTTATACTAGGACATGTAGCTTTATTGCTCATGTTCTTTTTGCTTTTATTTAGAAGTCTTAATACTTATCCAGCGTATTATTCAGGAGCAGATACAGTGGATGAGGTGCATGGAGATCTGGAAATCATCATGGAAGAGAGCTGTGTGCCATATCAAGATGGTGAACTCGCTTTGGAAGAACTGAACTTTGAAAGAACACAAAAAATTTTTGTTGACACTCAACCATATTTTTCAATGAGAAAACGGTCACAGCGGATTCCTTAAAGCAACTTATTGAAGGTTCAAATTATGTTTACTATATGCCAATTTATAGAGAACATGAAACAGTGTTTTTGACAATCGATAAAAGTCTGGAAATAACAGAAGCGGACTATGAACTTTTTGAGCAGTATCGCTTACAGATGAAGTAATCGCTCGTTTAGAAAGAAATGTTGGAAAGTGGCACGTATCAGAAAGAGCTTTTACTGATGAGCCATGGAATCCGTCAATGGATTATATTGGGTTAATGGAGAGCTATTTGGCTTATATAGTAATGATAGCAGGCGTGATTGGTCTCATAGGTGCAGTAATACTTTTACTTGGAAAAAAGAAGGAAAGATAGATTTTGGGGAGATTAACAGTAAAGAATTATTCCGGTAAAGCAATATGGAGTGTATATTATTATTTAATATAGTAACAATATAAAAAAAGATAAACAAAGCAGCAAAACAAAAACAAGGTCCGATGGATCTTGTTTTTTGTTTTGGTAAGTTCCAAATTTATGGCCACGCCCACACCATGTATATAAAAACGCAGCTAGTGGGGGTGAATTCACCGCATTTTTAGCTAAAAAAATAAAAAAAGACAAAAAATCCCACATGCTGAGTGTTGTTTACGAACTGGTGGGGGAGAATTTCCATAAAATGCCCCCACTGGCCTAAAACATAGGGATTTTTTTGTGGAAAATGAGAGGAAAATAGCTAAAATATCAGGTTAAACGGCCATTTATACCCCCACCAGAAATAAAAAGAGGAGCAGTGTGTGGTAAAAAGCTGGTCAGAATTGAAAAATGAAGATAAATGGGTGATTCATCCAACTTCCTAGTACAAAAACGAAAATGATGAGCTTCTTCCGAACATTTTCACTTTTTACATCGGCAAAAATCTCCTTCTTCTGAGAGATGGAATCACGGAATCAATCCTGCACCATCATATAGGTTTTATGGAAAGTACGAAAAACAAAAAAATAATGACAAAATCTTTGCCAATTTCTATAATGGTAAAAAAGCAAGGGAGAAAAACAATGAAAAATCTTACATTGGGAAATACAGGAATTGTTACGCCGCAGAACGCGTTCGGAGCGCTGCCGATTCAAAGAGTTTCAAAGGAATATGCGGTAATACTTTTAAGAAAAGCCTATGAAAATGGTATGACCTTTTTTGACACGGCCAGAGCCTATACCGACAGTGAAGAAAAGGTTGGCGCAGCTTTTGAAGGCATGAGAGATAAGGTGTATATTGCATCGAAAACCCATGCATCCACTCCGGAAGAATTCAAAAAAGATCTGGCAACTTCCTTGGATCTTCTCAAAACGGATTATTTGGATCTCTACCAGTTCCATTGTGTAGATCGTTGTTATAAACCAGGGGATGGTACTGGAATGTACGAGGCAATGCTAGAGGCAAAAAAAGAGGGAAAAATCCGTCATATCGGAATTACTGCGCATAAAATCGGCATCGCAGAAGAAATCGTGGAAAGTGGATTATATGAAACCCTTCAGTTCCCGTTTTCCTATCTTGCATCCGACCGGGACATTGCTCTTGTGAAAAAATGTGAAGAAAAAGGAATGGGATTTATCGCTATGAAGGGTCTCTCTGGTGGTCTCCTTACCAATTCTAAAGCTTGCATGGCCTTCATGCTCCAATACAATGTCCTTCCAATCTGGGGAATTCAAAGGGAAAGCGAACTGGATGAGTGGCTGTCCTTCTTTAAAGAAGAGCCGGAATATACCGAAGAGATGAGCCAGCTTATCGAAGCAGACCGGAAAGAACTTTTAGGAGATTTTTGCAGAGGATGTGGATATTGTGCCCCTTGTACGGTTGATATCCGAATCAGCGACTGCGCAAGAATGTCCCAGATGATCCGAAGAGCTCCAAGTCAGGGATGGCTATCTGAGTTCTGGCAGGAAGAGATGAAAAAAACAGCAAACTGTGTGGAATGCGGAGAATGCATGACCAGATGTCCGTATGAACTGGATATTCCAAATCTTCTTAAGAAAAATCTGGAAGATTACAACAATATTCTTGCGGGAAAAGTAACTGTTTAAGAATAAACGATATATAAAAAAACCAAAGGCCAGTTTTTTCTACTGGCCTTCCCTTTTTTAAAAAGGTGAATAATCTTTGTAACGAATGACACATTTCTCCGTCTAATCTATGAACCTTGAAGGAAGGGAGGTGAAGAATGTGGATAAGGAACTATGTGAGAAGCTTTATGTCAGCTATTATATGCAAGTGTTCTCCTACGTGATGGTGCTTTGTGGAAACCGAGACCTAGCGGAAGAAATAACGCAGGAAACGTTTTTTCGCGTCATGAAATCGGACAAAGCAACCTTCCGAGGGGAATCCAAAGTAGAAACCTGGCTATGCAGCATCGCTCGGAACCTATATACCGATGAGCTGCGAAGGCGCAATCACATCGAACAAATGCCAGAAGAACTTCCGGAACAGGAAAGTTTCGAATCACAGTTGGAAGACAAGGAAAACTCTTTTCGAATCCACATGATTCTTCACTGCCTCGAGGACCCTTACAGAGAGGTATTTGAATTACGAGTGTTCGGTGAACTCTCCTTCGCCCAAATTGGAACCATATTTGCCAAGACCGAAAACTGGGCAAGAGTTACCTATCATCGTGCTCGATTAAAAATTCAGGAAAGGATGGAAAAAAATGATGAATAATTGTGACATAATTAAAGATCTTCTTCCGCTCTATGCGGACGACGTCTGCAGTCCATCCAGCAGAGAAATGATTGAAACTCATCTCCGGGAATGCACGGACTGCGCGAAGGTTCTAAAGCGCCTGAAAGACTGTGAAATAGAAGCAACCATAGAAACCGAAAAGGAAGAAGTTATCCGTCATCAGGCGAAATTCTTCCGAAAAAAATCCACCATCGCCGGTTTGATTATTTCCGCTATTTTCGTTATTCCGGTTTTGGTTTGCCTGATTGTAAATCTGGCGACAGGTCATGGGTTGGATTGGTTCTTTATTGTACTGACCGCTCTGTTGGTAGCAGCGTCCTTGATCATTGTACCGCTCATGGTAGAAAAGAAGAAAGGACTTTGGACTATCTCGGCCTTTACCGGTTCCTATGCCTTGATGATGCTGAGTATTGGACTATATGTGAAGGAGCCGGGTTTTTTTGAGACCACCTTCATAATCTCCCTGCCGCTTTTCGTTTATTTATGGGCATTATTCTCCTTGATACGGTTTCCAAAATGCAGGGGGTTGGCGAAGGCTGGATTCTGTCTGATTCTCACAGGCATATATATCTTTGCTATTGTAAACATAATTGCGTTCCTGGCGGGAGCGGTTATCTCTTGGCCGGAATTTCATCCTATGATTTGGAATTACAACACAATCGACGGAAATGTGAAATGGACGGCTTTCCTTTTCCTTTTGCTACTGGGAATTGTGTTTGTTATCATAGGCTTCATAAAGAAAGGCAGAAAAGAAAAATGAAAAAAATAGTTGGACTTATTGTAGGAATTATGGGAGCAGTTCTGCTTTGCGGATGCTCCATCAAGGAAAGTTTTACCTATGACAATGAAGAACAATACCATGTTGGCTCCGCGCAGATAAAAGAGAACGTCGAAAATCTGGATATCAACTGGGCAGCAGGTAGTGTTACCGTGAAAACTGCGGACGTTTCCGAAGTGCGAATTGAAGAAGATGCACCAGAAGATCTGGAAGAGAAACAGCAGATGCATTGGTGGCTGGATGGAACAACGTTAAGAATAAAAATTTATGGTGCTGGAAAGCTTCTCAGTATAGGAATTGAGAAACATCTGACGGTAACGTTGCCAGAGAACCTACAGTTAAAGGATGTAGAAATTGATGTTGCTTCCGCAGAAGTTCTTGTAGAGAACTTGACCGCAGAAGAAGTAGATGTGGATTCTGCATCGGGAAGTGTGCAAGTTATTGGAAACGCAAAAGAAGTAAATATCGATACCGCTTCCGGCGACATTTATCTAGATGGAATGGCAGAGGAACTGGAACTGAATACTGCTTCTGGTAAAATAGAAGTAAACGAGAACGGAAAGTTGAAAAGGGCGAACATAGGCACGGCTTCTGGCGACGTAAAAGTTGCGGCAAAAACTTTCGATGACATGGATATTGATACAGCGTCGGGAAAAGTTACATTACAGCTTCCAGCCGATTCGAATTTTACGTTGGATATGGACACCGCCTCTGGGGACTTCCGATCGGATTTGGCTTTGAAAATGGACGGGAAAAAATATGTATGTGGAAATGGAAAGGGTATGATAAAAATTGATACCGCCTCCGGCGACATTTTCCTGAAAGAAAATTGATAAATGGAATACAAGTTGTAACTGCTATCCCAAACAATGAATTTCATCAAAAAGACGTAAACAATACACAGGGAATTCATAATCCGGCGCTACAGTTTTCCAAACAACTCAGAAGACGGAAGAGGAGACGGACATGAAAAAAATAATTCCTATATGTATAATCGGGTTAACCGCAGCCTTGGTTTTGTCGGGCTGCGGTTCTTTGCACAATGAAACGCAGGCTCCGGGCGGAAGTGGCTCAACGGACGTGACAAGACTTTACCAAGATGCGCACGTCTTGCAACTGAAGGGAACCAGTGCCAGCCTGGATGGAACCGAATTAAAAGAATTTGATTACACTTGGAAAGTGGATCCTTCTTTTGAAGGGGAACAATATGAAGGAACGGAACCGGAAGAAGATTTGGCAGCGTACATCGCCCATGACATCGTATATTATCCGGAAATTCCGGCGGAAAATTTTGCAAAAGAAAATTATGACGGTGAACAAGAATGGGTAACCAGATATACTGCGGAAGGCTTGGAAGATTATATTTTTTGCACCTTACCGGTTTTGGGAAATGACTTGCCAGAGGAAATGATGCACTCTGCAGAAGAAGCTTATAACAATCCGGTCATCCATATAACGGAGCCGGGAACTTATATTGTGGAAGGCTCTTTTAACGGACAGCTCTGGTTCGACTTTGGCGAAGAAGAGGATACTTTTGATAATGAAGAAGCAAAGGTTACTGCAATTTTAAACGGCGCAGATGTTACTTGCACTGTGGCTCCAGCCATTGTGTTCCATGATGTTTATGAATGCGATAATACCTGGGAAGACCGAGAAACCTATACGGACGAAACCGATTTGAGCAACTCAGGCGTACAGGTGATTCTTGTTGATGGAACAGAGAATAATTTCTCTGGTGCCAATGTATTTCGCCTTTTGAAAAACAAATACAAAAAAGAAGGTAGTACCGTTCAAAAGAAGCTTTGGAAAATGGATGGTGCCTTCTATAGCTTCCAGTCTATGCGGATTTCTGGCGAAGAAGCGGGAACTGGAATCTTAAATATTACCAGCACTACCTTTGAGGGATTAGATTGTGAATTGCACATGACCATTGATAGCGGATATGTAAATATCTTTTCACAGGACGATGGAATCAACGTTAATGAAGACCATGTATCTGTCTTTACGATGAATGATGGGCATCTGACGATTTTTGCCAGCTTGGGAAGTGAGGGAGATGTTATTGACTCCAACGGATTCATCCGTATCAACGGCGGTCAGCTTGCAGGAACCAGCAAGTCTCCAAGTGATGAACTTCTGGATTCGGAAGATGGAACTTATATTGACGAAAAGGCGACAATCATTTATGGTGCTAGTATGTCAGAGAACGGTAGAATGGGCGGACCAGGAGGAATGCAGCCACCGGAAGGGCCTGGAAATGGACAAACTCCGCCAGACGGTTTCGGCGGCGGAAAAAACCCACCAGATGGCGGTCAGACGCCAGAAGGGTTTGGAAACGGACAGACTCCATCGGAAATACTAAGCGGAGTATAAAAAGAAAATATGAATATTAATAAGATTGTTATTACAGGCGGCCCTTGTGGTGGAAAATCCACTGCTATGAGTTGGATACAGAATGCGTTTACACAGCTGGGTTATACGGTGCTTTTTGTTCCAGAGACGGCTACGGAATTAATTTCCGGCGGTGTTGCTCCATGGACTTGCGGCTCCAATGGTGATTATCAGAAATGTCAGATGAAGCTGCAAATCGAAAAGGAAAAAGTTTTCGAAGCCGCGGCGAAATCTATGCCAGTAGAGAAAGTCCTAATTGTCTGTGACCGAGGAGCTCTAGACAATAAAGCCTATATGAATGACGAGGAGTTTCAGGCGGCCCTGGAGTTTATCAAAACGGATGAGGTAAGACTTCGGGATCATTATGACGCAGTTTTCCATCTGGTGACCGCGGCAAAAGGAGCAGAAGAATTCTACACAACGGAGAATAATACCGCCCGTACGGAAACTTTGGAAGAAGCGGCAGCTTTGGATGACAAGATTATTTCTGCATGGACCGGTCATCCGCACCTAAGAGTTATCGATAACGATACGGACTTTGAAGGAAAAATGGTGGCTCTGATAGATGAGATTTCAACCTTTTTAGGCGAACCAGAACCCTTTGAAATCGAGCGGAAATTCCTAATTGAATATCCAGACTTAAATTGGTTGGAGAATATTCCGAATTGCAAAAAAATTGAAATCATCCAGACTTATTTGAAAGCAGACGAAAACGAAGAAGTTCGAATTCGCCAAAGAGGACAGAACGGAAATTATATTTACTATAAAACAACCAAGCGGAAAGTAACGGACATGAAGCGAATCGAAGTAGAAGAACGGCTTTCTGCGGAAGAATATTTAACATTGCTGATGGAAGCAGATACTACGAAGCATCAAATCCGCAAAAACCGCTATTGCCTGACTTGGGAAGGACAGTATTTCGAAATCGATGTGTATCCGTTTTGGGATGATCAGGCTATTATGGAAATTGAGTTGAATGACGAGCATGAAGAAATCGTATTTCCAGAACAAATAAAAATAATAAAAGAAGTAACGGACGAGGAAGCGTATAAAAACGCAGCTCTTGCAGAAATGGAATGGTAAATGAGAAAAAGCGCCTCAACGGAGGCGCTTTTTTATGCTTGCAATTAGCTTATTTATTACGAAAGGGAAGGCGGAATCTAAAAAATTTCTGTGAGTAATTTCACGATGTAAATTGCGATAACGATGAGCATAATTGGCTTTACGAATTTGGCTCCCTTGGATTCGAACAATCTTGCACCCAGATAATTGCCGGCGATGTTGAAAACGCCTGCAATAAGGCCCGTTAGGACGATAACCTTTCCACTGATCAGGTAAACTGCCAAAGAGGCGTAATTCGTGGCCAAATTAATGGATTTCGCGGTTCCGTTTGCTCGTGTCAGCTCCATATGAGCCACGGCTGTCAGAAGCAAAATCAGGAAAGTTCCTGTTCCTGGACCATAGAATCCATCATACACCCCCAAAACGAAAGCGATGGAGGTACTTAAAATAATTGTTTTTGTTTCCGAATATGGTTTTCGGTCAATAAACGTCTTTTTTCGGAGTACATAAAAAGCGATAAATGGCAGCAGAACCAGCATGATGATTTTAAACAAATAATCGTCCACAGTCAGGGAAACTCTAGCACCGATGGAGGATCCGATTATAGCTGCGATTACACAAGTAATAATCTGGCGTAGTTTGATGTATCCGTTTTTTGCAAATTTTATTGTTGTAACTGTCGTACCCATGGCGGAACTGAGTTTGTTGGTGGCGATGGCGTTATGAACTGGCAACCCGGCAAACAGGTAAGCAGGAAGGGAAATTAATCCGCCGCCGCCCGCAATGGCGTCTACAAATCCAGCCAGAAAAACCATAGGGCAGATAATCAGAAATTTAATCATTTCAATCAAAACTTCTCACATTTAATAATTTGAAAAGAATAGTAGCACACCATATGGGAACTGTCGATAAGATTTGCAGAATATGAAAAAAAGTATAATCTGCGAATGGGAATATGATAAGATTACAATAGAAAGGAAATGGAATCATGGAAGGGAATATTTTCGATTATTTAGAGTGGCGTGGAGACCTTACATTGGAACAGAGCGGATTGAATGCAATCGATGGGCTGATTTTCTGTTGTCTTGCCTATGTGAATTATGCTCGCGCGAAAGGAAACCAACAGAGTTTGAAAGAGGCTTATGAAATAACGAAAACGTTACCGAAAGAAGACCAGTTCTGCGGTCTGGAAATCATGCGGGAGGACGCGCTGAAACTAGCAGAAATTATTTCTGACTATGCGCGATTTGAAAAGATTCAGGTAACCGACTACGTTGAACTACATTCGGAAGAAATGGAAAAACAGTTCAGCGCCATGACCTTTCTTCTTCCGGGAAATTCCATATTTATCGCCTTTCGTGGAACGGATAATACTTTAGTGGGTTGGAAAGAAAATCTAAATATGTCTTTTATTCACGGAACTCCTGCCCAGTTGGAAGCCACAGCGTTTGTGGAAAGCATCGCAGCAAAATATCCGAAAAAGCAGATTAATTTAGGTGGCCATTCCAAAGGCGGAAATCTGGCGGTATGGGCAGCCATTCATTGCCAAGAACCAATTCAGGAAAGAATCCAATATGTTTTTAACAATGACGGACCTGGATTTATCAACGATATGAGCGAGACGCCGGAATACAAAAACATAGAAAAGAAAATGTTGGCCTTTGTTCCGGAATCTTCCATTGTCGGAGTTTTGATGGGAAACGCCCATTATCTGACCATTGAAAGTTCCAGCATTTCTCTGATGCAGCATCAACCGTTTTCATGGAAAGTTCTAGGCAGACATTTTATTTATAAAGTCGAAAAAACCTTCTCTAGCAAGATAATTAGTGGATATTTAAATAACATTATTGAAACCATGAGCCCGGAAGAATTGGAAGAGTTTGTGGACAAGTTGTATGAAAACTTAAAAGAAAATGATGTAAAAACAATTTCGGACTTGAAGAAAAACCTGTGGAAGAATTCCAGGGACATTATTTCCCAGTTCCGAGTATTGAGAGGAAAGTCTGTGGAAAATGAAAAGCGAAAAAATGCAATAATAAAGACGCTGGACAATCTGGGAAATCTGATAAAGAAAAAATAATCAAAAGATTTTTTGGCAACATTGGTAACGAAGGCTAATACGGGTATAAGAATGAACAAAAATTATTTTATAACGACAGAACGAATCGGTTTTTCCAAATGGAAGCCAGAAGATTACGAACTGGCAGAACTCCTTTGGGGCAATCCGGAAGCTACCAGATATATTTGTGCTTCCGGAATTTTCCGCCCGGCAGATATTGAAAACCGATTGGGTTTAGAAATTTTTAATGGAGAAAAATATGGCGTTCAGTATTGGCCAATATTCAAATTAGCAACTGGCGAACTTGTTGGTTGTTGCGGTCTGAGACCTCATGAAAATCATGCATTGAGAGACGTTAAAGATACAGAATCGTGCGATTCTAACGAACATTTTGATGGTCAATCCGGTGATGTTTATGAAATTGGTTTTCATTTAAGACCGCAGTTCTGGAGAAAAGGTTTTGCAAAAGAGGCAGCAGAAGCCGTTATGGATTACGCTTTCAAAAAATTAAAGGCACAAAAACTTTTCGCAGGCCATAATCCAAAGAACATTGCGTCAAAGAAATTGTTGGGGAAATTAGGTTTTACTTATATTGGCGACGAATTTTACGAACCGACGGGTTTATATCATCCGTCTTACGAAAAATTGAGTATGTAGAAAATGCAATGCCAGAAAATTTGCAGAAAATAACGGTTTTTGTACAGTTCAGGTGATTACCACTGATGTTTCTGCACAAAACTGCAGGTTTTGTACGGTAAAAATAGTACGAGTTGAAATGTTTGCACAAAATTGCAGATTTTGTGCAAACATTTTTTTTAAAACAGCCTCAAAAACGCACAAAAACTACAGTTATGTACGCTTGAAATGAGGTATCGCAATCAAACACTGTACAAAAGTTGCAGTTTTATGCAAATCTGCTTCTCATAATTACAAGAGACATAAAAAAGAGATAGTTTTGAGCAGAATTTTTATAGTAGTGGAGATCATTTTGAGAAAGACCGGAACAAATCGTTGTATACGATTTCACGCTGATATCGAAAGTGCTTAAATTCACTTAATTGATTGCGCATTCCAAGTTTAGATCGAACCAACAGGAAAAAATGGTCTAGTTGATCGAGAGACTGGATGTCCTTTTTTACAATTGGGAAAACTTTGTAGTCAGAGATTGTTAATGCACGGTATTTTATCTTGTCATAGGCAAATTGTTCTGGATTTGCATGAAACATATCGCTGTCATATTCCAATACAATCCGCTCTTTCGGCCAAACAAAATCGCAATTACTAGAATTCCGTTCAAAAATCCCCTTACTATCTATTGAATGGGCAATATCATAGTTTAGCTTCGGCGGCTTTATTCCATAACCACCATTTTTTCGCGGTAAGCAACAGATTGTTGCCAATTTGCTCTCCATAGGGGAGCGGGAATTATCAACGACATATTTTACAGCCACCATTGCTTTGCGATGATATGGCATATTGCAAGCAGCGGCCACATATTTGCTAAGTAAGTTTTGAGTTATCAAAGGCTGACGTGGATGTTGGAGCGCGGAACATTCCAGATCTTTTACATACATAGCGCACAGGTTTGTTCCAATTTCAACTAGCTGGCCTAAGGAGTGATCTTTGACCGCACACAAAAAACAATATTCTGGGCTGGCCATGAATATTTCGTATTTATCTAATGCCGGGATAATTCGCGAATCAATTTTAATGAAGCTTTTTGGCGGCAGGTGTTTAGGACGGGAAATTTTCTGGTATAAAGCAGATTTCTTACGATTTCTTTCGGAGGATACTAGGAACGAAATGGGAGAGTTCAACCCCAGGCAGAAAGAGAGTTCCTGTACGATTTCTTTTGAAATTGGACTTGCAAAGTCATTAGGAATATCCGCTAATTTTCGGTAAGCATAAGGGTATTGATCGCTAAATTGATAAGTACCATCCAGCCAAAAATCAAGAGCAGAGGGGTAAGTGATAACAATAATTTCGGACATATGTTCCTTTCGATAAATTTGTTTATTGGGGAATTATGCAGATAATGAACAACACAGAATAGGTTTCCCTAAAATCATATCACGAAGAAAGATTTACACAACTGGTCTACGAAAAATGTTACACAAACTTTATCTTGTCGTGATAAAATACTAAGAAGGTATATTATAGCAAAACAAGGTATGTATTAAATTTAGGAGGTAGGTATATGGCTCGTTTAACAGAAAAAGAAAATTATTTAAGATGTTTAGCCGGTGAAGTCCCGGAGTGGATTCCGCATATCGTTCTGGCAGATAATTCCGATAGCGGAAAAATGCGGCCAAGCGCTGGTGCATCACCGTCCATCTTAAATGGACAGTATGATCCAAAAGGCGATCATAAAGATATCTGGGGAGTAGAGTATGTAACCAGCAAAGAAGCTGCCGGTGGCATGCTTCCAAAGACATGGGATTTCCTTTTAGATGATATTACAAAATGGAGAGATGTTATTAAGGCTCCGGATTTCAGTGGAGTTGATTGGGAAATGATGGCAAAGAAAGATCTGGAATTTGCAAAAATTGACCGCACCCAGACTGCTTTAGAGTATGGTTGCCACAGTGGATTCTTCCTTGACCTTATGGCATTCATGGGATTTACGGAAGGCCTTTGCGCTTTATTTGATGAGCCGGAAGAATGCAAAGAACTTCTTCAGTATTTAAGCGATTTCTATTATGACATTGCTGCAAAGACCATTGATTATTACAAACCGGACATCCTGCAGATGGGTGATGATAACGCAGCATGGGGCAATCCTTTCGTATCTCTGGATATGTATCGTGAATTCTTCCTGCCTCATTATAAGAGAATGGCTTCTCTGGCGCATGACAGAGACATTCCAATTACATTCCATGACTGTGGAAAATGCGAAATCTTCATGGATGATATGGTTAATGAAATCGGCGTTAATGGATGGAACCCGGCTCAGAACTGTAACGACTTAGCAGCAATCAAAGCTAAATTCGGCAGCAAGTTAGTTCTTACCGGCTGTATCAACTCGTCTCAGACTTTTATGGGCAATCTGACAGAAGACCAGATTCATGACATTGTTTGGGATGTAGCAAATAAGTATGCTCCAGGCGGCGGCTTTGCGTTCCTGGTAACATTTATTATTCCGGATATGACCGATCAGGAAGCAATCTGGAAGAGAGATACCGTAAATAAAGTTATTGCAGAATGTTCCGAAACTTTCTATAAAAAATAAAACAAAAAGTCTACCATATGGGTGGAATTAGGAGGAAAATTCCTTGAAAAAAATATCAATCTTTTTATCCCTGCTGCTGGCTGTGCTGTTGGTGGCATTGCAATAAGAAGAAAAGAAATGCGGAATGCAATTTCTTATTTTGCAACGTATGTATTTGAAAAAACGGCGAAGGCACCTTCCATGTTGGGAGCATACATTCTTGAAGGCTCCAAGGCGGGCGCATCTGCGGCAGCCGTATGGACAGCTCACCGGGTACTTCCGTTAAACGTTAAGGGTTTCGGAAAACTGATTGGAGCATCGATTGAAGGAGCGGTACGTTTCTACAACTTTATGAGCAATCGTACATGGAATGTGGAAGGGAGAGAAATTGTATGTCATACACTCACAAAGCCGAACTTCAACATGGTAGATTATGTGTTCATTGAAAAGGGTTGTAAGGATCTTGACCGTACGAATAAACTGAATCACGAGTTTTATAATTATGCTTCTGCTATGAAGGGCGGTATGTATGATAATGAGTTCATTACTTCTCATACAGATTTTACAAGGGAAGATTACGGAGAAAGTCCGCTTTCTTTTGCAAAGAGTCTGGGATTTACAGAGAAAGATTGGGATAGATCAGCGAAAGTAACCATTTTAAGAGCATCCTGCATGAGCCCATATGCATACGATAAAGAGACATTTGAAATATACGCTCAGAAGATTGACGAAGCTATTGGCAAAAAACTGGCACAGTTATACTTAAATAATGAACTGTAATGTAAATACATAGTATTTGATACAACGAAAGAGGCGCCTCAAAGGTGTCTCTTTTGTAGTTCCTGAAAAAATTTACTATAAACAGTTCATATTTTTTCGTATGTATGATAAAATAACTCGGATTACTATAAAACTTTCAATTTAGGTTAAGGAGAAGAAATATGGCACAGTTAACAGAGAGAGAAAATTATTTAATGGCTCTTCGCGGTGAGCAGCCAGAATGGATTCCTCATATTAGCATGGATGCTACAAGAAAAGGACCTTCCGGAAATGCTTCCGTATCATGGTTAAGAAAACATTATTATCCAGATGGAGACCACAAGGACATCTTTGGTGTTCAGTACATCACAAGTGAAGAAGCAGCAGGCGGAATGCTTCCTAGAACATGGGACTTCCTGCTTGACGACATTACAAAATGGCATGACGTAATCAAAGCTCCTGATATCAGCGGATTTGACTGGGAACAGATGGCAAAGAAAGACCTTGCAAATCGTGACTATGTAAACCAGGCTGGCTCCTACGGCGTAGGCGGAACAGGATACTTCCAGCATTTAATGGCATTCATGGGCTTCACGGAAGGCCTTTGCGCTTTATATGAAGAACCAGAAGAGTGCGACGCTCTGTTTGATTACTTATGCGATTTTTATTGTGAAGTTATCGAAAAAACTATCGACCTTTACAAACCAGACATTATGGGAATCACAGATGATACAGCAGCATGGGGAAATCCTTTCGTATCATTAGAGATGATGCAGCACTATTTCGTTCCTCGTTATAAGAGAATGGCAGACTATGCTCATGACAGAGATATCCCTGTAACTCTTCATAACTGTGGAAAATGCGAAATCTTCATGGATGACATGGTTAACGTTGTTGGTATTAGCGGATGGAATCCAGCACAGAACTGCAACGACCTGGAAGCTATCAAGAAGAAATTCGGTAACAAATTAGTTCTTACCGGATGCATTAACTCTTCCCAGACCTTTGAAGACCCTAACATCACAGAAGACCAGATCCGTGAGATCTGCTGGGATGTTGCTAATAAATATGCACCAGGTGGCGGATTTGCTTTCCAGTGCCACTTCATCATTCCGGATCCTACCGACCAGCACGCTATCTGGAAGAGAGATACTGTAAACAAAGTTATGGAAGAAATCAGTCACGAGTTCTACAAAAAATAATAAAATTGTTTCAAAAATGAATCCGGATTTTCGTAAAATAGCTTCTCAGATTGTATTTCCGGATGAGATTAGATAAAAAAAGGAGAAAAAAATGGCACAGTTAACAGAACGTGAAAATTATTTAATGGCAGTTCGCGGCGAGCAGCCAGAATGGATTCCGGTAATTCGTATGGACCGTAGTGGTAAAGGCCCTACCTGCATGGCATCACCTTCCTTCTTAATGGGACAGATGAGACCTGGCGGAGACAACAAGGACATTTGGGGCGTTGAATATGTAACCAGTGCAGAAGCTGGCGGCGCTATGATTCCTAAAACATGGGACTTCTTATTAGACGACATCACAAAATGGCACGACGTAATCAAAGCTCCATCACTGGAAGGAATTGATTGGGAACAGATGGCAAAGAAAGATCTTGAAATGTTCAAGGTTGATCGCGAGAATAAAGTTGTTGTTTACATGACTGGCGGCACAGGTATTTTCCAGGCATTAATGGCATTCATGGGCTTTACCGAAGGTCTTTGCGCATTATCCGAAGAACCAGAAGAGTGCGAAGCACTGTTCGATTACTTCACAGATTTCTACTGCAAAGTTATGGAAAACTGCATTGATTACTACAAACCAGATGCAATCCAGCTGACAGACGATACCGCTGCATGGGGAAATCCTTTCGTATCTCTTCCAATGTTCCAGAGATATTTCGTTCCTCGTTACAGCAGATTCACACAGTTTGCAAAAGACAGAGGTCTTTTCGTTACTTATCATAACTGCGGTAAATGCGAAAGCTTCATGCCAGATATGATTGAAAAAGTTGGCGTTACTGTATGGGATCCAGCTCAGGATTGCAACGACTTGATGGCTCTTAAGAACAAATATGGCAACAGACTGATCATGTCCGGATGTATCAACGGTTCTTCTACATTCGTAGCTGACGACTTAACAGAAGATAAAATCCGTGACATCCTTTGGGATGTAGCTAATAAATACGCTCCAGGCGGCGGCTTCTTCTTCCAGGCAAGCTTCATCATTCCGGATGAAACAAATAAATATGATATCTGGAGAAGAGATACTGTATTTAACGTTATGGATGAAATCAGTAAAGAATTTTACAAGAAAAACTAATTAGGGAGAATTACAATGGCACAGTTAACAGAACGCGAAAATTATATGATGGCAGTTCGTGGCGAACAGCCAGAATGGATTCCACATATCACGATGGATCGTGCAATTAAAGGACCTACAACTTCTGCATCTCCATCTTTCTTAATGAAACACATGTTCCCAGGCGGAGACCACAAGGACATTTGGGGTGTTGAATACATCACAAGTAAAGAAGCTGCTGGCGGTATGATTCCTAAGACATGGGATTTCATTCTTGACGATATCACAAAATGGCACGACGTAATCAAAGCTCCATCACTGGAAGGCATTGATTGGGAAGCTATGGCAAAGAAAGATCTTGAAATGTTCAAACCAGATCGTGAGAACCAGATTGTTACTTACGGAACAGGTGGCTCAGGACTTTTCCAGGCATTAATGGCATTCATGGGATTCACCGAAGGCCTTTGCGCATTATTTGAAGAACCAGAAGAGTGCGAAGCATTATTCGATTACATCACAGACTTCTACTGCGAAATCATGGAGCATACCATTGATCTTTATAAACCAGACGCAATCCAGCTGACAGACGATACAGCAGCATGGGGAAATCCTTTCGTTTCTCTTCCAATGTTCCAGCGTTTCTTCGTTCCACGTTATGCTAGATTTACCCAGTTTGCAAAAGACAGAGGTCTTTTCGTTACCTATCATAACTGCGGTAAATGCGAAAGTTTCATGGACGATATGGTTAATGTTGTTGGTGTTAAGGTATGGGATCCAGCTCAGAACTGCAACGACTTAGCTGCAATCAAAAAGAAATTCGGTAACAACCTGATTATGTCCGGATGTATCAACGGTTCTACAACTTTTGAAGTTAAAGACTTAACAGAAGAGAAGATTTACGGCATTCTTTGGGACGTAGCGAACAAATACGCTCCAGGCGGTGGCTTCTTCTTCCAGAGCCATTTCATCATTCCTGATGAAACAAACGAATTTGATATCTGGAGAAAGAATACCGTTAATAAAGCTATGCGCGAAATCGGACACGAATTCTACAAGAAATAATTCAGAATACAATATTCCAATAAAGACCGTCGGGAAAACCCGGCGGTCTTTTTGCAATAATTTCCAGTTATGAATGATTTTCTTCAATGCGCTACTTCTGGATTGCAAAAATTTTCAGTTGTGAATGATTCTGCTTAGCGTATTAGCGTGAAAATACAAAAAACTCTAGTTGTGAATGAATTTTTAACTAAAAATTTAGATATTTGAGAAATTAATCATTCACAACTGGAAAATTTAATCAAAAATGTTTTAATTACCACCTCCAATCATTCACAACTGGAGAAATATTTCTCAATAGTGTTATTTACTACTATAATGACTCAGTGTTTTTTATATAATTAATGATATGTTAGTTTTGATGAGCCCTCCTTATGGTTTATTCCTTATATATATTTATTTGTATGACTCTGCAAACGAAGAGCCGAGCTCATTTACTTGGAATTTACACATAGTAATATCCGTACCATTTTCGCAATGTTACAAAGGACGTAGCGAGCGTCCTTCACTCGATATTTACATATATTACCCCGTGTGATAACATTTCATCATAGGAAAAAGATATTTCATACCTAAAATTAGGAAGGGAGAAAAACTATGGCACAGTTAACAGAAAAAGAGAACTATTTACGTTGTATTAGAGGCGAACAGCCGGAATGGATTCCAGTTATTACAATGGACCCTGCTATTAAAGGACCTACTGGTGGCGCATCACCATCTTTCATGATGAGAGCTATGGATCCAAATGGCGACCACAGAGATATTTGGGGTGTTGAGTATATTACCAGCAAAGAAGCAGCAGGTGGAATGATTCCTAAAACTTGGGACTTCATCCTTGATGACATCACAAAATGGCATGATGTTATCAAAGCGCCATCACTGGAAGGTATTGACTGGGAAATGATGGCAAAGAAAGATATGGAAAGAATGCCAGTAGACCGCGAGAATCAGGCAGTTACCTATGGCGCTGGCGGCGGCGGAATCTTTCAGAACTTAATGGCATTTATGGGATTTACCGAAGGACTTTGCGCTCTTTCGGAAGAACCAGAAGAATGTGAAGCACTTTTTGATTATTTAACAGATTTCTACTGCCAGGTTATCGAGAAAACAATCGACTTGTACAAACCAGACGTAATGTCGATCGGTGACGATACCGCAGCATGGGGAAATCCTTTCGTATCCCTGAACATGTTCCAGAAATTCTTTGTACCTCGTTACGCAAGAATTACAGATTACGCTAAGGAAAGAGATCTTCCGATTACTTACCATAACTGTGGTAAATGCGAAATCTTCTTAGATGATATGGTAAATAAAGTTGGTATCAATGCATGGGATCCAGCACAGAACTGCAACGACCTTGCTGGTATCAAAGCAAAATTCGGTAACAGACTGATCCTTTCCGGATGTATCAATGGTTCTTCTACTTTTGTAGCAGATGACTTAACAGAAGAGAAGATCCGCGACATTCTTTGGGATGTAGCAAACAAATATGCTCCAGGCGGCGGCTTCTTCTTCCAGGTATTCTTACTGATTGATGATAAGACCGACAAATACATGCAGTGGAAGAAAGATACCATCAACAAAGTAATGTTTGAAATTAGTAAAGAATTCTACAAAAAATAAGAAATAAAAATATAAGGAGAGTTAACAATGGCACAGTTAACAGAAAAAGAGAACTATTTAATGTGTTTACGTGGTGAAGTTCCTGAGTGGATTCCACATATGGCAGCAGATCCTTCCTACAAATGGGAACGCGCTACAGCAGGCGCATCACCATCTTTCTTAATGAAAGCTATGGATCCAAACGGAGACCATAAGGACATCTGGGGTGTTGAGCATGTAACCAGCAAAGAAGCTGGCGGCGCTATGATTCCTAAGACATGGGACTTCATTCTTGAGGATATAACAAAATGGCGTGATGTCATCAAAGCTCCAAATCTTGACGAAATCGATTTCGAACAGTTAGCAAAGAAAGATTTAGAGAAAGCAAATATCGACCGCACGAAACAAGCAGTACAGTATGGTGTAGCAGGAACCGGTTACTTCCAGCATTTAATGGCATTCATGGGCTTCACCGAAGGTCTTTGCGCATTATATGAAGAACCAGAAGAGTGCGAAGAATTATTCCAGTACTTAAGTGATTTCTATGTAGACGTTGTAAATCGTTCTATCGATTACTATCAGCCAGATATCATGTCTTTAGTAGACGATACAGCAGCATGGGGAAATCCTTTCATTTCCGTTGAAATGTATGAAAGATTCTTACTTCCACATTACAAGAGATTATCTGACATCGCTCATGACAGAGATATGTTTGTAAGCTTCCATAACTGTGGTAAATGTGAATGCTTCGTAGACGATATGGTTAACGTACTTGGCGTTAACGTATGGAATCCAGCTCAGAACTGCAACGACTTGGTAGCTATTAAAGAAAAATATGGTAGCAAGTTCGTAATGGCTGGCTGCATCAACTCTTCTTCCACCTTCCAGGCGGACTTAAATGAAGAGCAGATCAGAGAAATCGTTTGGGATGTAGCGAACACCTACGCACCAGGCGGTGGTTTCTGCTTTATGGCTTCTTTCATCATTCCAGATCCGAACGATCAGAAAGCTATCTGGAAGAGAGATATGGTTAATGAAGTTATGCATGAAGTATCACGCGAATTCTACAAAAAATAATTCTTTACTGAAGGATTCTTTAAAAGGGCTGCCGTTGAAAGGTAGCCCTTTTTGTTGAAGATTCAAAGGATAGACTGGATTTCGGTTAAAAAAACATCGATTATTATCGTTGTAATTTGTATTCTGATAGTGAAAAATGGTAAAATAATAGTATAATTATAAAAAGTTTTTTAAACAAAAGATTGGCTTATGGACGAGAAGGAGAAGTATGGCTGTACGAATTCCGGAAGGAAGACAGATGATTATTGACCGGGTCCGCCCGGTGGGGACGGAACGGGTTCCACTTGAGAAGGCATATGGAAGAATTTTAGCGGAAGAGATAAAAGCTGCGGAAGATGTGCCTGCGTTTGACCGTTCTCCTTATGACGGTTATGCGTTCCGTTCTGCAGATGTAAAAGAGGCGACGAAGGATCATCCTGTAATTCTTAAAGTTATTGATAATATTCCTGCGGGAGATATAGCGAAAATACCTTTAAAGAAAGGAGAAGCAGTTCGGCTTATGACGGGAGCTCCTATTCCAGAAGGAGCGGATGCAGTACGCAAATATGAAGAAACCGATTTTACAGAGACGGAAGTTAAAATATTCTGCCCAGCAAACGCTGGTGAAAATATTATTTATACAGGAGAAGATGTAAAGAAAGGAACCATTCTGGCGCAGTCGGGAATGAAAATCGACTCTGGACTTATGGGAACCTTAGCCGGACAGAATATCCCGGAGCCTTTAGTTTTCCGAAAATTGAAGGTCGGAATTGTTATTACAGGAAGCGAACTTGTACCAGTAGGAACCATCCCGGGGCCAGGAATGATTATCAACACAAACCAATACACCTTAACCGGAGCGGTAGAGGAATTTGGATATACTCCGGTTTCTTATGGAATTATTCCGGATGATCTGGAAGAAATAAAGAAGGCTCTGCGGCAAGCGGTAAAAGAATGCGATGTAGTTCTTGCAACAGGAGGCGCTGCCGTCGGAGACTATGACCTTACACCACTGGCGATGGAAGAAATTGGAACGGAAATTCTTTTCCGGAACGTGAAGATGAAACCGGGAAAAGCATGTGCTTACGGGATCGCGAATGGAAAATTAATCTGTGGTCTTTCCGGACACCCGTCATCCTCCTTGCTCAACCTTTTGGTGGTAGGCCTTCCAGGGATAAGAAAAATCAGTGGACAGAAAGATTATTCCCATAAAGAAATTGAAATGGAAGTTATGGGTGGATATGAGAAAAGCAGTGATACGGACCGGGCGGTTCGTGGAAAATTTTTTATTGAGAATGGAACTGCGAAAATCAACATTTCTGCTCCTCAGGGAAACGTTGTCATCAGTGGGACGATCGGTACCGATTCTATCGTGATGATTCCTGCGGGAAGTGAACCGGTTAAAGAAGGAACGATATTAAAAGGATTTATGATATGAAAAAAGTAAATGTGGATGATGCAATCGGAATGGAACTTTGTCATGATATTACAGCGATTCGTGACGGCTTTAAAGGAGCAGAATTTAAACGAGGACATATTGTGACAGAAGAAGATATTCCCAAACTGCTGAACCTTGGAAAGAAACAGATTTTTGTCTGGGAAGAAAATGCAGGGGAAATTCATGAAGAGGACTGTGCGCGGAGATTAGCAGAGGTTACGAAAGTTGAAGGAGCGCATTTTGAAGGTCCGTCAGAAGGAAAAGTTATCTTAAAAGCAGATGTTGCAGGAATGTTTTGTGTAGACAGAATTCTGCTGAAAGAAATCAATTCGATCGGTGATATTACCTATACAACTTTGCCGAATCACTATCCGGTAAAACCTGGAATGAAAATAGCTTCGGTCCGTATTGTCCCTTTAGTTACAAAAGAAGAGCAGATTCTTACAGCAGAAAAGCTTTGCAGGGAACGACCTTTGTTTTCCCTGTACCCTTATCAAACGATGAAGGTAGGGATTTTGATTACCGGATCTGAAATTTATAACGGACGGATTAAAGATAAATTTGAACCGGTCATCCGTAAAAAACTGGAAAATTATCCGGCAGAGATCTTAGGTGTATCTATATGCGATGATGATCCGGAAATGATTATCGGAGAATCAAGGAAATATAAAGAGCAGGGAGCAGACTTGCTTATTTATTCCGGTGGAATGTCTGTCGATCCGGACGATGTTACCCCTACAGTTATGCGGAAATTATCCGATGATTTTGTGACCCAGGGAGTTCCGGCTCAGCCGGGCAATATGACTACGATCGGATATTGGGGAACTACTACTTTAGCAGGAGTTCCAAGTGCAGCGATCAGCTCGCCTGTTACAGTTTTAGACGCGATTCTCCCACAGATTTTCGCAAAAGTAAAATTTACCAAAGAAGAATTAATGAACCTGGGAGAAGGCGGACTTTGCCAGCAATGTGAAGTATGTCATTTCCCATGCTGTACGTACGGAAGATATTGAAAGATCAATTTGGAAGAGAAATTACATATTTGAGGCTTTCTGTAACCGACCTTTGTAACCTGAGGTGTCGTTATTGCATGCCAGAGGAGGGAGTCTGCAAAAAGACTCACGAGGAAATGCTGACGGAAGATGAACAAGTGACAGCGATAGAAGCTGCGGCCACTCTTGGGATTACAAAAGTACGAATTACAGGCGGAGAACCGCTGGTAAAGAAAAACATTCTTTCGATTTGCCGGCGTATTTCCAAGATTCCTGAAATCAAAGAAGTATGCCTTACGACAAATGGAATCGGACTTGAAACAATGGCAGTGCCTTTGAAAGAAGCTGGAGTAAACCATCTGAATATCAGCTTGGATACTTTGGATGAAGAAAAATACGGCTATATAACCCGGGTGGGGAAACTGAAAGAGGCGCTACAGGGCATAGAGACCGCTTTTGAAGCAGGGTTTGATATTATCAAAATAAATGCAGTTCTTATTGGAGGCTTTAACGATAATGAAATCCGTAATTTAGCGGAACTAACTTGTAAATATCCTATGGATGTGCGTTTTATTGAATTGATGCCGATGCCGAACAGCTCGGACTTTGGCCCGGAGGCATATCTTTCCGGAGAAGAAGTTTTGAAAGCTTTGCCGGAGGCAACGCCGGTCTCTTTTGATGGAGGAACGGCAAAGCTATATCGCCTTCCGGGGGCAAAAGGAAGAATCGGTCTTATCCGGCCTTTGAGTTCTAATTTCTGTGAAATTTGTAACCGAATCCGGATAACTGCAGACGGAAAGGTCAAGCCTTGTCTGCATTCGGATGAAGAGTTTAACTTAAAGGGATGCGATAAGGAAGAAATGACAGCAATTTTGAAAGAAGCAATCTGGCGGAAACCTCAATGGCATGGGGAATTATCCTATGAGCAAAAGAGTCATACGCATCGTTCCATGAATCAGATTGGAGGATAAAAGGAGTAAAAATGGAGGAGAAAAAAGATTTTACCCATTTTAATGAACAAGGCAGAGCTCGCATGGTGAATGTAGAAGAAAAACCAATCTCACAAAGAAGGGCAAAAGCCTTTGCCCGGGTTTTGGTTAATGAAGAAACCTTTATACTGATTCAGAATGGCGGCATGAAAAAAGGAGATGTTTTAAGTGTGGCACAGATTGCAGGAATTATGGGAGCAAAGAAAACTTCCGACCTGATTCCAATGTGCCATCCGATTTCTTTTGAAGGGATTGACTTAGGACTTGAATTAAATTCAGACAAATGTTCGGTGGATATTGTGGCATCGGTTTCTCATGAAGGAAAAACCGGAGTGGAAATGGAAGCGTTGACGGCCGTTTCTGTGGCAGCGCTTACCGTATATGATATGTGTAAATCAGTTCAGAAAGATATGGTAATAGAAGGAATTAAACTGCTCGAAAAGAGTGGCGGTGTTCACGGAGACTATGTAAGAAACTCGGACGAACAGAACGATTGATAGAGGAAAGGGTGCAAAAATGGCATATTCAGCGGCAGTAATCACAGTGAGCGATAAAGGTTCTAAAGGAGAACGAATCGATACCAGCGGTCCGGCTCTGCAGGAACTACTGAAAGCATATGGGTATGACGTGGTCTATTCCGCTATAGTACCAGACGAGGCAGAGGACATTCAGCGCGAGTTGATGGATTGTGCCGATAAGAAAATCTCATTAATCCTGACTACAGGGGGAACGGGTTTTTCTCCTAGAGATATTACGCCGGAAGCAACGATGAGAGTTATTGAACGCTTGACTCCAGGAATTCCGGAATTAATGCGTGCAGAGAGTATGAAGATAACACCGAACGGATGCCTTTCCAGAAGCGTTGCAGGCATTCGGGGATTAAGTCTAATTATTAATCTTCCGGGAAGCGAAAAAGCTGCAAAAGAAAATCTTCTGGCAGTAATGAAACCGATAGAACATGGACTGAAAATGCTATATTCCGGTGGTTCCGCAGATTGCGCCGAAGAGAGAAAGTAGAGGAGCAGATATGGAAAAACCGTCTGTTGACCAGTGGCTGAAAGAGGCTGGGAAAGAAGAAAATGCCGAAAAAATCGGAATGTATCTTACGCATGTAGGTGTGGTAAGGCAGACTGCCCGAGCTCAGGTACGGGAAGGAAAAGTGGATGCGGCACTGGTGAAAACCCTTGCGTTTTCTTTTGATGCAGAAAGAATCAAAAGATATCGGAACGAGACTCTGGAAAGAGAAGGCATATACTATGTGCGCCTTTGGATGAATGAAGGAATATTGGATGTGGGAGAGCCTATCATGCAGGTTCTGGTTGGTGGCGACATCCGTCCTCACGTCATTGAGGCTTTAGAGTTTTTGGTGGGAAAAATAAAATCAGAATGTGTGATAGAAAAAGAACAGCCTTACAGTTAAAAATTAATCAAGAAACCGACCGTTTTCTAAAACTTTGCAGAGGGAAGAAAAGCGTTGAGCCTGTTCTTTTCTGTGAGTAATCAGAAGAATTTGACAACAGGTTTTCTTATGATATTCCAAGATGAAATCTTCGGCTTTTTTTGCCATCTCAGGGTCCATGGAAGAAGTGGGCTCATCTAAGATAATCATATCATATTGGCGCATGAGAAGTCTCGCCAGAGCCATGCGCTGCGTTTGACCGCCGGATAATCTGGCGGCATTTTTTTTGGAAGATTCGGATAAACCCATCGCGGAAAGGAGGGCGTCTGCTTTCTGGGAATTTTCTTTTTTCGAGAGTGACGGGTCGGAATTAAGTAAAAGATTTTTCTTTACCGAAAGCAAAAAGCCATAAGGCTGCTGGGTCATGTAGCCGATTCGATAGTTAACGAGAAGAGAAAACTTCATATCCGGTTTTACAATTCCTGCTAAAATCTTTCCTAAGGTAGATTTACCAGAACCGTTTTCTCCTTGAAGTACAACGATTCCATGATCTGGAAATTCCCATTCCGGAGTATCCAAAACAACCTGATCTCGATATGTCTTTTTTAATGCAGGAATTATCATCCGTTCACATCCTTTTTGTATTCTTAGCGCTCAAATCTCCACTGAACAACGGCAGCGATTCCGTTGAGTATGAGGGAAATCATAAGCAGAATCATACCTAAGGCTAAAGCCGTTCGGAAATTGCCCATACTAGTATAATTCATTATCGCAGTTGTCATAACGTTAGTTTTAAACATAATGGCGCCACCAACGATGGAAACTGCTCCGACTTCAGCCATTGCTCTTCCTAAAAGAAAGAGATAAGTGGAAATAATGGAATAACGGCTTTCGTTCAAAATCAAAAGAAGGGTTTTCCCTTTTTTAAATCCAAGGCCTGTTGTAGTTTCTCGGATTTTCGGGGCCTGGAGATTAACCGCGGATTCGGTCATACCGATGGCAATCGGAAAGAGCAGGAAAAACTGGGCAATCACCATACCGGTAACCGTATATAAAAGGTGCAGACTCCGAAGCGGACCTACGCCGGAAAAGAGCAGATAACAGAACAAGCCACATACCACAGGAGGGAGTCCCATAAATGCCCGGCAGATAACCGCTAATATTTTACGTCCGCGAAACGTGGCAGAACCAAGCAAAGCTCCAATTGGCACTCCGCAGAGAAGGGCCAATATGGAGCTTAAAAAAGTCATCTTAAGGGTGACGCCGATAATCTGTAAAACAATAGGATCACCCTTAAATATCAGTTCAATAGCTTCGACGAACGCAGATCCCATTTTACTCTAAGATTCCGCCGTTTGCCTGGAATGTGAGGAAGGTAGCTTTATCGGAAAGAATATAAGCACCTTTTTCATTTGCCATAGTCAGACATACACCCATGCCGGTGTTGGCAGAGATGTACCAATCCTGATAAGCCTCAAAAGATTCTGGCTGGTCGGTAATTTTGAGTTCTTCCGGCCACAGGGAGAGCTCTTTTGTATGGGTACCGCTCTTATCGCCACGTGATACGAAAGGAAGATGTCTTTCTGCGATTGTTGCAAAAGCAGCTTTCACGTCTGCACAGGATTCCTTTATTCCATCCGGGTCACCTTTAGGTCCGCAAAGAACGAAATAGTTATACATGAATGGAAGACGTTCTGCACTCTGTCCGTCAACAACTCTTGCAAAGCCTTCTTCGATAAAAGCCTCTTCCTGAGATTTTGCATGTACTAAGAGAAGGTCTGCATTTCCCATTTTTGCATTGGCAATTGCTTTACCGGTTCCAGCAGAGGTTACTTCAACTGTGTAACCATATTTCTCTTCAAAAACAGGAAGAAGATACTGTAAAAGACCAGAGTCGTTTACGGAAGTAGTTGTAGACATACGGATGATTTTTGTTTCTTCTGTTGCAGGTGCAACTTCATCAGCAGACTTTGGAGCATCTGCCTTGATGTAGAATAAATGCTCTCCATACTCGCTTACACCATACTCTCCGGCAGTATTCAGACCTTCTGCCGAAAGCATCCAGTTAATAAGGGCATCGGCGCCAGCCGTGTTAATCGTAACGGTTGAGGCATCTACGGAATTTCCGTCCGCATCTTTCCATGGAGCCTGAGGATTAACCGCCAGTAAGGAATAGGTGTTAATCATATTGTCGTCCTGTTCCATAATGATCTCCAAACCAATTTGAGATACCGGAGTTGCAGGACTTTCTGATTCCGGCTGAACAGGTGCAGGCTTGCTGCCGCATGCACACAGAGCCAGTATCATAGATACGACCAGAGTGACTAATAAAATAGTTTTTTTCATTTTTTTGAATTCTCCTTGTTATGAATTTATAAGTATTACTGACGGATGCTTCCGATTAACTTTACGAAATCATCATGATTCCATACAACCGGTACAGGATACAGAGGGTTTGCTTCTTTCATTGCCCACTGGATAATCTGTTCAACATCTTCATCGTGAATAGCATCGGTTCCTACAGGGATTCCCATCTTTTCTTTCATTTCTTCCATCCACTCGATGAATTTCTCAGCTTTTTCACGATTGTTCTTTCCTTCCATGCCGCATACATCTGCCAGGTCTGCTAATTTGTCATAAACAGCAGAACCGAATTGACGCATAACATGAGGAAGAATGATGGACATAGCAAGACCATGTGGTACATGGTAAAGTCCGCCTAAAGTATGGCCAACTGCATGAACGTAACCTACACAGCCTCTGGTGAAAGCACGACCTGCGAAGAAAGCGGCTTTCTGCATATTCTGACGTGCTTCGATATTTTTGCCATCCTGATAAGCTAATAAAAGATTGTCATAGATTAACTTAACAGCTTCTTTCGACAGGCGGTCTTCTAATTTTGTGTTATAAGTATGGTTTGTATATGCCTCTACAGCGTGGCAGAGAGCATCCATTCCTGTAGTAGCAGTAGTGAATGGCGGAAGGCCAACGGTAAGTTCCGGATCCAGTACTGCATATTTTGGAAGGATTGCAGGATCGTTAATAGAAGCTTTGTGGTTGGTAGCACTGTCTGTGATTACAGCAGCAACGGTTGTCTCGGAACCTGTTCCTGCAGTTGTAGGAATTGCGAAGAACAGAGGGATTTTTTTATGAACTTTTAAAAGTCCCTGAAGCTGGGAAACTTTTTTATTTGGATGAGCAACCTTAGCGCCAACACCCTTTGCACAGTCCATAGGAGAACCGCCACCCATAGCAACGATAGCCTGGCAGCCCTGTTCCTGATAAATTTTAAATCCGGCTTCAACGTTGTCACTAGTCGGGTTTGGCTGAACATCGCTGTAAAGAGCATATTCAATACCGTCTTTTTCCAAAGCATCCATTAAGCTCTTTGGAAGACCTAATCCCATGAGGCCGTTATCGGTAACGATGAGGACTTTTCCGGCGCCTTTTTCTTTTAACATTTTTGGAAGATCTTTGATAGATCCTGGGCCTTCAATGTATTCCGGCATACGGTAACCCATAAAATAGTTTCCAACTTTCATTACTGCCTGGAATATTCTGCAATAAACTTTTGACATAGAAAACTTCTCCTTCTCTTTATTATTGATTATATCCTCATATTCAACATCAATCGCTTTTTTTGGACATTTTGTTGCGCACAGACCACAGTGGAAGCACTTGTCCTGATTGATTTCATATGGACTTTTTACTTCACCGTACGGAGCGTTAGCCGGACAATTTCGAGCACATAAGGAGCAACCGATACAGTTTTCTTTGTTAATTGTTACCTTTTTTATTTTTACGGTTCCCGGAAGCATGAATATTGCTTGATTCGGGCAAATAGGTTCGCACTGACCGCAACTGATACATTTTTCTGTATCAATATAATATTTACTTTTATCTTCACCTACTGGTTGAGGAACATGGAAAAGGCATTCATAAGCACAGGCTCCACAACCAACGCACAAGGCACTGTTAATTTTATATGCCATTTTACTTCCTCCTTTCAACCGCCAGACGCCGGAGAGAGAAGCCAGATCTCATCGCCGTCTTTCAGTATTGTTTTTTTCTTACTGCAGCGGTCTCCGTTAATAAATACCAAAGCATCTTTAAAGGACAACTGATCCGGATGAACAAGACGCGGATTCTCTTTTATCTTTTCTGCGAAAATCTCGTCAACTTTGGTGTTTAATATTCCAAAAATATCTTCTACGGTATTTGCAGAGATTTTGGAAGCAGGAAGCTGAGTATCTACTCTTAAAACGCCAAATAATTTTACCGTGACATTAGCCATTCGAATACGCCTCCTTTACAACTTTTTCATAATACTCTGGAGTAATACCAATTCCTAAAGAAAGAAGACGCTTACGTTTCGGAATTCCGTCTTTCCAACCGCGGGCACGGTAATATACTTTCTTCATTTTCTCTAAAGGAACGACGGTTCGAGGGTCTTTTGGATTCTGGGCAACTTCCGTCAGTCTCTTTGGAAGTTTATCCGCTCCGGCTTTCTGACCTAAAATAATATTTGCCATTCGTTCCGTATTGTATCCGAAGGCTCCCCAGGTCAAAACAGAAGCCATGCTTGTTTTCATACCTGTAACATATTTTAATGCATAGGAATGTGGCAGCAGAGGAATATTTATCTTTGGCAGCTGTGGGAAGTGACTTAAAATATTAACAACAGGTCCCATATAAGGAAGAATCTTTAAGATAAATTGTGTTAAAAAGCTGTTCGGCTTATCTACTAAAAAGCCAGGAAATACGGCGTAGCTGGTAAACAGGCAGGAACCGCAGGCAGAAACACCTTCCATCAGATTCTGGAACATAATCGTAAGAGCTGCTTTTCCATGTGTTGTCAGGGAATCAATGTCCAGACCCAAACCTTCTGCAACTACCATATAGCCGGCATTTAAGTGACAGCCGCCTCGGTTTGCAGTAGCATAGCCTAATCCTTGGCCAACCGCATGGCGAGGTTCATACGCTGCCAGTTCCATACCTTTTGCATGAATCGCAAATTCTTTTCCACCGAATTTTTCACTCATTCGTTTTGAACCGTCAGCAAGGATGTCGCCGATACCTTCTCTATGGGCAATCTGGTATAAAACGTCGGAAATATTATCTGTTTTTCCAAATTCCAGACCAGAATCCCATAGTCCTTTTTCCTGAAGTTCCATAGCAAAAGCAATGGTTCCGGCAGCAGAAATTGCATCCATACCATATTCATCCAGCTCTTTATTCCACTTCAGGATCAATTCAATATTGTTATTTAAAATATTCGGGCCTAAAAGACCTAAGGTCTCCAGCTCTGGTCCTTTTACCTGTTCACCGTCGACATTAACTTTACGTGCGCAACGGATAACACAGGTGGTGCAAGCTGCATTGGAAACCAAATGGTTTTCTGCCAGCTCTTCGCCGGAAACTTTTTCAAAGTCATCATAACGGCCGGCACCAAAGTTTTTCGTTGCCAGAATGCTGTGAGCCTGCATTGCAGATACAAGACCAGCGGTTCCTAATTTTGGAAGCTGACGTCCTGTAAGCGGATGCGTTTTTAACGTCTTAACCCATTTTTTGTTTAATTTTTCGAGTTTTTCTCGATTGGCAACAGGAACTGTTTTGGTTCCGTAAGCGGTAATTGCTTTTAATTTTTTGTCACCAAAAACCGCTCCGACACCACCGCGGCCGGAAGTTCTTTCTCCGGAGAAGACACAGGAATACAGCACCTTATTTTCTCCTGCCGGACCGATCATCAATTTACCGGTATTTTTTGGCAGTAGTTCCTGAGCTAGGGTAATACTTTTTCCCCAAAGGTCCTCTGCAGACAAAAACTCAACGTTATCTTCTGTGATGCTTACCATAACGGGAGTCTCCGATTTTCCGGAAATGATGCAGGCATCATATCCGGCACGTTTCAGAGAAAGACCGAAATCGCCACCACAGTTTGAGGAAGTAATAATGTTCGTTAACGGAGAAATGGTCGACATGTTAAATCTGGAAGTGTTTGGGCAACCACTTCCCGTTAATGGGCCTGTCGTAATAACTATCCAGTTGTCTTCATCGTAAGCTGTCATTCCTTGTTGAACATGCTGATAGAGAATATGACCGGCCATAATTTTTCCCCCAAGGGATAAACGACGGTCTTCGTCTGACCATGGGAATAGTTTTGATGTTCTTGTGGACAAATCAATGAAAAGGACTTTACCCATATAGCCTTTTAAATCAGACATTTTATCACCTCATAATATCTTTCTGTTCTATATCTTTTTCTGCTGTGCCTAAAGGCAAGGCAGTTAGCTGCATATTGTCGTAAACAAGCAATTCTCCGACAGGAAGAGCTTTATCTTCCAACAGGTATCGCAGGGCTAACTCTGCTTCAAGGGAGCCAATTATTCCGGCGGTGGAAGAAACGGACGTTCCGACAGCTTCCGCTCCGGTTAACCCGGCATCAATAAGGTTTTTCGTTTTTCCGGGAAGAAAGAGATAGGCCATACCGTAAAATCCATTGATGCCGCCGCAGACCAGTGCTTTCTTGGTTTTTTCACAATAATCATTTGCAATTATACGGGCTCGGTTATTATCAACGGCTAATATGACCAGGTCGGCCTCCGAAGCAAAATCTAAATCTTTTTCTTCTTTTATTTTTCTATTAATAGAAAGTACGGAAAGAGAAGGCGCATATTTTAAAAGCCGCTGTGCCGCAACGAGACACTTTTCTTTTCCGATATCTTCTGGGCAATACAGGAACTGACGGTTCAGATTGCTTTCACTGACGATGTCAAAATCACAAAGGAGGAGCGTTCCTACACCCGCCCCTGCTAAGTGCGTCATGATATTGCAACCTAAACCACCCCAACCAAGGATGGCTACGCTTTTTTTCCTTATATTATGTGCTGCCACAGAAATCATTTTACAATCCCTTAAAATAATTATAAAATACTAAAATTACTTATAAATTTGATTATAGATTGACTACTTGTTCTGTCAATAGGTTTTTGCTTGAAAATAGGATAATATGATAAAATATTTACATTATTATATTTATAATATGAACCATATAAAATATATGAATAAAGTGATATTCACAGAAGAGTTTTGAGTTAGTTATTAAAGAATGCTATGAAGGAAAAATGTGATGTTGCAATTATCGGCGCAGGTATTCTTGGATGCTTTGCAGCAAGGGCTTTGTCCCGCTTTGACTTAAAAGTATTTGTGCTGGAAAAAAAAGAAGACGTCTGCACAGAAATAACCAGAGCAAATACCGGGATCATATATCAGGGGTATGATCAGCATTTCGGTTCGTTAAAAGCAGATATGTGCAAAAAGGCTTCGGAAAGTTTTCCGGAGTTGTGCCGCAGCCTGGAGGTCCCGTATCGTCAGAGTGGATTACTAATGCTCAGTGAGGGCCCAAACGGCGAACAGTCTCTTGAGAAAAAATGGAAGAACAGTCAACGTTTGAATCTTTCCGGAGTTTCTTTAATTTCCGGCGCAGACATAAAGCAACTGGAACCTTTTCTGCAGGGGGATTTTTCCAAGGCGCTTTTTGCGAAAAATACTTATACAGTAAACCCATGGGCTTTAGGAATCGCAGCTTATGAAGATGCGGTTTCTCAGGGTACGTCCTTTTTCTTTCGTCAGGAAGTAACCGATATCCTTCGGGGGGATGAGGGCTTTTTCCTTCAAACAAGAGAGGATTGTTATCAGGCAAAAAGAGTAATATGCTGTGGCGGATTATGGTCCGATAAGCTTTGGGAAATGGCGAACCAGCCAAAAGTAAGAATCATTCCGGATGGGGCAGACTATCTGATCTTCGATACAAAGGTGGGAAATCAGATTTCCCATATAATATCTTTTGAAACAGAAAACAAGAAAGATGGACTGACGCTTGTGCCTACCGTTGACGGAAATATTATGGCAGGACCGAGCAAACGAAAGCAGATGGGTGAGAGATATGGCACAGAACAGGAAGAACTGGTTCATTTGCTGGAACAATGTGAAAGAGTACTTCCCGCATTAACAGAAGAAAATGTGATCCGAAGCTTTGGCGCTTTGCGGCCGAATCCTTTTGAAGTCATAGAAACTCAAGGAAAATATGAGATTTCTGACAGCAGTCTGAAAGATTTCGTGATTTTAGAAGAAGAGGATATGCTTGCGCTGGTCGGAGTGAAAACACCGGGACTTACTTGTGCTTCACAGTTAGGCGAGTATATCTGCGATTGGACGCTTCGGTCCTTGAAAAGAGATGTGCCCCAAAAGAAAACGTTCTTTCGTGAACGTAGAAGCTTACCAAAGCAGCAAAGCGGCGAAATTATCTGCAAATGCAATCAGGTAACGGCCGAAGAAATCCGAAAGGCAATTGCAGACGGAGCGTATACGTTGGATGGAATAAAGAGACGCACCGGAGCTCTTATGGGAAGATGTCAGGGAGGAAGCTGTATGGCGGATATCCTGAAAATATTGGAAGAGGAAACGAAAAAAGAAGAGACGAAGGCTTGCACTGACGTTCCTTTCCGGAAAAAACATTATGAAGTTGCGATAATCGGAGGAGGTGCAGCTGGTATGGCAGCAGCTCTTTCCGCCCAGGAAAAAGGGCTATCGGTACTATTGATTGACCGAAAGAACCAGTTGGGAGGAATTCTCCTTCAATGCAGACATCAAGGCTTCGGGTTAGGTTATTTTGGTGAAAATCTTAGCGGGATAGAGTATGCCCATCGATTTGAAGAACGAATACAGGAAGCTTCGAAAAATCAGAAACAGACCTTCACGCTTCTGCTGAATACTACGGTGCTGTGCGTTAAGGAGGATAAAACCTTAGAGGTTTCGGGAAAGACGCCTTCTGGAACGAACTTTTCCGGAAGCCTATCTTTTGACAGGCTGATTCTTGCTACGGGCTGCAGGGAAAAATCTGTTCATTCCCTTCTTCTTTCCGGAACCAGACCTTCGGGAATCTTTACCAGCGGTACGGCACAGAAAATGCTGAATGTGTATGGGAAAGCGGTTGGAGAAAAAATAGTTATTTTAGGTACCGGTGATATAGGACAGATTGTGGCACGCGACTTAATCCTTGCCGGGAAAAAGATTGTGGCGATGATTGAAAAAGAATCGGAAATCGGGGGACTAAAAAGAAATCGGGAACAGTGCATTGAAAATTATCAGATTCCCGTTTTTTTGAATTCGCAGCTGGTACGAATCTATGGAGAAGAAACGTTGGAAGGAATTGAAGTACTTCATAAAGATTCGGGAATATCGGAGAGAATTAATTGTGATACATTATTGACGGCGATGGGCCTTATTCCGGACCGCGATCTACTAAACGAGAACTTTAAAGAAGACTATCCGGATTGGATTTCGGCGACGGGAAACTGTGATTATGTGCATGAAATCGTAGATGGAGTAAGTAAAGAAGCGGAACAGATCTTCCGATGATTGTTATTTCATTTGGTGAATAGAATTGTTAAATGATATGGAGGAATAAAAATGTCTTGTACAACTTTGCTGGTAGGGAAAAAAGCTACCTATGACGGATCTACCATGATAGCCCGTAATGAAGACTATAGCTATACCGTTAAAAAGATGATAATCGTTAATCCAAAAGATCAGCCGAGGAAATATAAAACCGTGGCCAGTCATTTGGAAATTGAATTACCGGATCATCCGATGAGATATTCTGCCTGTGCGAATGATGACAACAAGGATGGGGTATGGGCAGCCGGCGGAAACAATGCAAGTAACGATGGAATGAATGCTTACATCATCAATTCGTCTTCTTCCGATACCTCGGCAGCAGACCCTTTGGTTGAATATAAAAAGGCGGAGAAACGAGGAGAAAAAGATATTCCTGGAGGAATCGGCGAAGAGGATCTGGTTGTGTTGGTTCTCCCTTATATTCATACTGCCAGAGAAGGCGTTCAAAGATTGGGCGCCCTTCTGGAAAAATACGGAACCTATGAAATGAACGGAATTGCTTTTAATGATGCAGAAGAAGCGTGGTTTTTGGAAACTATCGGTGGGCATCATTGGATCGCCCGCAGGGTAAAAGATGAAGAAGTTGTTATTATGCCAAATCAGCAGGGAATCGACAGCTTTGATTTCGCAGATGCATATGGAAAGCAGAAAGAACATATGTGCTCTGCGGATCTGAAAGATTTTATAGAGAAAAATCATTTGGATTTGAGCAATGATGGAAAGCTCAACCTACGGAAAGTATTCGGCTCCCGGGATGACAGCGATCATGTTTATAATACGCCACGTGCATGGTTCATGGCCCGCTACTTCCTTCCGACAACTTATAAATGGGATGGGCCAGACGCGGATTTTACACCAGAAAGTGATAATATCCCTTGGAGCTTTGTTCCGGAAAATAAAGTGACCGTAGAAGATATCAAATATCTTTTGTCCTCTCATTATCAGGGAACTCCGTATGACCCTTATAACAAAATCGAATATCCGGAAAAAGCGAAATATCGTACCATTACAACCAGTACGACAGCGCATTCTTCCATTCTGCAGATCCGGGGATTCCTTCCGAAAGAAATTCAGGCGGTTGAGTGGGTATTTTTCGGCTCCTCCCTTTATAATGCTATGCTTCCGGTCTATACGAATGTGGAAAAATTGCCGGCGTATTTAAGCAAGGTAACGATGGACCCGTCCACGGAGAATTTTTATTGGTCCAGCAGATTGATAAATGCTCTGACTGATCCTCATTACAGAACTTGTATAAATGATGTTGAAAATTATAAAAAAACGATGGCAGCAAAAGGCCATCAGATGATCTTGAAATATGATCAATTAATGGAAGAAACAAAGGATGATTCCTTTATGCAGAAAGCGAATGAAGACATCTGCAGGATGGCCACAAAAGACACGGCAGCAATCCTAGATAAAGTTCTTTTAATTGCCTGCAAGGAAATGAAAAATACCTTTGCCCGATAAAATTTTCCAGAAAAAATGCCTGAGACTTTGTTTGAAAATATTAAGTCTCAGGCAAAATTATTCATTCCGAATATTGCTAGGTTTATTGTTCTTCGTATTTTTCTCTGCTGTAATAGTACAGTTCCATCGTGCCATCCCAAAGAAGTTCTGGATCTGCGGCCATGAAGGAAGATACCATTCCACCACCTGCAGAGAAGTCATCAACGATTTCATGAATCTTAGCAACCGCTTCTTCTTTCGTCATACCAGGAGTAGGCATTACACCAACCTCGATACCAATCTTGTCGCCGTACTGAGCTTTGTAAGCTTTGAAGTCGTTCGCACGAGCCTGAATCTGCATCATGCTTACGCCGAGGTCGATCATATAAGGTACAAAACGTTTGATGCATCCACAGCTGTGAAGCTCGATGAAAACGCCTTTGGAACGGATGTGGTCGAACAGCCTCTTTGTTGGAGGATAAACCATAGCATCCATCATAGCTTCGCTGAAGAAGGAATCTCTTTCTGTTCCCCAGTCATCATGATAGGTTACATATTCTAATGGCAGATATTCGCAAAGCTTATCAATCAGCTGAATTTCCCAATCTACGAAAGCTTCTAAGAATTCACGAACTGCTTCTGGTTCCAGAGCCATGTCGCACATAGCATCGGTATAACCACCACGAAGAGCTACTAAACGTTCGGTGCAGCCCTGACCAATGTTTACATGGTAAACTTTTTCTGGATCGCAGGTCTCTAACCATTTTTTGCAGCAACCTTCAATATCGTATTCATCCAGGTTCGGGAATTTTACTTTTTCTTTCCATTCGGTAATGTCATCCAGAAACTGGGTGTTCGGTTTTAACATAGGACCGCCTGCCTCTGGAACATA
>JAKSRL010000199.1 GCA_024403635.1 Lachnospiraceae bacterium | reverse complement strand
TCAGGAGTTGGAATTTTATGCATTCGTACATTTTACCGTGAATACCTTTACTGACAAAGAGTGGGGAGACGGAAAGGAAAATTCTGAAATATTCAATCCCGAAAAATTGGATGCGGAGCAATGGGTTAGTAATATAAAAGCCGCCGGAATGCGTGGACTGATATTAACCTGCAAGCATCACGATGGTTTTTGTTTATGGCCAAGTAAATATACGAAGCATACGGTGGCAAAATCCCCATATAAAGACGGAACAGGCGATGTGGTAAAGGAAGTTTCGGAGGCTTGTAAAAAGTATGGAATAAAATTTGGCATTTATCTATCACCCTGGGATCGAAATTGCGAACTTTATGGCCGGGGTAAAGATTATGATGACTATTTTGTTAATCAGCTTACGGAACTGTTGACAGGCTACGGAGAAGTATTTTCGGTATGGTTTGACGGAGCATGCGGGGAAGGTCCGAACGGAAAGATTCAATACTATGACTGGGACAGATACTATCAAAAAATAAGAGAACTTCAGCCAAACGCGTGCATATCCGTGTGTGGTCCGGATGTAAGGTGGTGTGGTAACGAGGCGGGACATACAAGACCTGCTGAATGGAGTGTGGTGCCGGAAAGCGCCAAGGACAGCGAAATAATAGCAGAAAAAAGCCAACAGGAAGATAATGAAAAGTTTCGTTTAAGGAGGGTTGATGCCAGAGATGAGGATCTGGGCAGCCGGGAAATTCTAAAGACTGAAGAAAGGCTCATATGGTATCCGGCTGAGGTAAATACATCTATTCGCCCAGGATGGTTCTATCATGAATATGAAGACGATAAGGTAAGACCTTTAGAGGAATTGATAAATATTTATATGAACTCGGTAGGTGGGAATGCCACATTTTTACTTAATATACCGCCCACGAAAGAAGGTCTGTTTCATGAAAATGATTGTAAAAGACTGCATGAGATAGGGGAAACTCTTGAGAAGGCATTTAAAAACAATCTTTTGGATGATGCGCTGATAGAAACTAATGGGAACGGTGCAGAAGATATCCGGAAGGACAGCTATGAAGGCAGTCTGTCAGGAAAAAGTGATACAGAGACGGTTATCAGTGCAAAATGGAATGAGCCGGTTGGTGTCGAATATATTGTAATAAAAGAAGATATCCATTTTAGTCAGAGAATCGAAGAATTTGTGGTAGAAGCATTGATTAACGGAAGTTTCAAGACTGTGTACCGGGGGACTGTAGTTGGGCATAAAAGAATTGTTCCGCTTGAAAAGATTGTTACGGATAGGATTTGCATTCGGATAACCGACAGCAGAATGAAACCAATAATTTCCTTTATTGGAATATATGGAGTGGAGGAAAAAAAGAGATGAATTTGGAAAAAACAGCATTGCCGAAAAGTGCAAAAAGCAAAATGATATATCATGAAAATCCCAATGAACTTCATATCAACACATTGGAGAAGCATGCATATTTTATTCCTTTTGCCATAGGACAGAATCCTTTTGAAACCAGAGAATAATCAGTTTGTTTTGAATTACTTAACGGAGAGTGGGGCTTTAGATACTTTGACAGTGTA
>JAKSRL010000198.1 GCA_024403635.1 Lachnospiraceae bacterium | reverse complement strand
CGAATTTGTAAATGTTCGTGAAATTTTCGAGGCAAAGGATAAGGCTATAGATCACAAAACAATGTATTCAACATTTTAAGGGATAAACGGAGGGGTATAAAATGATAATCGCCATTGCTGTAATCGGAATAATTCTGCAAGGAACTTTCATTTTTGTTGAGCATAAGGAAAAATATGTGTTGGCGGATATTTTGAAGGGTTCGGCTGCATTGATGTTTGTAGTAATCGGCTATCTTGGCTACAGCGGAGTATCAGCGGATTCATTGGGTAAAAAGATATTCATTGGACTTATTTTTGGAATGGTGGGAGATATTTTACTGAATCTCAGATTTGTTTTTAAAGAGATAGGGCAGAAGATATTTCTGGTAGGAATCTTATCGTTTCTTATAGGACATATTCTTTATCTCGCAGCACTCGTTCCGCTTGCAGGGGCAAATCTTTTAAGTGATGTTTTTGTTGGAGCAATTCTTGCAATTACACTGCTTTCCTATATCTTCAAAACAATGGATGTAAAGACTGCGTTTAAGATTTTTGGAGTTTTTTATTTGGGTGCGGTTATTATAATGACTGTTATGGCGGTTCAGGTAGCCATATCCACTCAAAATGTGCATGACATAGTATATGCGATTGGAGCAGTTTTATTTACTGCATCTGATATAGTTCTTATATTCAATACTTTCAGCGGTGTAACAAAGTTTTCACTTCGAATTACAAATCTTTCTTTGTATTATGCAGGGCAGTTAATGATTGCGGGAAGCCTCTTTCTGGCAAGGTAGGAGTGATGTATGAACGTTGTGGTGGCAATTGACTCGTTTAAAGGAAGCATGACTTCTCTCGAAGCCGGAAAAGCAATACAGGATGGAATCAAAAAAGCCTGTGACGGAACGGTTTACATAAGTCCGATAGCTGATGGAGGAGAGGGCACGGTGGAGGCCCTTGTATCAGGTATGAACGGTGAATTCAGAGAGTCGAAGGTGACAGATCCTTTGGGAAGAACCGTTTCGGCACAATGGGGAATAATTGACAGAGATGGGATAAAGACTGCTATTATTGAAATGGCAGCGGCTGCCGGAATTGTTCTATTGAAAAACAATGAGCTGAATCCTCTTAAGACCACAACTTACGGGGTGGGAGAACTGATAAAAGCTGCTGTTTCTGAGGGCTTAAGAAGGTTTATTGTGGGAATCGGAGGAAGCTCAACGAATGACGGCGGTGTCGGAATGCTTCAGGCTCTGGGTTATGACTTTCTGGATGAGGCAGGAAACCAGATTCCCAAAGGTGCCGGTGGACTTAAATATTTAAAAAGAATTTCAGATAAAAAAGTTATTCCTGAACTGAAAGACTGTACTTTCAGAGTTGCCTGCGATGTTAAAAATCCACTTTGCGGAGAAAACGGATGCAGTGAGATATATGGGCCGCAAAAGGGAGCTACTTTGGAAATGATAAGGGACATGGATAAATGGCTTCATGATTATGCTTCGCTGTCCGGCGGTGATATGAACTATCCCGGAACAGGTGCGGCGGGAGGAATGGGATATGCCTTTCTGACTTTTATGAATGCATCTTTGGAACCGGGAATCAATATTGTTTTGGAAGAGACAGGTCTGGAACAGCTCGTTAAAAATGCGGATATAGTGGTGACGGGAGAGGGCAGAATGGATTCCCAGACTGTAATGGGAAAAGTCCCTGTAGGTGTTGCAAATATAGCTAAAAAGTATGGAAAAAAAGTAATTGCTTTTTGTGGATGTGCGACGGAAGACGCCGGCATTTGCAACGAATATGGAATTGATGCTTATTTTCCGA
>JAKSRL010000197.1 GCA_024403635.1 Lachnospiraceae bacterium | reverse complement strand
ACAAACATAGAAGGGTGCCCATCACCCATGTGGTTTACTACAAGGCTCAGAAATACCACGCAGGAAAAATAAGAAGCCTGACGCTGTTTAAGCAAAACCGTGGTATACAGTACAATGACAATCATTACGGATATTATCATGCTCCCTAAAAGCTCACTTATTTTATCCGTATTTGAAATAAAAGGATTGATAAGAATATAGATCAGGCCGTATATGGCACCTACCACCGTTCCTATTGTTCGTTGAACGGCGTTCTGTTTTGTATTGGCCCTGTACATCTGAATACACCAAAGGGCGGCAAGTTGGGAATAAAAAACCATTCCCTGTCCGTTTCTCAACATATTAATCAGATAGCAGACCGCCACCGCTATGGCCGATTTTACAATTCGCATTCCGATTCCCGGAAGTTTGAATTTAACTTTTTTATTCATAGCCAAATCCTCCATCATTCACAAAAAGTATCCGCTTGCGGAGCCTTTTTATTTAAAATAAAAAGAGGCCCGCCTAAGCGAACCTCTTTGTTCTTTATCAGTCTATTATATCATTTTGGAATCTCGACAAATGCTCATACGGCAAAATCAGTCTTCCTCTGAATAATCCGCATCCGTCGTTAACAACACTGTTACTTATTGCACCAAACATATTAACATTTACTTCGGATAAGTCAAGTGCATGAAGCTTGGCAAGACGCTCATAAGCTTCATCGAAAGCCGGATAAGCGCCGTTCGGGATTTCATCCCGCCTTGTTCTTTCTTCTTCCTGTCTCTTTTCGTAGCCAAGGTGATTGGCCGGTCCTATTTCGGCATAATCGTCCATCTCCTTTGTACGTAGCTGAACTTCGATGTAGCTTCTTGCAATGTTGTCATACAAAGTAATATGAAGCGACTGATATCCGATGGGACTTGGATTTTCAATGTAATCCCTAAAATACTTTTTCAAATTCGGATCCAGTCTCTTTGATGCGGACGCACCTTCTTTTTCGGAAATCTGGACGCTGAAGCCTCTCTCCTCAAGAAACTCCGGCAAAATGTTTGCTACTTTGTAAAGGTAATCCAGTTCTATTTCCTTTCTGTCATCACCTTCTTTTATGTGGCACTGTGGCATTGATATTACAATCCTGTACGCAATTAAATCTCTGAAACAGTTAAGTTTCTGCTTCAAATTGTCCAATGAAGGAAACTCATTGTTCTTTTTGTAATAATCATACACATATTCAACAATGTATCCGTTAAACTTTTCTTCGGCCCTTATGAGGGACTTGATGCGGCCCTTAAATGTAAAAGCAAGAAAAGGATATTCCCCTGCCATGAGTTTATACAGTTCTCTTATTCGCTGGGACTGGGAAGTCAGGAAGTCATTGTGCTCCAGAATATCAATCTGCTGAAGAAGAAAATTGCAATGAACCATATCAATCGGATTATGATTGTCCAAAGCACTCTGCTTTAAATCCGCCGAGTACTTCTGCAATATTTTTAAAACCGTATCTCCCGAAAAGAGATAGTCATTTAATAATATCATTTATCTTCTCCAAATCCTCTCTTGTGTCAACATCCCAAAGTTCCCACTCGTTCGAAACCGAAACAGCATATACAGACTCAGGATTGTTCTTTGCCACGTAGTTGCCGCCTTTGCCCTCAGGTAAATTCAGGAGTTCCTCAAAAAACACCTTTGAAAAGCCCATGGGCGAGCCCATTGTATCGCCAAAGCAACTCCTCACAATGGGATATTTTTGTTCTTTGGCCTTATCAGTCAGTTTAACCAGCGAATCCCTTTTGATAAGCGGCTGGTCTCCCGGGCAAAAGAAACAGTAATCGATATCTTTATCTTCATTAAGCGCACTCAGGCCAAGCCTTACTGTGTCAC
>JAKSRL010000196.1 GCA_024403635.1 Lachnospiraceae bacterium | reverse complement strand
ACATCGCCGCGGAATACATCCGGGCAGCAGGCGGCTTTGAAAAATTCGCCGAATGGGGGTTGGTGTGAGAAAAAAGGGTATGTCTTCGAATTTCGGTTATGGTATGATATAAGCATATTCAGAAACGTACACAAAGTGACTAAGCAATTCATTTCAGGAATAGGAATTGGATATGAATGATAGCACCCGTTGCCTATACTACAATAGTTTTACAGGTTATTGTGGATCTGACGACAATGAAATATTCGGTGAGATTTGTGCCAGATACCATGGAGTTGCATTAACAACTTCGATGGAAGCGTGGAAGGCAGAGATTTCAATTATGAAATGTGTTTTGTCCGATCTTGCTGACAGCAACGGGCAGATTATTTTTGAGTACGATATTCCACGCCTTGGAAAAAGGATTGATGTTGTGCTTCTTCTTAACGGCATCATCTTTTGTCTTGAATTCAAAGTGGGAGAGAAACAGGTTCTTGAGGCTGATGTGGATCAGGTTCTTGACTATGCACTGGATTTGAAAAACTTTCATAAATTCAGTCAGGATAAAGTCATCGTTCCGATCTTGATAGCAACAAAATACCAGAACAGCTCATCAGAAATTCAAATGTCCGTTTATGATGATATGGTGGTAAACCCGCTGATTACAGGAGAGAACGGCATTTCAAATCTTATCAAAAAAGTTCTTGAAAAGTTCCCGGATGAAGCGCCTGTGGACTCCCGCTGGGTTATCAGTCCTTATGCCCCTACGCCAACGATCATAGAGGCGGCCAGGTCCCTTTATGAGAATCATACAGTTGAAAATATCACAAGACATGAGGCGGATGATGTATCAACAGACAGAACGATTGCCTTTGTTTTGGATGTTATTCATAAAAGCAGGGATAACAATCAGAAAAGTATTTGTTTTGTAACAGGTGTGCCGGGAGCAGGTAAAACGCTGGTTGGCCTCGATGTTGCGATAAAGCAGACGTATCAGGGAAATCCGGAACCGGTAAAGGATGAGGGTGCGGTCTACCTTTCTGGAAATGGTCCGTTGGTTGCCGTGCTGACAGAAGCGCTTGCTCAGGATAATTATAAGAAGTGCCAAGATAGGAAAGAGAAAAAGAAGATAACAGATTCCCGCCGTGAGGTAAGCAAGTCAATCCAGATGATTCACCGGTACCGTGATACCATGCTGGCAAAAATCAAGAATCCGGTCGAAAACGGGATTCTTGAGATAGATCCAATAAAAGCGGTAAAGATGGAAAAAGCAGGCTTTGGAGAGGTTGAACATGTAGCAATTTTTGACGAGGCGCAGCGATCGTGGACGCATAAGAGACTTGCAGAGTATTTGAAACGCGGCGGAACATACGGCAACAAGCTAAAGGTGCCGAATTTCCCAATGTCAGAGGCGGCATTTCTGATCTGGTCATTGGATCAGCGAGAGGACTGGGCAACAATTGTGTGCCTTGTGGGTGGCGGTCAGGAAATTAATACCGGCGAAGCAGGCATTACAGAGTGGATTACGGCACTGAACGAGCGGTTCCCTCATTGGGATGTGTATATTTCATCGAAGCTGACGGAACCCGAATACGCAGAAGGAAAAGTGAATGATTTACTGAAAGACAACAAGCGAGTGACTTATTCCGATGATTTGCATCTGGGTGTTTCTTTACGTTCATACAGAGCCGAAAAGTTATCAGCGTTTGTTCATGCGCTGTTGACATTTGATAACAGTGCGGCAAAGCTGTATCAGGAAATAAGAGAAAAGTACCCCATCGTTTTGACAAGAAGTATGTCTGTGGCAAAGAGATGGCTTCATAGTAAAGTAAGAGGGTCAGAACGAACAGGCGTTTTAGTGACAAAAGAATCGGCCAGATATAAGCCGCTTGCCGTCAG
>JAKSRL010000195.1 GCA_024403635.1 Lachnospiraceae bacterium | reverse complement strand
TCTTCGTGACAATGTTTTTCCATTCATCAAAACTCTTCACGGTGACAAAGTAACTTCTTTTGCAGACTTCATGAAAGATGCTCAGTTTGCAGTATCTTCTCCGTATATACTTCAGAAAATGGTAGATGCCATCAATGACCCGGGCCTTGGATTTGATAAAGCAGACCTTATGGGTGATTGCTACGAATATCTTCTTTCAAAATGGGCAACCTCTGGCGATAACGGTCAGTTCCGTACACCACGACATATTATCGACATGATGGTTGAAATTGCTAAGCCAACCCTTAACGATTACATGATCGACCCAGCCATGGGGTCTGCTGGTTTCCTTTCAGAAACTGCTAAATACATAGAGAACCGATACGAAAAAGAACTGCATGATACAGAGAAACGCTCTCATTTTGATAATGAAATGTTCACCGGTTACGATACTGACCCTGACATGCTTCGTATCGGATGCATGAACATGACTCTGCATGGAGTAAATAACCCGACAATCAAATACAATAACTCTGTTGGCGAAGACTACGAAGACAGTGCCCGCTATTCTCTGATTCTTGCAAATCCACCATTTAGCGGAAGTCTTGATCCAAGTACCGTTGCAAAATCCCTTATTCAGATTAGCGGAGGCACAAAAAAGACTGAACTGCTGTTTTTAAGTCTTTTCCTCAGACTCCTTAAAGTGGGAGGCCGCTGTGTAAGCATTATTCCGGTTGGCGTTCTGAACAACACTAACGACAAATCCTACACAAAACTCCGCAAGGAATTGGTAGAAAACCAGAAGCTTGAAGGCATAATCTTTATGCCGGGCGGAGTATTCTATCCATATTCCGGAGTTCAGACAGGCATCCTTATTTTTACAAAAACAAATGCCGGCGGAACAGATAAAGTCTGGATGTACAACATGGAAAACGACGGTTACAGCCTTGACCAGAAGCGTGATCCAATCGAAGCAAACGATATTCCGGACATCATTCAGCGCTGGAACAACCTTGCCCAGGAAGCAGACCGGACAAAATACGAAAAGTCATTCCTCGTAGAAAAGCGGGAAATCGTGGACAACGACTATGTGTTCTCTTTCAACAAATACCAGAAAAAGCAGGTAGAAAAGAAAACCTACCGTGCCACAAAAGACATTCTGGCCTCCATCAACGACCTTGAAGTGCAGTTTAAAAAGATTATGGAAGAGTTGGGCGTTGCGGACTAAAGTCCGCCGGCTGTTCCGCCCTTCGCTAACGCTCACCGTCCTCGCTACGCTGCGGTCGGCAAGGGGCTCCATAGCCTAACGTAAGAAAAAACTGTCATCCCGAACTTGTTTCGGGATCTGTGAATTATGAATGAGGAAATAAGAAGTGAAAAAACAAATAAAAGATGTAATTTCTGCAGAATTCAAAGGTCTCTGGGGAACAGATTTTTCTGATGATGGAATTCCTGTAATTAAAACCAATAATATGACTTATGAAGGAAGAATTGATTATTCCGATATATGTTTACGAAATATCACATCAGAAGAAGCAGAAGGAAATTTTCTTTGTAATGGTGATTTAATCATCGAAAAATCAGGTGGAACTAAAACTCATTCAGTTGGTTATGTGAATATTTTTGAAGGCGAAGATAATAAATATGTATGTAACAATTTTATTCTTCCAATAAGACCAAATAGAGATTTAGTTAATCCAAAATATTTATTTTGGCAGTTGCATGGAATGTATGAAGCAGGAAGATTCTCTGATTGTTTTAATAAAACAACTGGTATCCAAAATTTACAAAAGAAAACCTATTTTTCAAAAGAAATCAACGTTCCATCTCTCCCAGAACAGCAGAAGATTGCGGCACATTTGGACTCAATACAAAGTGCCATAGACAACAAAAAACAGCAGC
>JAKSRL010000194.1 GCA_024403635.1 Lachnospiraceae bacterium | reverse complement strand
TTAAATGAGAAAATATCATACTTTCCATCGGTTGAAACACCGCTTTCGTCGGATGTAATCATTATAAAAACGGATACAGGATATTGTATTTTTGATGTGGGAAATAATAGTGAGACCACAAAATATATTAATGACTTAAAAGGTCAAAAAACAGTTGTTATTTCTCATTTCCATATTGATCATACTTCTGAGCTGAAAGACTTTGTTTATGACTCTCTTTATGTGGGAAAGAATACTTTTGATGCTATATCCAATGCAAAAAAGCAGAGAGAAAGAAGACTTTCAAACCCGGAAAAGTATGTTCCGAACAACGGTCTCGCCGATGGTCATACAGAACCCGGTATAGGGGACTACGATAACATAGCGTTTGTGGACTTCGAAAAGACGGTGACTGTAAGAGAAGCTATCTGCAGATTTAATGGAAATTCGGCTGCAAACAACGGATTCAAGGCAAATGCTTCTGACGAGACAACAGTCGACGATGGGACAACATCCGATACGGTGCAGAGCAACGAGAGCAATACAGAAAAATTCGGTAATTGCGCCCATATTCTTGAAGTCATTCCTTTTCCTTCTACCCATGCCAAAGGCAGCCTGGTATTAATGGTTGACAAAGAAATTGCATTCTTAGGTGATGCTTTATATGCCAAATTCAGAGATGAAAGCAAAACCTATAATGTACAGCTTCTTAAAGAACAAATGGAACTGATTGAGGCACTTCCGGCGGAATTGTTTTATCTAAGTCATGATGGTGGAAAGGTCAGAAATAAGAAGTTTGTTCTGAGATTATTAAACTCAATATATTCAAGAAGAAAACCGGACAGTCCGGTCGTAAACTGGAAATAGAGAAAAAATAACACCGTATGTCTGCTTGACGAATCAAGCTGCATGCGGTGTTTTTTTGTGGAAGCGCGGGTATATTAAATAACACGTCTGAGCCCTTTGGGATAGTGGTTTTTCAGGTTTCCGTTGGAAGCTTTACCCCATCCTATGGAATAGCCGTTAATAAAAACACAAACCCATCCCTTCAGACCGGGATCACAATTAACGGTTTGCCCTTCGATATATTTATTGCCATCGTTGATATCCAGATTAACCATAGTAGATACTTCGAAGGGTCTTAAGGACATTGCCAGCGAATGGGAAGGCTCAAATCGATTTTTCAAATCTTTGCATATCTGCAATCCGGGACGCACAACTGTGAGGCCTTTTAAAGAACTTACAGCGGTCGGAGTAAGATAATAATTATCACCGAAGGTGTTAAGCACTGAATTTTCAAAAAGAGTGTCTACGGATTCTTTTGCTATCTTACATTCTTCTGTAAGAAATTTGCGAATGTCGGCATCAGAAGCTATTCCGGATTTGCCGTTTCCGGCTTTTGAATTCTTGCTGCGACGATTTGTCTCTGTCATTTTGGATTCATTTTGGAGATTATTTTCTCTTGCCTTGCAGGAAATATTGCAGGATTTGACGAATCTCGCTACAAAATGCCCTTCACCTTTTATTTTGTGCGGCATTAATCTTTCTGAACTTTCAAAACTAAATTCCGGATGTTCGTTTAAAAACCAACGGACATTGTCTTCGTTTTCAGCTTCGGAAAAAGTACAGGTTGAATATACAATTATTCCTCCGGGTCGGCACATACGGGATGCATTGTTAAGAATTTCTTTTTGTCGCTCGGCACATAGGGAAACGTTCTCGGGTGACCATTCTTTTATGGCAGTCTCATCCTTTCTGAACATTCCTTCACCGGAGCAGGGAGCATCAACAAGAATCTTATCAAAGAAACCGGGAAAGAAAGTTGCCAGCTTATCGGTGGATTCATTGGTGACCAGGACATTTCGGACACCCAGACGCTCAATATTTGAGGATAGAACAGCTGCTCTTGAAGAAATAATCTCGTTGGTGACAAGAAGT
>JAKSRL010000193.1 GCA_024403635.1 Lachnospiraceae bacterium | reverse complement strand
TTATAGATTGTTGCATCCTTTTTGTTTGACGGAAGTAGTATTTTGGAAAAAAATCAATTTAAGAAGTCGCTTAATCTATAATCGTCATCATTACAAAGATAAGGGGAATAAGAATACGCGGAAAATAGTAAAGACATGATTATTTAAAGTGATATTATATTACATTATATCAGTGATTAGGATAGGAAGCATATGCATTTGAAGAACAGCTCCGTTAGGTAAAAATTTTTCGCACAAAAGACATGGGAACTACGAATTCTTCTGGAAATAAGGTAAAATAAAAGAAAAACTTTGTCGCACAGGAGGATTTTTATGAGTAGAGAACAGGAACGAATCAAAAAACGAATGGAAAAGAATCCGATTTTGGAATGTATGCGTATTCAAAATAAGTTTTACCCGGAATTGCTTCATAAGTTTGCCCAGGTTACAGATCCACGAAATAATAGCTATATTGATTATACAAACCGGGTTATGTTAGGCAGCATCTATTTTAAGGCGATAGCTGGAATTCCAAGCATGCAGGAAATGACGCGGGTATATAACGGGGAACTGGTTACATCTAATATTTACCATCTTCTAAAATGTGAAAAACAAGAGTATTTGCCTCACCATGTAACGATAAATGAGTATCTGGAGCGCTTGGATGTGGCAGAACTTGAGAACATTCAAAAAGACATCGTGTATCGGATGATTCGCAGAAAAACATTTGATTCTGCAAAGGTACTGAAAAGGTGGCTTGTTATTGTAGACGGAACCGAACTGGATGAGGGACGAAACCAGAGAAATGAAAACTATCTGGAGAGATGTTACAATCGTGGAACCAAGGAAGAATATAGCCGTTATCATAGAGCCGTGCTGGAGGCAAAGATCTATTTCGGAGAACATTTACTGGCAAGTATAGCAACGGAGCCTATTGAAAACGATGCAATGTACAGAAAGAAGAAATTAAGCGATGAAAAGATAAAACAGGACTGTGAAAGCAAGGCATTTATGCGTCTGGCGGATAAACTGAAAAAGGCATTTCCGAGACTGCCGATCTGTATACTTGCAGATGCACTGTATATGTCAGAAAAAGTATTGAATAAGTGTAAGGAAAATCATTGGGACTATATCATCCGTTATAAAGAGGGAAGTGCGCCAAGTATAGAAAGAGAATACGAGTCAATTCCGGAAAAGAACGTGGCAGGAAATGCAGAATTCATCAATGGAATCCTGTTTAAAGAGGGAACAGTAAATGTACTCAAATATAAAGAGACGAAAGTGAAAAAGAAAAAAGAAATCACAACGGTATTTGAATGGATCACGAGCATTGAGATAACGAAAGGAAATGCTTTGAGACTGGCAGGAGCCGGTAGGAAACGATGGAAAATAGAAAACCAGGGATTCAACAGACAGAAGAACTGGCAGGGAAATCTAACTCATGCATGCAGTCATAATGAAAATGCGCAAAAGTGCCATTACATAATGGAACAGATTGCAGATTTCATAAAACAGCTTTATGAGTATTTTTATCTGTGCAAAGAAGAAATTAAAAAAGTCCAAAAAAATATATCTTCGGATTTGCTAGCAAGCTTTGGACGGCAACTAACAAAGGAAGATATATCTCAGAATGATATGCAGGGCATATCCAACATCTGAGTTAAGTATACCAAAGGAAGTGGTCGATGGGAAGAGAAAAAACAAAAAAATATCCACAAATTTTAAAATAACAGAAAAACTATAGCTATGTGGTGTGGATAAATCCCTTAAAAAAACGTCAAATAGTACAAAAAAGTGGATAAAATAAATTTTTTTCGAAACCATCGTAATTAATATAGTAAGAAATGATTTACCTTTCAGAGCTGGTTGGAGTAGAATGTTTGTTGACAGATATGGGCGATGTGTAGTAAGATCAAAAAAATAGAGTGAACTAGGAATTCCTGATTGAGTAAGGAGTTGTTGAGA
>JAKSRL010000192.1 GCA_024403635.1 Lachnospiraceae bacterium | reverse complement strand
CTCTGCGATATGATTCTTCTGATGAGCGTAGAGCCTGGCTTTGGCGGACAGAAGTTTATCGAAAACTCTACAGAAAGAGCAAAAGAATTAAAGACTCTTATTGATGAGTCTGGTCTTAACATTGATTTAGAGATTGACGGTGGAATCAATTTGGAGAATGTGGCCGAAGTATTAGATGCTGGTGTAAATGTCATCGTTGCAGGTAGTGCGGTATTTAAGAATCCTGCGGAAAACACAAAGAAATTTATGGAGATATTAAATGAAAGAAATTAAAAAAATTGCTGTATTGACCAGCGGTGGAGATGCTCCGGGAATGAATGCTGCAATTCGTAGTGTTGTTCGGGCGGGAATTGATGCCGGCTATGAAGTATATGGAGTCAATAGAGGCTATCACGGCTTATTAAAAGGCGAAATAAATAAGATGAGTACCAGGGATGTTTCCGAGATTATTCAAAGAGGCGGAACAATACTTATGACAGCTCGTTCCAAAGAATTTGTATCATTGGAAGGCATAAAAAAAGCAAAAGAAATGCTGGATATTTTCGGCATTGATGCTCTGGTTGTCATTGGCGGTGATGGAACCTTCCGTGGTGCAAAAGATCTGGAAGAGCAAGGCGTATCCGTGATCGGGATTCCGGCTACCATTGATAATGACGTAGCTTCTACAGAAGTCACCATTGGGTTTGATACAGCTGCTAATACAGCAATCGAGGCCATAGATAAAATCCGTGAAACTGCTTCTTCTCATGAAAGATGTTCCGTGATCGAAGTTATGGGAAGAGATGCCGGATATATTGCGATAACGGTTGGAATCGGTTGCGGCGCAGAATGCGTTTTGATTCCGGAAGTACCTTTCGATTTTGAGGAAGACGTTTGTCAGGTTCTTATTAAAGGCCGTAATATCGGGAAACATCATTTTATTGTTGTTTTGGCTGAGGGCGCAGGCAGCGCTGTTGAAATGGCAAAAAAGATAGAAGAAAAGACTGGCATCGAAACCAGACCTTCGGTTTTAGGTTATCTGCAAAGAGGAGGAGCTCCGACAGCAAACGATAGGAACTTAGCTTCCTTGATGGGAATCAAAGCAGTGGAATGTCTACAGAACGGAAAAACCGGACGGCTTATGGTTGTGAAAGATGGCGTTGTAAAAGATATCGACATTAAAAAAGGACTTAGCATGACTAAGACCATTTCTCCGGAAATGCTTTCGGAAGTTAAAAAACTGTTTTAAATAATTATTTTTTCAGGAACATGGCGTCGCCAAAACTGAAAAATCTGTATTTTTCCTGCACTGCGGTTTCATACGCGTGCAGGATTTTTTCTCTAGAAGAGAAAGCACTGACTAACATTACCAACGTAGATTCCGGTAAGTGGAAGTTGGTAATCAGACAGTCCGTTACTTTAAATTTATAGCCTGGATAGATGAAAATATCGGTCCAGCCAGAAGATGCAGTCATAGTACCGTCTTCTGCGGCAACAGATTCCAAAGTACGGGTAGAAGTGGTACCTACACAGACAACTCGGCCTCCGTTCGCTCTAGTTTCGTTAATAGCAGCGGAAGCTTCTTCTGAGACAATATAAAATTCAGAATGCATCTGGTGGTCCAGAATATTTTCTTCTTTTACCGGGCGGAAGGTGCCTAAACCGACATGCAACGTAACGTGAACAATACGGATTCCTTTATCTTCTATCTGCTGCAACAGTTCTTTTGTAAAGTGAAGACCTGCCGTAGGAGCAGCGGCACTTCCGTCATGCTCCGCATATACTGTCTGATAGCGGTTCTGGTCTTTTAATTGATGGGTAATATAAGGCGGAAGAGGCATGGTACCTAGTTTGTCTAAAATTTCCTCAAATATGCCATCATATTCAAAGCGGATGATACGGTTGCCGTCTTCTAATACATCAATAATTTCTCCATAAAGAGGAGCAGTTTCTTCTTCCTCGGAGTCCTTCGTTAAACCGAAAGCCAGACGACAGCCTTTACGGGCTTTCTTTCCTGGCTTAACCAGACATTCCCAGTCGGTATCGGTCTTTCTGGTAAGAAGAAGAATTTCGATGGTTGCCCCCGTCTCAACTCT
>JAKSRL010000191.1 GCA_024403635.1 Lachnospiraceae bacterium | reverse complement strand
CAAAGCAGCTCAAGGCAGTTTTTCTGTTGATTGATATAAGACATGAGCCTTCCGGCAATGATGTCAATATGTACGAATGGATAGTTGATAAAGGATATCAGCCCATTATTGTATGTACCAAACTGGATAAGATTAACCGTTCTCAGATTCAGAAGCAGCTTAAGATAATACGTGAAAAGCTCGGTGCGGGAAAAGAAACAAAAATGATTCCTTTTTCGGCCACGACCAAACAGGGAAGGGATGAAATTTATGCCCTAATGGATGAACTTCTGGGAAAAGAGAGTGAATAGTCTGTCTTAGAGGAAAACAAAATGGATATAAAAAGAAAGTATTTAAAAGCTTTTACAAACATAGGAATTTATGCAGTGGCATTATTATTTTGCATTTTTGTGGTGCCGAGACTGATAATATTCTTTTTGCCTTTTGTGATAGGTTGGATAATATCGGCAATAGCTAATCCTATTGTAAAGTTTTTTGAGAAAAAAATTAAATTCAAAAGAAAGATGACATCAGCTATAGCCCTGGTACTGGTTTTAGCTGCTGTTATAGGAATGGGATACGGAATCGGATATGTGCTGATTACTCAGGGAATCGGACTTTTTACAAGCATTCCGGATATTTGGGACAGCATTGATCGCGAGCTCAATAATGTGGGTGCAATGATAAACAGCTGGCTTATTAACCTTCCAAAAGGAACGGTGGATTCGCTAAACACCATCGGAAACTCCTTTGAAGAGTACACAAACAGCTTTGTAAGCAATCTTGGAACTCCCACCATGAATGCAGTTTCCAATGCGGCTAAAAGTTTACCTTCAGCAATTATTTCGGTCATTATGTGTCTCCTTTCAGCATATTTCTTTTCAACAGAAAGAAATAATCTGGCCGATAAGGCGGCGAAATATCTTCCGAAGGTGGCATATTCTAAACTGGACACTGTATATCGCGGATTAAAAAAGGCCATTGGCGGATATTTTGTTGCACAGTTCAAAATAGAAATCTGGGTTTTTCTGGTTACATTTATCGGCATGGTGATTTTAGGAATAGACTATGCGGCCATTATTGCATTGGGCGTGGCATTTCTTGACTTTCTTCCGTTTTTCGGAGCAGGGCTTGTAATGATACCCTGGGGAGTTATAGCTTTGCTTGGCGGCAATTATTTTCTCGGAATAGGCCTTTTGATTGTCTGGGGAATAGGGCAGGTGCTCAGACAGGTCATTCAGCCTAAGGTTCTTGGTGATCAGGTAGGACTTAACCCGTTGCCGACGTTGTTTCTTTTGTTTATAGGCTTTGAACTGGGCGGGATGATTGGAATGATTATTGCCGTTCCCATTGGAATAATAGTTGTCTCTCTTTATGAGGAGGGATTGTTCAGAGGACTTGTAGACAGTATAAGAATCCTTTGGACAGAAATAAGCAACTTCAGAAGATTCACGCCTGAAGAGCTTGCAGGTGCTGCGCCGGCAGATATTGACAGTGAGAATGATAACGATAAAGAAGAGACAGAGGTCTCTGACGACAATAAATAATTAAGGGGTAATTGATATGAACAAGTTCGGAAAATTTATACTGTGCCTGGTACCGACAATTGGATTTCTTGCGGTACAAATTGTAGTGACTATGGTTGTTGAAGTAGTATGGATGCTAAGAAAACTCGATATGAGTCTTATGGCTGCCGATCCTTCGGGGGCTATGAACAATGTTATTTCATCGATGACTGCAGATGGCAATTTCATAATGTCAGTTACAATTATATCGCAGATTGCAGGCTTCATAATTGCAGTAATAATATACATGACTGTATTTAAGCAGAAAAAACTTGAAGCTCCCGGTAAGGTATTCGGACCTGCCAGCATAGTGTCAATAATTATATTAATGATCTCTTTGGAGCTTACATTCAGCTGCTTGATGATTAAGGCGTATGACTGGATTCCGGGCATAATGGAAGGCTATTCTGAAATGATTGAATCCTCGGGTCTTGCTGACATGACGGTTCTTTCAACCATAGCAACATTAATTATGGCACCTTTAGGGGAAGAACTTGTTTTCCGCGGAATGACACTTAACCTTGCCGGAAGACTTACAAAGAAATTCTG
>JAKSRL010000190.1 GCA_024403635.1 Lachnospiraceae bacterium | reverse complement strand
GAAGGAAAAGGCGACCTGGCAAGACAGTTTGAAGAACTGAAAAATAAATTATCGGAAATGGGGATGTTTTCCGATGAATATAAAAAAGAGATTCCGCGCTTTTCTATGAAAATTGGAGTAGTTACTGCAGAAACGGGTGCGGTAATCCGTGATATTTACAATGTGGCTTCCAGAAGAAATCCATATTGTAGCATTTTGTTGTATCCGGCTCAGGTTCAGGGGGAAGGTGCTGAAAAAACTATTGTTAAGGGCATCGAAACTCTAAATCAGACCGATGTGGATACCATTATTATTGGCCGCGGCGGCGGTTCTATGGAAGATCTTTGGGCCTTTAATGAAGAGATTGTAGCCAATGCGATTTTTCAATCCGAAAAGCCGATTATTTCTGCCGTTGGACATGAAACAGATTTTACCATTGCAGACTTTGTTGCAGATTTAAGAGCTCCGACTCCAAGTGCTGCAGCGGAATTGGCAGTGTTCGATTATAATTTATTTGAAAAAGAACTGGCGGATTATAAATATTCTTTAAATCTGTATTTGAATAATAAAATTGACCGGCTAAAGATATTAACGAAGCAATATGGTTTGCAACTGGAAACTTTATCCGTTCAGAATCAGCTGATACAGAAGAAACAATATCTTCAGGAAAGAAGTACCTATATGGAATATCTTCTGAATAATGTTGTTCGAAATAAACGGGAGAAGTTATCCCTCTGTTCCGAGCATTTAGAAGGGTTATCGCCTTTGAAAAGATTATCAGAAGGTTATTCCTTTGTTACTGATGATTCCGGAGCAGGTATTAACAGTATTCAGAAAGTCAAAATTAATGATAGGTTACATATCAACGTTACGGATGGTGTAATTAATGCAGAAGTAACATCTTTCAAAGAGGTGCAATATGAGTGATAAAAATAGGATGAATGAAGAAATGTCTTTAGAGGAGGCTTTCGAAGAATTAGATAGCGTTATTGAACAGATGGAAAAAAACGCTCTTCCTTTAGAAGAAACCTTCAATTTGTATAAAAAGGGTGTTCATTTGGTAGAATTCTGCAATAAAAAAATTGAAAAAGTAGAATGTGATATTAAGAAGGTAATCGAGAATGAATAATCCTATAAAAGATAAAAACGCGGAAATCAATTCCATTATCTATCGTTACCTTCCAAAATCAGATAAATATACCGAGCTGATTACCGACGCTATGAACTACTCGGTTCAAGCTGGTGGTAAACGAATCCGTCCGATTTTTATGCAGGAAGCATATAAATTATTTACGGACCAGGAAGAAACAGAAACCTTGCATCGGTTTATGGCTGCTATGGAATATGTTCATACGTATTCTTTATGTCATGATGATCTTCCTGCTATGGATAATGATCAATACCGAAGAGGAAATTTAACAACTCATGCCAAATTTGGAGAAGCTTTTGGAATTTTGGCTGGAGATGGATTGTTAAATTATGCTTTTGAAGTAATTTCAGAATATATGGCAAACAACCTGGATTATTCCGAATTAAAAAAAGCTACAAAAGCTTTTAACATTTTGACAACAAAAGCCGGATATAAAGGAATGGTTGGTGGTCAGACTTTAGATGTGTATTTTGACAAAAATAAAATGTTTGATCAGAAACAGGAGCAGATTAATTTCATTTACAACAATAAAACAGCGGCTTTAATTGAAGCGTCCTTTATGATTGGCGCAATTTTGGGAGGAGCTTCTGAGGAAGAAGTTCAGATTATGGAAAAAGTAGCCAATAATGTAGGAATGGCATTCCAGATAAAAGACGACCTTCTGGATATTACCAGCACCCAGGAAGTCTTGGGGAAACCGATAAACAGTGATGAAAAGAATGGCAAAAAGACGTTGGTTTCATTTTTAGGAATGGAGGAGGCAGAACGTCTTGTGGAACAGCTTTCCAAAGATGCGATTGAGCAGTTACATCTTATTGGAAAAAGGAATGAGACTTTAGAACAGATAATTCATCTGTTAATTAATAGAGATAATTAGAATCGTAGATTATTAAAATGATACTGAACAAAATAAACAAAGCAAACGATATTAAGGATATTGATCCGAAAGAATATGAAGAACTTGCACGGGAAATCCGTAGATTTCTTGTAGAACATGTTAG
>JAKSRL010000019.1 GCA_024403635.1 Lachnospiraceae bacterium | reverse complement strand
AGCAAGGGCTTATAGCCCGCGCCTCGAACCACCCGTTTTACGGGTGGCGGCGCTTCACCGAAATGCCACCTTGTGCGGCTTTCGGTGATTGCTTTGAAAAAGAGAATATGAAAATTTAATGAAGTGGTAGCAAAGATGAAATGCCCTATGATATAATAAAAATCCTAATAAATCAATTAGCAAAAAACCATTATATGGAGAGAATAAATGATTGAAAAAGGAATCAAAAAAGAACGAAGAAGAGTAACCGATTTGAAAATTCTGGAAGCAGCTTCCATCGAGTTTGCAGAGAAGGGCTTTAGTGCAGCAACCATGTCTGGAATAGCGACTCGGGCAGGTGTGTCCCAGGGACTGGTATCTCAGAATTTTAAAAGCAAAGAAAATTTATTTGGCTTGGTAGTGGAGTTTGTGGATGAACTTCTCTTTCCAGAAGAGTTGGAAGAAGAGAAGATGCCGGGAGTATTGAATATCATCATCGATAAAATAAAAACCATGTCGGTAGAAGACCCGGTAAAATATGCGTTCCTCCTGCGCTTGGCTAGAGATAGTGAAATTCCGAAATCCAAACAGGATAAAACAGAAGACCTGTTTCAAAAGAGCGTGATTAGCAGAGCAATTTTGGAAGCCCAGGAAATGGGTGAACTGCCACAGGTAGATGCACATGTGCTATATCGAATTATTATGCGGCTGGTAATCAATGTCATTAATTGGTACCAGATTATGGGACTGGATCTTCCGGATAACTCAGTCATTTTGAAGGTGGTTCATTATACTCCGTCGGAGGCAGTTGCAGATGAAGAAAAAGGAACCAATTATCCAAACTGTGCATTGGTCTTAAATGATGATTATAAAGCGGTTTATGATATTGACATGAAATCCGAAAAATATACTTTATTTGCAAAGGATGAGAGCTTTGCAGAAAAGTTTGGAGGAGAAACCGCGGGGGAAGATTTCTTTAAGAAAAATGAAAAATTCTTAAAGGAAAATGTTTATAAAGAAGATTTACGTTATGCAACGACCATGCTTGGTAAGAGCAACATGAAAGACATGCTTTCCAAGAATCCGTCGTATTCCGTGGACTTCCGCCTGTTGATCAAAGGAAAAGATTATTGGTTCCGTGTTAAAGTATCCAGAGGAAAAGGCTGGCCACAGTCAGACAAAGTAGTTATGGGCATTTTTGATAACGATCAGAGTTATCGCCTGGAGCAGTTATTACGTCAGGGAAAATGAGGAATGGCCGGACTCTCGTCCGCCGATATTTGATGGAAAGAATGAATCATGTAATGATATCAACAATATAGAAAGGAGCACTTATGGATCAGCAAGGCGCAAAAGCGATTGAGCTATATGAAACGATTGCAGCTCGTCTGGAAGCAGAAGGTCATGCACCCCATCAATTGAAGGCTTACCGGGACGTATTGGAATTGATGAAAACTTGTAGCACCATTGATGAGCAGATGATCAAAATTAAGAATAGCCCCTTTTATACTGCAGTTGGTGAGGCCTTAGTGGCTGACAAATTGGAAGCCTGGAAACAGGCCATGGAGACCTTGGGCTATGAAGATGCGGCCCAGATTTTGGAAGAAAAGATCAAAGAGATTGAAATCAATCCGACTCGTGCATATTCCACCGGATATGAGCAGAAGGTTATGGCTTGTGTTACTCGTCATTCTAACATTCGGAGTTCCCTGTTAGAAATGGCGAAATCTTACATGAGTGCAACTACCATGGATCCTTCCGATGCTCTTTCTCAAAATGAAATAGATACCATCCGCCGCAATTACCAGAATTTGGAAAACTACAATATCACCTTTTTTCAGGCGGTATCGGATGGAAGATATACAGAAGGCTTAGGCATGACGGAACAAGGACTGGAGAAATTTACAGCCGATATTCCGAAAATTGTGAAGGGTACCTGGTCTGCAGAAGATGCTTATGCTCCAGAAAATATAGAAGAAGCGTGGAAAGAACTCCAGGCAAGAAAGACCGAACTGAAAGCGGTGGCAGAACGGGAGGTTGCAAAAACGAAACGGGCCGTCGTCATCGCAGTCCCTCCGGCAGACAGCAGGGGAACATATAAATATGCTGCCTTAAGAGAGGAGGAGCTGTAATGGATAGTGTAATGAAAATGATGGCCGACTCTTATGTCAGCGTGTTTGATAATTACAATCTTACGGACCCAGACCTCTTGGCAGAAATTGCTGCCTTCAAGAAAGAAGTATATTCTTTCGCGGAAAGCTGTGGATCCGACCTTATGAAATTTACGTCAGCCATGCAACAAGGGGGAGAACTTCTTGCCAAATGCAGCGACTTAAATACAAGATGCTTTTACGCAGATCAGGCTGACAAGAACGGTGGCGGTTCCAATAGCAGTTCGAATGAGGGCTATCAAGGAGTAGATTACGACAGCGAGCATCCGAGTCAAACGGTTATTTCTGTAAAAGAATACCTGGAACAATATCGTCCGGGCTATGAGGAAATAAAAAAGGCTGGTTATCGGACTGGCGGAGAAGCTGCTTATGAAGAATTGTTTCGTGTAGCAAATCGTACCGATGATATGCTGGAAGCCCAGCTGATTATGGAAAAAGAGCGTCTGCTGTTCAAAATCGTTTCGGAAGATGCTTTGGACATTTTTGGAGCAGTGTTAGAGGCGATGGACCCGTTAAATGTTCCGGTCAGCGCCCTTACCAATCTGAATGTGGAAATGTATAAAAAGGTAAATAGTGACGAAGAGCTGACGTACGAATCCAACCTTCTGGAAGCGAAAACGGCTCAAGTAATTGCATGGTACATTCCTCGAATGAATATTGCCGCATTGATTGCCGACTATGCGACAAAATTCCAGATGGCAAAACGAGCGGCCAGGTTAAATGATGGCAGTGCTGCAAAAACCGGTCTGGAGTCTATGGCGAAATTAAGAGCTTCTGCAAAACGACTGAATCAATTAATGGTGGAAGACTATAATACTAGTTTGAACACGATTTTAACCGACCAATTCCTGAGCTTACAGATGCTGCTTCCTAAGAATCTGGATGCCATGGGGAAATATAAGCAGGTGCTTCACCCGAATAACTTGCGGGCTATCAAGGAACTGTGGATGGAAATGATTTCGGATACGAGCCTGATAGACATTCTTTCCCGGGAACAGGAACATGTGCTTTACGCAAGTCTCAATAAAACGGCAGATGCGGTCATGAGAGAGCATAGAGCCCAGGTACAACGTGCCGTTTCTCAATTGAAATACTATAAATACGAAAACCAGTTAAAAGGTTTTTGCAATAAAGGAGAAGAGTAATGAAAGACTACAAGGATATACTTGCATGATGTGAACAAGAAGAAATTGAAATTATCGATTTTAAAATGACGGACTTCGAAGGCAGATGGCGTCATTTAGCCATTCCGGTAAAACGGTTTAACGAGGACACCATGAAATATGGTATCGGTTTTGATGGCTCGAACTATGGCTATGCACCGGTAGAAAATAGCGATATGGTATTCATTCCGGATCTGGAAACTGCAGTAATCGATTATTACAACGAAGTACCGACGCTCTCTATGAACGGCGATGTTATGGTAATCGGAAAGGAAAATACACCTTTCGACCAGTATCCAAGAAACGTTGCCAGAAGAGCAGAAGAATATATGAAAGAAACCGGCATTGCGGACCGCATGCTCATTGGACCAGAATATGAATTTTATGTATTTGACGGCGTAGAATATGACACTCGTCCACAGTCTACCGGTTTCGCGATTGAGTCCGAAGAAGCTCATTGGAACAACGATATGGACTTCAATAACATGGGATATATTAATGGACCTCAGGACGGCTACCATATGTCTCTGCCGAGAGACACAAACAACGATTTAAGAAGCCGTGCCATCCTTTCCCTGGACGATTGGGGAGTAGAGGTAAAATATCACCATCATGAAGTTGGAGGCGCTGGACAGCTGGAAATCGAAGTAGAATTAGGTGATATGATGCAGATGGCAGACGCCACCATGATTGCAAAATACGTTATTAAAAATGAAGCCGTGGCGGACGGTAAATGCGCAACCTTTATGCCGAAACCAATTGCTGGCATGGCAGGCAGCGGAATGCATGTGCATATGCTGCTGACAAAGAATGGCGAGCCGATATTCTATGATGAAAATGGATACGCTCAGTTAAGCCAGACGGCGCTGTATTTTATTGGCGGTTTATTAGAGCATATTTCCTCTATCTGCGCCATTACAAATCCGTCTACAAACTCCTACAAGAGACTGATTCCAGGATTTGAAGCTCCAGTAACCATCGGATACGCTATGGCAAACCGCAGCGCAGTTGTTCGTATTCCTGCATACGCAAAAGACCCTCTGCATAAACGTTTTGAACTGCGTAATCCGGATGCAACCTGTAATCCATATTATGCTTTTGCAGCAATTTTGATGGCTGGTCTAGATGGAATTGAAAAGAAGATTGATCCACATGCAAAAGGCTGGGGACCTTTCGACTGCAGTCTCTTTGACCTTCCGGAAGAAGAAAAAGCGAAATTAGGAGGCGTTCCTGCGAACTTGACGGAAGCAGCAAAAGCTTTGAAAGATGACCATGAGTATCTGACCAAAGGTGGAGTATTTCCAGAGAAACTGATTGATCTGATTATTGCCCATGATCTGGCAGAAGACGCAGAACTTTCAAAATTGCCTCATCCACAGGAATATGCGAAATATTTTGATCTGTAAGATAAAAAATTGTAAATAGCATTTGCATTAGCTGTAGTTTTGTGTATAATAAACAGGCTATGCAAAATGGGATTGTAGCTCAGGTGGTAGAGCACTTGACTTTTAATCAAGTTGTCCGGGGTTCGAATCCCCGCAGTCTCATGAAGAAACAGCCTCGAAAGAGGCTGTTTTTTTACTGGAACAGCTTAGAATTTCTTTTCAATAGTGAGTATAAAAGCTCTCCAAAAATGTAGCAGGAAATAAATTCTCCAATAAAAATATAAAGAGCAGCCAAAGGATAACTTATATTGATTCCATAGCCGTAGATTAAAACCGCCGGAATTACCAGAACATTGGCGATTACTGGCGGAACCGGTGCAAGCCAACGCCTTTTTCGTAAGAGATAGGTGCCAATAGCGCCAACTAAGGTGGCCAGACTTCCAAAAATAATATCGAAAATGCCAGCGCCGGCGATTAAATTAGAAATTAAGCAGCCAACGAACAATCCCGGAACCGTTGCAGGACAAAAACAAGGCATAATACATAACGCCTCGGATAAACGTATTTGAATCAGATTAGAGGAAAGGCCGAAGGCGGCGAAAATCAGCGTGACAACAACATAAACCGCTGCCACAAGTCCGCCAATGGCGATGGACCTGGTTTGAAACATCGGACGACCATCCGATGCATTTTTTTTATTCATATGAATCTCCCGTAGTTTTGTTTTAGGTGAGGATGGTTTCGAACTCACCGAGGTCATTTTAGAATACGGAGACCGTAAAGTCAATGTTACAGTTGCATTGAAAAATGGTTGGAAGGAGGAGAGGAATCGTTCTTTTCTCTCGTCATATATATTTATTGAACATCATAATAAATAGGGTTATAATTTTCTCCATGAGAAATGACTTTTTAGAACGACCGGCGAAATAAAAAGCTGTCTGTCCAGCACAGATGCAGAAAGAGGTTGAATATGATAAGAATCGGAATCATCGGATACGGAAACATTGGACGTGGAGTAGAAGTAAACGTTCAGGAAAATCCAGACATGGAATTAGTTGCAATCTTCACCAGAAGAGATCCGGCGACATTAAAAACCATGGGGAAATGCCCAGTATTATCTGTGAAGGAAGTGGAAAACTGGGTAGGAAAAATTGACGTAATGTTCATTGCCGGCGGTAGTGCTACGGATCTTCCGGAGCAGACTCCACAATATGCGAAATTATTCAACGTTATTGATACCTTTGATACGCATGCCAACATTCCTCAGCATTTTGCAAATGTTGATGCAGCAGCAAAGGCAAGCGGACACACCGCGATTATTTCCTGCGGCTGGGATCCGGGCATGTTCAGTATTGCAAGACTTTATGCAAACGCGATTCTTCCAAACGGAAACGACTACACGTTCTGGGGCAAAGGCGTAAGTCAGGGTCATTCCGATGCCATTCGTCGAATCGAAGGCGTTGCAGATGCAAAACAGTACACCATTCCGGTAGATGCAGCCATGGAAGCAGTTCGTGCTGGTGAAAACCCGGAACTGTCTACTCGGCAGAAACATACCAGAGAGTGCTTTGTTGTCTTAAAAGAAGGTGCGGATGCTGCAAAAGTAGAAGAAGAAATCGTAACCATGCCGAATTATTTTTCTGATTATGATACGACCGTTCATTTTATTTCCCAGGAAGAATTAGACCGTGACCATAGCGGCATTCCTCATGGCGGATTTGTATTCCGTACGGGTTCTACTGGCGTAAATCACGAAAACAAGCATGTTATCGAATATAGCCTGAAGCTGGATTCAAATCCACAGTTTACTACCAGCGTTATCCTGGCATTCGCAAGAGCTGCTTATAGGATGAATGCTGCGGGCGATACCGGATGCAAGACCGTTTTCGATATTGCTCCAAAGTATCTGCTTGCCGTAGAGGAAGACTATATGAGAGCCCATCTGCTGTAAGTTTATATTCACAATTAAACACATAAGAATAAAAACTGCTGTCAGTGCAAGTCATTGGCAGCAGAATTAATAAAAGGGAAAATGAGACCGGAAATACTAGCTCCGGCAGGAACCTGGGAAGCTTTAGATGCGGCTGTTAAAGCCGGTGCCAACGCCATCTATGTGGGTGGCAGCCAGTTTTCTGCTCGCGCTTATGCAGGAAATTTTGATCAGGAAGAATTATTAAAGGCAATCGACTATTGCCATCTTTTTGGTGTGAAATTATATATGGCAGTGAATACGCTCCTGAAACCAGAAGAAATTTTTAGTTTAGCTTCGTATATCGAGCCCTTCTACAAAGCTGGCGTGGACGGAATTATTGTCCAGGATACTGGCGTTATCCAGGTCCTTCGGGAGAATTATCCGGATCTGCCGCTTCACGGCAGCACCCAGATGAGCGTTTCCTCGGAATATGGAGCAGCTCTCTTAAAAAACATGGGCTTTACCAGAGTTGTTCCGGCCCGGGAACTGAGCCTGTCCGAAGTCAAAACGATCAAAGAAAACGTAAATATAGAAATCGAGACCTTTGTCCACGGAGCAATGTGCTACGCTTATTCTGGAAAGTGTCTGTTTAGCAGCTTCAAAGGAGGACGCAGCGGAAACCGAGGACGTTGTGCACAGCCTTGCAGAAAATGCTATGAGATATCCACGGGACAGAAAAACAGTGAAAAAAGCCGAAAAAAAACGGGCGAGGCAAGTGAATATATTATGAGCCTGAAGGACATGTGCACTTTGGGAATCCTTCCACAGCTCATTGATGCAGGAATTGATTCCTTTAAGATTGAGGGGCGCATGAAAAATCCGTCTTATGTGGCAGCGACAACCGATGCCTATGCGAAGGCGCGGGATTATTGGCTGAAATTAAAAACGGACGAAAATACGTTGGCGGATAATGCTCGCCGAATGGAAAAGTACAATAAGTTTGTCGAGCCCCTGATAAAGAATATGATGGATATCTATAATCGTGGCGGCTTCTATACGGGATACTATTTCACAGAAAAGGGTCCGGAAATGACGGAACCGAAACGGCCGAACCATGCGGGTCTGCGAATTGGAAAAGTTGAAAAAATCGCGCCACCCCATGTAGCCATTCAATTAACGGAAACGGTTACGGCTTCCGATGTTTTGGAAATTCGGGACGATAAAATTAATTCTACGGGTAAGGATGGCAAGACGGTGGAACTGACGACCAACGTAAACGGCGCGTCAGGACAGACCATAATGTTAAATGGAAAAGAATTCAAGCGAATTCGCGCGGGGCAGAGCGTTTACCGTACCAGAAATAACCAGCTGCTTGCAGAAATTGAAAAAACGATTTTGAAACCGGAAAAACAATTGGCAGCAGAATGTTTTATAGAGGCGAAAAAGGATCAGCCTTTGAAAATAAAAATTGTGGCAGCAGATGGAACTGTTGCTGCCGAAACTTTCGGCCCGGTAGTAGAAGGGGCACAGAAAGCTCCGACGGAGGCCGAACAGCTGAGACAGAAAATGAATAAGACCGGTGGAACCAACGTGAAACTGGAACCTATTCATCTGGAATTGGATGACGATATTTTCATTCAGATGAGTGAGTTTAATAATCTGAGACGCGAAGCTTTGAACAAGTTTAAACAGGCTATCGTAGATGGATATAAAAGATAAGAGGAACTAGCGCAGAGACAGTCGTAGTACCGACCTTACAGGAAACAATCATGGCAATTTGGGCAAGAGTAAAAACAGAAGAACAATTTCGAAGTGTTGCAGAGAGCAATGCTTTGTTTGCGGATTGCATAATTGTTGATTATGATCTTGCTCAGAACGAAAAAGTTCTGCAGATGATTTTGAAGAGACGAGGAGAAAGCACTTCGACAACATCAAAGGTTAGAAACCGTAAATTTTATTATCAACTGCCGGATGTTTTACGAAGCCCAAAAGCAGAAACACTCCTTACCCCAGCGAAGGTTTTCGACGGTGTAGTAATTAAGAACTTGGACGAGTTGGGAATGATTGCTTCGGCCGGCCTTCCGGATGGGTTGGAAATCATCGGGGATGCGTTTCTTTACGCATATAATAAACCTGCGCTGGAGTTCTATCGAAGCTTTGCGCCAGAAATGAAATTCATTCTGAGCGATGAATTGAAAAAAGAAGAATTGAGCCAGTTGATGCAGGCCGAGCCAGCAGAGAATTTTCTTTTGAAAGTTTATGGACATCAGGCGGTAATGATTACAGCGCAGTGTCTGAATAGAAATTATGGCCGTTGCTGGAAGCAGAAGAACGCGCTCAACAAACTGCAAAACCCGGTGATTTGTTTTACGGATGATACGGGAGAAGACTTTTATTCTGTAAGCTATTGCAAGGAATGCTACAGCGTGATTTATAAAGGTGAACCAACCTTCCTTCTTTCCAAGGCAGAAGAGAGATACGAAAACCTTCTGTTTGATTTCACGATTGAAACTGGAAAAGAAACGGAACAGATTTTCAATGATCGAAAAGGGTTGGCTTATAATGGCGGCCATTATGATAAAGGAATAGAATGATTCAGATTACGACGGACTGTCAAAAAAATACCTATACCGCCTACAACATCGGCAAGGCATTTTATCCAGAGGAGGAAGTGAAAGTAAATTTCGCGGAGGATGGGTTAAAGCCAGAAGATGTTTATTTGATGTTACGGAAAAAAACGGGAAGGGATCTTCCTTGGGGCATGCTGACCGGCGTCCGCCCGACCAAACTTTCTATGGAAAAAGTTCTGGAAGGTATGAGGCGCGAAGAATTTATCCAGTGGTTCCGAGAAAACCGCTTTGTCAGTGAGGAAAAGGCTGGACTGGCTTATGACGTAGCGCAGCGTGAGTGGAAGCTGGTAAAGGACCTGGCGACAAAAGTTCTAGGCAATGACACTTCTGTTTCAATAACGGATACATATTCCTTGTATGTAAATATTCCGTTTTGCCCGACCATCTGCACCTATTGTTCTTTTAGCTCCGGAGCCATTGCGGATTATGTGAACGTAGTCGATGACTATCTGGATTGTGTAATGAAAGAACTGGATGCCACGGCGCAGCTTTGCAAAGAGAAAAAACTTTTAACGATATATATCGGTGGCGGAACTCCGACGACCATGACGGCGGTTCAGTTAGAGTGCCTGCTCGGTCATATCAACGAACTGTTGCTTCGGGGAAATTCCAAAATCGAATTCACTTTAGAAGCCGGTCGTCCGGATACCATTACCAAAGAGAAGCTGGATGTAGCAAAAAAATATGGCGTCACCCGAATTTCCATAAATCCACAGACCATGCAGGATGCGACTTTAAAGCTCATTGGCAGAAAACATGAAGCCGGAAAAATAAAAGAGGCTATGGAACTGGCCCGATCCTGTGGATTCGATAATATCAACATGGATTTGATTATGGGCTTGCCACAGGAAGGATTAGCTGAGGCAATAGATACGTTGGAAAAAGTTGCAGCCTTGAAACCGGATTGTCTGACCGTACATTCTCTGAGCATTAAACGAACGGCAGAAATGGCGAAGCAGACCACAGCGGCAGAAACCGTTGAGGAAATGCTGAAGCAAGGCGCAGAGACGGCGAAAGCTATGGGTATGGAGTCGTACTATTTATATCGCCAGAAAGGCATCGCCGGAAATTTTGAGAATACCGGGTATGCAATTTCAGGAAAGGAATGTTTATATAATATTTTGATTATGGAAGAAATCCATAGCATCCTGGCAGTGGGGGCAGGAGCTTCCACAAAACTAGTACTGGAGCATCCCGTACCGAACCCGAATCGGGGAAATCATGCCTTGACGAAAATCCTTCGTTGTGAAAATGTCAGCAACATTTCTGAATATATTGCAAGAACGGATGAGATGATTAAAAGAAAAGAAAATTTGTACTTGATAGATAACACCAAAGTGTAGTATAATCCGTCAGTACGTAAGGAAACTTATGAGACATGCGGATATGGCGGAATAGGCAGACGCGCATGGTTCAGGTCCATGTGAGGTAACACTCATGCAGGTTCAACTCCTGTTATCCGCAGGAAGGCATTGGCTCAATGAGCCAGTGCTTTTTTTATGGAAAGCTTTATTTTTCAATATTTTTCCATATCTTTTATTGACAAGCAAATTTGCGTGTACTAAAATAACACCGCTCTTTAAGTTAAGTCCGCATACTTAAGGAGAGTAGAGCCCGGAGCTTTCCAACCACTCTCTCAGGAAAACCGGACGAAAGTAACCGCAAAATGTGGAGGTAATTAAATTGGCTAATATTAAATCAGCAAAGAAGAGAATCCTTGTAAATCAGAAGAGAGCTGACAGAAACAAAGCTATCAGATCTAAGACAAAAACAGCTATCAAAAAAGTTTATGCAGCTATCGATGCTGGCGATAAGGCAGCAGCAGCTGAGGCACTGAGACTCGCTACAGTTGAATTAGACAAAGCAGGAACAAAGGGCGTATATCATAAAAACATGACCGCTCGTAAAGTTTCAAGATTAGCTAAAGCCGTTAACGGAATGGAATAATTCGTAACGCAATAGCAAACAGGTTACAAGCCGCTCAGGAAACTGAGCGGTTTTTGCTTGAGTGGCGAGGATGATGCATCGTACCTACTTGAATGCCGTTGATAGCCACACCATAATTTTTAAGTTTTTTGGCGTCTTGTAAAGAAAGTAAGATTATTTGAAAAAATATGCTGTTTGAACAAATAAAAAGCAAGAGATTATCAAGTAAAGGTTGACTAATCGGGTGGATTGAATAAAATAGTAATGTTAACGATTTTTATTTATTTGTAAATAAAAGAAAAAAGGAGAAAAATAAACATGAACGCATTAATGTGGTGCGGAATCGGCGCTGGCGTTATAGCATTAATCTATGCTCTTATTCTTGCCGTTGTCGTTTCTAAAAAGGATGCGGGAACAGACAAAATGAAAGAAATCGCTTCAGCTATCGCTGAAGGTGCTAGAGCTTTCCTGTTCTCAGAATACAAGATCCTTGTTATTTTCGTAATCGTATTAGGCCTCATTCTTGGATTCGCAATTAGCTGGGTAACAGCTCTCTGCTTCCTTATCGGTGCAGCTTTCTCAGTACTGGCTGGCTTCTTCGGAATGAGCGTTGCTACAAAGGCTAACGTAAGAACAGCTGCAGCAGCAAAAAATACCGGTATGAACGGTGCCTTAGGCGTAGCTTTCAAGGGCGGCGCTGTTATGGGTATGTGTGTTGCTGGTCTTGGCTGCTTAGGCGTTAGTGCAATCTACTTTATCACAGGCGACGTTGACGTAATGTTCGGTTTCTCACTGGGTGCTTCTTCTATCGCATTGTTCGCACGTGTTGGTGGTGGTATCTACACAAAGGCTGCTGATGTTGGTGCGGACCTTGTAGGTAAAGTTGAAGCTGGTATCCCTGAGGATGACCCTCGTAACCCTGCTGTTATCGCTGATAACGTTGGTGATAACGTTGGTGATGTTGCTGGTATGGGTGCTGACCTTTTTGAATCATATGTAGGTTCTTTAATTTCAGCTATCACTCTGGGTGTTGTATTCGCAGGCGGCGGTGCTGGACAGGCATTCAGCCCTTACGTATTATTCCCAGTTCTGATTTCCTCCGTTGGTCTGATCGCTTCTATTATTGGTACACTTTTCGTACGTACAAAAGAAGGTTCTAACCCTCAGGTTGCTTTGAACATTGGTACATATATTTCTGCAGCAGTTGTTATCATCTGTGCATTTATCTTCTCCATCTGCTTCCTTGGCAATATCAAACCTGCTATCGCAATCGTTGCCGGAATCGTAGTTGGATTACTGATTGGTACTCTTACAGAAGTTTATACTTCTGACAAATTTGGCAGCGTTAAGGAAATCGCTAAACAGTCCGAAACCGGTGCTGCTACAACCATCATTTCCGGTCTTTCCGTTGGTATGAGATCTACAGTTCTTCCTATCATCCTGATTTGCATCGGAATATTTGTTTCTTATATGTTAATGGGCATTTTCGGAATCGCTCTTGCAGCAGTTGGTATGCTTTCAACAACTGGTATCACAGTTGCAGTTGATGCTTATGGTCCAATCGCTGACAACGCTGGTGGTATCGCCGAAATGGCTGGTCTGGAAGAAGACGTTCGTAACATTACCGATAAGTTAGACTCTGTTGGTAACACAACAGCTGCTATTGGTAAAGGTTTTGCTATCGGTTCTGCAGCTCTTACTGCTCTGGCTCTGTTCACAAGCTTTGCTGACAAAGTTGATCAGGGAACAGCGGAAGCTCTTAAGATTGATATCTTAAATGCAAACGTAGTTATCGGCCTCCTGATTGGTGGTATGTTAACTTTCATCTTCTCAGCACTTACAATGTCATCTGTATCAAAAGCAGCTAACCATATGATCGAAGAAGTTCGTCGTCAGTTCAGAGAGATTCCTGGTCTTCTGGAAGGAAAAGCTACTCCTGACTACAAGAAATGCGTTGCTATTTCTACCGGCGCAGCTTTGAAACAGATGGTAGTTCCTGCAATCATCGCTATCGTAGCTCCTATTCTTGTAGGTTTCTTACTTGGTGTTGAAGCACTTGGCGGTCTGCTTGCTGGTTCTTTAGTATCTGGTGTTCTTATGGCTATCTTCATGAGTAATGCAGGTGGTGCATGGGATAATGCTAAGAAGTTTATCGAAGGTGGAAAACATGGTGGTAAAGGTTCTCCAGCACACGCAGCAGCAGTTGTTGGCGATACAGTTGGTGACCCATTCAAAGATACATCAGGTCCTTCCATCAACATCCTGATTAAGCTTATGACAATCGTTTCATTAGTATTCGTTCCGGCTTTCCTGAGCGTATTCAATGCATTAGGTTGCTCAAGCTTACTTGAGTTCTTATTCAAATAAGATAAACTGATCTGAAAAGATTTTAAGGGAACCGGAAATCCGGTTCCCTTTTCTTATGTCTTAAAACAATTGTAAAAAAGTCAACGTTCCTCATGCAATGAAAAAAAAGTATCGGCATTTTATAATAAATTAATATGGAAAAATTCAAGGCCTATGTGGATAAAATCATATATCGGAACGAAGAAAACGGCTACACGGTGCTCAACGTAGAAGAAAACGGATGCGAGACCGTTTGCGTAGGCGAATTCCGTTTCTTGGAGGAAGGGGAATACCTGGAATTGACCGGCGAATTTGTTTTCCATCCGACCTATGGGGAGCAGTTTAAAGTATCTTCCTATGAGAGTATTCTGCCTCAGGACATCTATGCCATTGAGCGCTATTTAGGCAGTGGCGCCATCAAAGGAATTGGTCAAGTTACGGCGCACCGTATCGTAGAACACTTCGGCGAAGATACCTTGCGGATTTTAGACGAGGAACCAGAGCGCCTGGCAGAAGTAAAGGGAATTTCCATGAGTAAGGCTCAGGAAATCGCTGCGCAGCAGGAGGAAAAGAAGGACCTAAGAAATGCCTTGATTTTCTTGGGAGAACTTGGCATCAGCAATGCCCTGGCGGTAAAAATCTACAACCAGTACGAAGGCATGGTTTACCAGATTATCCGTGAAAACCCATACCAGTTGGCAGACGACATTTTAGGAATCGGTTTTCGTAAGGCAGACGAAATCGCCTTTAAGGCAGGCATTGCGCCGGATTCGGATTTCCGTATCCGCAGCTGTATTGTACATGAATTAGTAGAGGCCGCTTCTTCCGAAGGCCATGTCTACCTTCCGAAAGAAGTTCTGATCCGTCGTACGTTAGAAACTCTTCAGCCCGTAGTTCTGGACGATGTGCCGGCAATTACGGAAGAGGATATTGAACGGAATCTCATGGATTTGGCCATGGAGCGGAAAATCATCGCAAAAGGAACCGGAGAAATCTATTACTCTGCGTATTACTATACAGAACTGGGCATCGCAAAAATGATTCATCAGCTGAATCTGAAAGGCGATGTACCGGAAGAACAAATCGAAGAACGTATCCGAAAAGTAGAAAAGAGCGAAAACATCGTTCTGGACCAATTGCAGAGAGACGCGGTGAAACAGGCTGTGAACTCTGGTGTGTTAGTTATTACTGGTGGTCCGGGAACGGGAAAAACCACCACCATCAACTCTATCATTAAATATTTTGAACAAGATTATAAAGAAATATTACTGGCAGCTCCGACGGGCCGTGCGGCAAAACGCATGACGGAAGCTACCGGCTGTGAGGCGAAAACGATTCACCGGATGCTGGATCTTTCCGGAGAATTGACAGATACTTCTGCAGGGGCCCGCTTTGACCGAAATGAAGACAATCCTTTAGAGGCAGATGTAATCATTATTGATGAAATGTCAATGGTAGACATTTTCTTGATGAGCGCTTTGCTGAGGGCAATCGAGCCGGGAACGAGACTGATTCTGGTAGGGGATGTGGACCAGTTGCCGTCCGTAGGTGCCGGAAACGTGCTCCGGGACATTATTGACAGTGGCTGCTTCAACACGGTAAAGCTGACGAAAATTTTCCGTCAGGCGGAAGAAAGCGACATTGTTGTTAACGCCCATAAAATCAATCGTGGAGAACCGATTGAATTAAAGACCAACAGCAAAGATTTTATTTTTATTAAAAGAGAATCTGCTCCACAGGTCCTTTCGGCTGTGCTGGGGCTGGTTCGGGATAAACTCCCGACTTACGTGAAGGCGGATGCCAGCGAAATCCAGGTATTAGCGCCAGCGAAGAAAAGCTCTCTTGGCGTGGCCTATATTAATAAATTCTTGCAGGAAAACTTAAATCCGGCGGAGAAAACCAAAGACGAAATCCCAGTAGGCAACGACGTCTTCCGGGAAGGCGACAAAGTAATGCATATCAAAAATAATTATAATCTGGAATGGGAGATGCATACGAAAACCGGCTTCGTCTATGACACGGGAAAAGGAATTTTTAATGGGGACATTGGCGTCATTGAAAAAATAAACGAACACACCCGAACTGTGGGAGTAAAGTTCGATGATGGCAAGCATGTCATCTATGACTTTGAACAACTGGAAGAACTGGTGCTGGCTTACGCAGCAACCATTCATAAATCCCAGGGCAGCGAATATCCGGCAGTCGTGTTGCCATTGCTTTCGGGACCAGAACTATTAATGAACCGAAACATTCTATACACGGCGGTAACCCGGGCCAAAAACTGTGTATGCATCGTAGGCAGTGAGGAAACCGTTCAACGGATGATTGCAAACGTAAGAGAAATGAAACGATATTCCGGATTAAAAGAAGCTCTAAAAGAGCTGGCAGGAACAATCTGGTAAGAAAGATAAAAGTGAAAATCAATTAAAGGGGAAAAGAAAAAATGAAATTAAAACATTGGTTAGCAGGATTTTTTATCATGACAATCCTTCTTCTGATTCCGACATTTTCGGTATTGGCTTATCCCGACAACGCCTTTTCTAAATTGGAATCGATTTAGAACAGAAAGCATGCGTTGGAAGAATCGCGTCTTATAGCATTTTTTACAATGATGAAGAAGTTCTGAATGTTACCTTAAATGATATTTTTAGCACAGACACGAACCTGTTTCGGGCTTCTCGTATGCTGAATGGCTACTATGCTGTAACTTTTACTCTTTCGGAGGAAGATAATACAGAAATTTTCCTGACAGGCTTGACAGAAAAAAATCTGGAATCCGTTCAAACCGAAATTATTAACAGCTTGGTACAAGGCCGGGCACTGAAGATTGAACATCTGGATTTTATCGATACGGAAAAAGCTTTCATTCCAAACATGCCGGATTCCTTGCTTTGCTGGGCTGGAGTGACATCAAATATTATGCAGTATACGGGCTGGGGAGAAGCATATGGCCTTGGCGACTGCGATGATATGATGGATATGTTTGCTTCAAATATCTACAATACAGGTGGTTATTCACGAATGGGCGTTTCCTGGCTTTTGAATGGAGACCTTTTTTGGGACGTTGCACATGAAGGAAGTAAATTGGACGCTTATGTCATTAATCCGGATGCCTATACGCCAATCAATAACGTTTATGCCTTTGATATGGTAACTAACGTAAATGATTATACAATCAAAGACGATCCGATACAAAATTTTAGCGAGGATCTTCAGCGCTTGAGAGATGGATATGGATTATGTCTGAATGTAAGATGGCTGGAAGGTTCAGGCGCACATGCCCTATCCCTATGGGGCTATGTAATTGATAGGGATTATGAGCCAACTCAGAAGGAATATTATGTAGCTGTAATTTTATCGGATTCTGATTCGGATAAAGATTGTTATCCGGACCGGAGAATGGCACCGAATAAACTGGATATTCGATGGATAAATCCATATGCAGACGATCAGTACGATAGCTGGGTTTTAGCGAATGGAAGTAAAGGCTCGATAATGAGCATAGAGTCTTTGATGCCTTATAGCGCATCTCTCGAGAGAGAGGAAAATGAAAAAGCCACAAAGAACAAACGGACAACCATGGATCTGGTTCCGCTGAGAGGTATTTTTGCAGATGATCCTCAGGTGGAAGACGTCTCCTCGAAAGGTTTTACTACCAAACAGAAAATATATATCCGTCCGGAAATCCTTAATTCCAGTGGAAAAGATTATTATCCGGATGACTTTACCTATCAGGTGCGGGTTACAGATTCGGATGGAGTGGAAGTATATAATGAATCTGTAGAAGGAGGACCTGCGTTTTGCAGAGCTCATAACAGTTATATTGTGAATTTCCCTGCAGAAGTCGGATGCCTGGAGGAGGGAGTCTATGATGTGGAAATTACAATAAACTCCAATCAGGCCCTTGAGGAAGCATATTATTATAATAACACGCAAGTGTATAAAGAAGCCTTTGAAGTGGTGGAGGATCCTTTGGGAGATGCGTCTATCCTAGCAGAGGCTGGAACCTATGGAAAATATAGGGCAACGAACAGCCTTTCTTACATTGATCCGGAGCATTATCTTCCAACAGAAGGTAATATTTTCACGCTGTATGAATCTTATTACATCGATGGCGTGTGGAAACCTTGGAAGGTTGCTCAATATGCTACGGAGGAAGAACATAAAGAGGGAATCTCGCATTACCTGAAAGATTTAACGGAATGCCCGGATAAAGTTAATTCCATTAAGGACGGAACGAAAGTTCGGTATATGCTTCAGATTCAGAATGGAGATTTAAAAACCAGTATTTATTCCAATGAAATAGATTTGAAATATATTCTGATGACGTTACGTCCTAGCGAAAATTCAACATTTTCGACCAAAGGAGACTTGACTCCTCTCTCTGTCGGAGCGACCGCTTTGGCTGACGGCGAATACATCGGATTCGAAATTGTAAACCAAAGTACCAATGATGGCTCTGTAGAGTGTAACGTTCAATTGAGTTTCCAGTTTAGCGATGGAAACAAGGTCGTTTTTGACAATGACGGAAAATCCGTTGAAATAGGAAAGGGAGAATCAAAGGAATTCCTGATTTCGAACTGGCCAAAACAATATGCGGTAAATGAAACGCTTGGAGTCGATGCAAAAGGAACCTATCTCCTGAATGGGGAAGAAATAGTCTTATCACGATATTTAGGAGAGATACGGATTCTGGAGACTCCTTCCTGTCAGGTCACTACGGTTTATGATACCGTGAATCCATGTGATGGAAAGATTTCGTTGAGGGAAGCGCTGATGTATGCGAAGGAACTCGGGGAAGACACCATCGACATCCGGCCGTTTAAAGGAGAAAATCCGCTGAGAGTTTATACACCATTAGTTATTGATTCTGAAATAACGATTCTGGGTGGAAAAGAAAAGGAAGATGGAACTCTCGAATGCGCACAAATTAATTATGGCGGAACCGATTGGAACACAACCGCATTTGTTATTGAAGAAGGCGGAGAACTGAATCTGGATGGAACAAGATTAACTGCAACTTCTAAAGACAAGTCTGGATTTGATACCAATGTAAAGGCCTTTAAAAATAATGGCGGAACTTTAAATGTGAGCCGTTGTTTGATTCAGAGATTCTATATCCGTCAGGGTGGTTCCATGATTGAACTGAATGGTGGTGTTTCGAATTTTAAACAGTGTGCGATTGCGTCCAATGAAGTTTCTGTGGATGCAATCAAGATTTCTGATGGAGCTACTTTAAATATGCTGAACTGTATGGTCAGCCAGAATGAAGTTTTTTCATACCTGATCCATAACGATGGGGGAAAAGCTAATATTGTATATAGTACATTTATCTGCAACTCCGTCGACGTGGCGGAAGATCGGACACTGATCTGTTCCGAAGATGGATCGGAAACGAATGTTATCGGAAGCATCGTTCACAATAACGATGGTGAATACACTACTCCAGATCCTTTGTATCGAGATCTTGGCGGAAAAATAAATGTTTACGGAACCTTTTATGGAATAGCAAAAGAAGACGTGAACTTTGATGAACTTTCCGTAAAAGGAGAAATGAAAGAAATCTGCGCTACCAACTCAGGATATGTAGAGCCAATCTTCTGCCGTGATAATACCGGCCAGTATTATTGTATGCTGAAGATGCAGGAACCAGCTGCGAAACAGATATATCTGAACGTGAAAAATGGAAAAATCCGTCTTTCCAAAGACCGAATTAATTGGACCGATACTGGAGCAGAGGCCGCTTTTGATGAAACGGATTATCAGCAAGATTTCTTTGGAGAAAATCATTTAGGATTTTACGGATGCTACTCTCCACAGATTGTAGACCCTGATCCGGAACCGACCCCGGATCCGAAACCAACACCGGAACCGACCCCGGGTCCAAAGCCGATTGACACAGGAGATTCCAATCATGTAAATCTGTGGCTGATTGTTGCGATTCTTTCTGCTGTTGTTTTACTTGCAGGAGGCCTCTTCTTGGGTATCCGCAAGAAGAAAGATAAATAATTACGGTGAAATGAAACATCTAAGGATAAAATCGAATTTTATAGACACGATAAAGGAGCTGGCAGCTGAGGCTGCCAGCCTGCTTTTTCCAAGGGTTTGTCCCGTATGTGGACAAATACTGAAAAAGACGGTGAAAGATTCACAAAAGCCGCCTTTTATCTGCGATGGATGTTTCCGAAAGCTGGTCTTTCCGGAGCAACCCAGATGTATGTGTTGCTCGAAACCACTAGAGGAAGAGGACGAATTTTGCGAGGATTGTCGCGGAAGAAAGCGGCAGTTTGATCAAGGCTGGGGAATGCTCCTGCATGACGATGCCACAAGAAAGATTCTTTACGATTTGAAATTCCACAACCGTAGGGATAATGCAGATTTTGTCGGACATGCTATGGCCGGCTATTTCGCAGAACAGCTGAAAAACTGGAAAGTTCAGGCACTGATTCCTGTGCCGCTCCATAAAAAGCGACAAAAACGCAGAGGGTACAATCAGGCGGAACTGATTGCAAAAAAAATGGCCTTCTGGCTGGAACAGGCTGGACTGGAAATTCCTGTGGACCGAGAACTACTGGTGAGAAGGAATTCTACCTTGCCCCAAAGGAAACTGAACCTGGCCAGCAGGGCAAAAAATATGCATAATGCCTTTTCCGTAACGGAGGGAAAAAAATACAAAACCGTCGTTCTGATTGACGATATTTTTACTTCTGGATCAACTCTGGATGAGTGTGCACGGACTTTGAAGCAGGCTGGAATTCAACGCGTCTATTTTCTTACCGCATCCATTGTCTGAGC
>JAKSRL010000189.1 GCA_024403635.1 Lachnospiraceae bacterium | reverse complement strand
GTTTTTCTGAATACTGTTATAAAACAGATAATGTGAGTCGTGGTTGTTATTATCCATGAGATGGGGTATGAAACATACAGACACTCAAGGGTATGCATGTTTGCAAAAATGGTAAATATCCAGAGTATTCTGAAACCGCAGGCTCCGAGAAGTGAAACTATTGTAGGCATAACAGAGTATCCGAGACCTCGAATGCATCCTACCATACAGTCCATCGTTCCGCAGGTAAAATATGTCAGCATAATAATGCTCATTCGCGTCATTCCGTATCTTACAACAATTTCCCTGTCTGCCGAATTGGCGTAAAGAGAAAGAAGCTGAGGACCGAAAGTGTACGCAATAAAGCCTGATAACAATCCGGAAATCGTAACAAGAATCATGCAGTTTAAGCAAACTTTTTTGATTCTTTCGAAATTCTTGGCACCGTAGTTCTGGCTTGTGAATGATAAAGCGGTATGATGAAAAGCATTCATTATTACATATACAAAGCCTTCAATGTTGCTGGCGGCGCTGTTTCCTGCCATTGTTTCCGCTCCGAAGGAATTTACGGAGGACTGGATTAAAACATTTGAAAAGGAGAACAGACATCCCTGAATACCTGCGGGAATTCCCAGTCTTAATATCTGAAACAGCTTGTCCAAGGAAAAGCGTAACTTTCTGACTTCAACTTTGTAACATTCATCGGTTTTTATAAGACATCCGATTACCAAAAATGCGGAAAGAGCCTGTGATAACACGGTTGCCATAGCAACTCCGTCAACTCCTCTTTTCAGAAAAACAATAAAGGTTACATTGCAAATGACATTTACGACTCCTGCTATGGTTAAGAAAAACAGGGGTCTTTTTGTATCCCCGATTGCCCTGAGAATGGCACTTCCGAAGTTATATAACATCATAACCGGCATTCCCATAAAGTAGATTCGGATATAAAGGGATGCCAGATTTAGAACTTCTGTGGGTGTACCCATTATAAGAAGCAGCTTTGGGGCTGTAATATATCCGAAAAGAGCAAGAAATGCACCACTGGTCAGTGAAAGTAATATAGCGGTATGTACTGTTTCACTTACATCCTTTTCTCTGCCTGATCCGAAGAATCTGGCAACAAGAACATTTCCGCCTACGGCCAGACCAATAAAAAGGTTGACCAACAGATTGATGAGTGCGGAAGTGGATCCGATTGCTGCCAAAGCGTTTGCACCAACGTATCTTCCGGCAACAATCATGTCTGCAGCGTTAAATAAAAGTTGTAGAACGCTTGATGCTATAAGCGGAAGTGTAAAAGATATTATTTTGGGAAGGAGAGCACCCTCCGTCATATTCATACTGTATTTTTTTGCAGCCATTTTGTTTCTCCTATTGATTACTAAAGAAGTTTAGCGCATGTGCTAAAAAAGTACAAAGTATTTTTTGGTTAATTTTACGAATAGTTTTTTGCAAATAATTAGTATAAAATCAACGTACACTTACCTGCATACAGATTAATCAGCCCGTTTTACGGGTTTGTTTGATTTGAATGGAGGTTTTTTTATGCTCTTTTTTAATAATAAGTTATTCACAAGAATCATTATGACAATAACCGCGGGCGGGATAGTGCTGGGAAATTTTTCGCTTCCTGCCCATGCCGGTACTTTTTCACATGTTCATGTAGATCAATGCTACAGAAATGTTACAAAAACCTGTACCGATCATGAATTCAGTTATGGAAGAGAGTCCACAAACAGGTCATGTCCAACTTGTGGAGTGGTAAGAGAATGCACATACGAAACATACACAGATGTATGTAATAAGGGATTGGTGGACAGGCTGTATTGTGCCTCGACGGTTAAATGCAATACTTGCGGCAGAGTTTTGGATCAAAGAGACAGGCCGGCTCTGAGAACACATCCTTATACGGTGAGAGAAATAGGATGCGGATTAAACACTTCTCAAAATGCAGCCGAAACAAGAATGTCGGTAAGCTTAGGCGAATGGACAAACGGAACGGTCACCGTAAACTGTGGTGTTTCGGTTTCAGATTCTACATTTTCGCTGGCATCCAATCCATATTCTTTCAACGGGGGAGCTTTTTCGGGAAATTCCTCTTTGGAAGTATCCGAAAACGGAACATATTCCGTTACTGTAAAGGACTCTTTGG
>JAKSRL010000188.1 GCA_024403635.1 Lachnospiraceae bacterium | reverse complement strand
TCATTTATTAGCGAAATTTGCTGTACCTAGCATCATAGCTATGCTGGTAGGCTCATTATATAACATCGTCGATCAGTACTTCATCGGAAACAGTGTAGGATATCTTGGCAATGCTGCAACGAACGTGGCATTTCCACTGACACCATCCTGTATCGCCATCGCCCTTTTATTTGGAATTGGCGGCGCCTCAGCATTTAACCTGGCCATGGGTGCCGGAGATAAGGAAACAGCCGAACATTACATGGGAAATGCTTTATTCTCTCTTGTAGCAGGCGGACTCCTTCTGATGATCTTTGTACAGCTTAATATCACTAAGTTAATCTATTTCTTTGGAGCAACGCCTAATATTGCTCCTTACTCTATTGCCTATATCAGCATTACATCCTTAGGCTTTCCATTCCTGATTCTGACATCTGGTGGATGCCATCTGGTGCGTGCCGACGGAAGCCCGGCATTTTCTATGTTTTGTAACTTGGTCGGTGCTATCGTCAATACGATTTTAGACTATACATTTGTCTTCGTTCTTAATTGGGGAATTCAGGGTGCAGCTTTAGCAACCATCATCGGTCAGATTGTATCCGCTTTGATGGTCATCATTTACCTTGCAAGATTTTCGAAAACGGTAAATCTTCATATCAGACACATGATTCCAAAGGGACGTTATATCGGCCGAGTAGCATCACTTGGAACTGCGCCATGCAGTAATCAGCTTGCCATGATGGTCGTTCAGATTGCTCTTAATAACTCTCTTACTTATTACGGTGGACAGTCCGCTTACGGAAACGACATTCCTCTTGCATGTGCAGGGGTAATCTCTAAAGTTAATATGCTGTTTATGTCCTTCGTCATTGGTATTTCCCAGGGTTCCCAGCCACTGATCAGTTTCAACTACGGTGCGAAGAACTTTGACCGTGTAAAACAGACTTACCGTTCTGCCCTTACCGTTGCCGGAACCATCGCTGTTATAGCATTCATCATGTTCCAGGTATTCCCTCGAAATATTACTTCTGTTTTTGGAGATGGATCACCGGAATATTTCGGATTTGCCATTCGCTACTTCCGTATCTTCCTGTTCTTCACCTTCTTAAACTTCATTCAGCCACTGACTTCGAATGCATTTACCGCCATCGGAAAGCCAGTGCAGGGTATGTTCTTATCCTTAACAAGACAGACCATTTTCTTACTTCCATTGATCCTGCTTCTCCCTCTTTTCATGGGAATCGACGGAATCTTATTTGCCGGACCGATTGCAGACTTTAGTGCCGCTGTAGTAAGTTTTGTGATGATTCGAAAGGAATTTCAAAAGAAAGAATATCATTAAAAATAGAGTTTCGCTCGCGAAACTCTCGCGCCGAGCGCGGTCGCGTAGCGACATCTACATTACGCGCGAGTGTGCAGCCCACGGAGTGCTTTTTGATATACAGGAAATTGCAAAGCAATTTCCTGTATATTAAAAAAGAAAACAGGTCCCACAAATTAATTTGTGAGACCTGTTTTTTGATTATCTTAAAAACAAGTATTTTATAAAATAACCCTTCTCCATCTATAAGTTTACCATAATCTATTCATTCACACAATAATTGCAAGATTTTTTCTATGATTATATTTTTGTCTATTCAAGTTTTCTATAAACTGTCAGATACATTGTTGTAAAACATGCAAGGCCTCCAACAGCATTTGAAATCGGTTCTGCTAAGAATACGCCTAACACTCCAAGACCTGCTACTTTCGGTAGCAGAATGGTAAGTGGCACAACGATGATTACTTTTCGGAAAATGGAAAAGAACACGGCATTCTTCGCTCTGCCTAGTCCGGTAAATACCGACTGCCCACTAAACTGAAAAGCCATCATGAAAAATCCAAAGAAGTAGATTCGAAGAGCCTGAGCACCTGCTCGAAGCAGTTCCGGATCATTATTAAAGATTCGAATTAAGTAAACTGGGAAGAGGAATACGATCAACCATGCAAGCACGGTATAAACACAGCCAAACAAGGTCATAAAGCGGATTCCTTCCTTTACCCTGTCATTTCTCTTAGCTCCATAATTATAACCAAGCACCGGCTGAGATCCAGAAGAAATACCATGAACCGGCAGCTGGAAGATTTCTCTCACAGAACCTAGAACGGTATTAACGCCGACATACAAATCTCCTCCATAAATGCTTAAGGTAGAATTACATACGATATGTACGAGAGAGTTCGTAAACTGAACCATGAATCCAGTCACTCCTAGTGCGATAATA
>JAKSRL010000187.1 GCA_024403635.1 Lachnospiraceae bacterium | reverse complement strand
GATTTATATTATTCTTTATTGCACACTGCCTAGAGGAACTACCGGACTTAACTCTGCATCCGCAGTTGATATTGCAGAAGTCCCAACCGATATGCCAATTGTAAACTCTTTCAAAAACACAGTTACTCAGATCGGTTCCGTAGTTTTCGGTCTGACCTTTGGTTTTGTCATTCAGAATTTTGGATACGATGTTGGTGTATATGTATTGGCAGTTTGTATGGCGATTGGAGCCATCTGCTGGATCTTCGCAAAACGCGTAAAATAAATCCATTCCGGGATTTTCTTCGGTTTGATAGGGAAATTTCCCCATCTTTCGATTGCTTGAGATAAAGATACCCTCTGAAAAAGAAATTCTTTTTCAGAGGGTTTTTGTTTTAATAAGATTAATTCATTTCTACAGTTTCAGCCTTTGGGAACGTGATATTGAAAGGCTCTACCTGAATTACCGCGATTGGCCGGCAAAGAGAAATGTCCGGGAAGAGTTCGGAATGAATCTTCACATCTATCAGTTTTGCCAAATGCCCCGTTCCTTTACCGAAGAAGTTGGTGAAGAAACGCTTCCCTTCATATTCTTGCACCAACGGGAAAGGAAGGAGCTTGGTGCTTACAGGGAAAGCTAATTTTCCAGTCCTCAGCGTAAATTCTGCAGCTAATGTACCGTCCACCGATATCGTAGCTTTTTCTGTGTTTTCCGAAATCTGTTCAAAGGAAAACTCTGCTTTATCTTTCGGTATGCCCCAATTCGCCCTACCGTTAATAACGCTTTCCATCGTAGATACATAAATTCTGCTAATGGTATCTAGTTTTTTTCCTTCAAAGCGGAACTTTCCAGGAATAAACAACAGTTCTCCATATGGGCCTGCATCAGAATTTTCATAATCCACTAACATCACACTTCCAAAACCACCGGCGAATTTCTCCTTTAAAAACTCCGGAACATTTCCATGGCGGTTTACAAAGTCTTCTCGGAATTTATAGATAAAAATGTAGCCTTTGCCATTCAGATTCCATGGTGCGGGATAAGATTTCATATTCTGTTCCATTTATTTTCCCTCCGATTTTATCCATTTTTGAAATTCCTTATTATTGATATCAACATATATCTTAAATAAAAATGGAAATACGCGGCTGGCGATATCGGTCATTCGGAACATCATGGATGGGAAGATATGTTTTTTATTTTTCTGGATTCCCTTAATTACGCGCTTCGCAACAGTTTCCGGCTCCTGCGTTGGCCATGGAACCGGCGTGTTATTTCCCGCCCGATTAAAGAATTTTGTTTTTGTCGCTACCGGATAAATCACCTGGAAATGCTGATCCGGATTCAGTTCGTAGCGGTAAGCGTCGGCAAATCCACGAACCGCTGCCTTTGTTCCGCTATACAGAGCGTAGCCAGGAAGAGATAACAAGCCCATCGCACTGGCAGTTACCGCAAAGTTGTAAGGCTCATCTCCATGAATCTTCTTCATTTTCTCCGCAGCATAAACAGTACTAAGGAAGTTCGTGTCCGTGATAGCCGTTGCATGCTCCCAATCCGGCTCTCCCAGTTTTTCATAATAAGCAAATCCCGCATTTGAAATATATAAATCAATTCCTCCCAGTTTTTCTATGGCAAAATCAAAGAATTCGTCAATTTCCTCTTTTTTTGATACGTCACATTTCTTCAAAAAGAGGTTCTCATTCTCAAGATCAATCGTTTCAATGTGTCTGGCGCAGGCTGCAACCTTACAGCCATTTTCCAGCAATAATTTCAACATTTCAAAGCCAATGCCGGAGGAAGCTCCGGTAAGTACTACTCTTTTATCTTTCAAGTCCATATATTCCGTCTCCTTATTTTCGAATAGATTTCAAAAGCATCCATATTTTCTTGGATGTTATTCCATACTATCCAAACGAATGCCTGCACAATGATAGAATCCTGCCTCTATGGCAACGATGTCTGTCTGCAAGTCTGTCGATTTCTGTTTTTGTGATAGTTTTTTATTTATGGATTAACGACTGGCGCATAAATTGTGCCGTCTTCCATTACATGTTTATAGAAGGCCATAGCTTCATCTGCCATCTCTTCGTAAATATCGATATTATGGCTCATGCCGGAATAAATTACCATCTTGCAATTTGGCAAACATTGCAGGGTCCGCACCATAAGATCCGGTCTGGAAATTGGATCATGGATTCCGCCAATCATAAGGGTTGGAGTTTTTATTCCGCTTAAAACTTCTTTCAGTTTTTCTTCACTTCCCAGTCTCGTCATTGGACGACCGTAATCAATGGCTTG
>JAKSRL010000186.1 GCA_024403635.1 Lachnospiraceae bacterium | reverse complement strand
CAGTAGAAGGAAAGCAGACCAAGAAGAACCTGGAGGAATTCCATCCTCTGATGACGTTGCGTTATTCTGCTACACATAAGAGTGATAGCATTTACAATATGGTTTATCGTTTGGATGCAATGGAAGCTTATAACAAGAAGCTTGTTAAGAAGATTGCGGTAAAGGGTATCCAGGAATCTGGAACCACAGCAACAGACAGCTATGTGTATTTGGAAGGAATCAATCTGTCAAAGGCAGATCCGACTGCAACAATCCAATTTCATGTAAAAGGCAAAAATGGTATAAAAGCGGTTTCCCAAAAAGTTGGAATAGGATTTAATCTCTACGATAATTCCAATGAAATGGAGGAATATAAAAATAATTTTATCGTTAAAAGTATCGATGGACGCGATGATTCTGTTGAGTTTATCAATGGAATAAAAATATATGCTGGCGACGTAATTGGTAAAGTCAGTGAAGAACAAATAAGAAGAATACAAATCCGAGAAACTATTCTTTCCCACATCGAAAGAGAACGACAGCTGTTCTACAAAGGAATAAAAGTTTTATCACTTTTCTTCATTGATGAAGTAGCTCATTACAGATTATATGATGAGTCTGGTAATCCTATGAATGGACTCTTTGCGGATATGTTTGAGGAGGAATACGAAGACATAATTTCAAATCTTCAAATGGAAATTGGAGAAGAAGAGTATTTTAAATATTTGAATAGTATCAGTGCGCAAAAGACTCATGCAGGTTATTTCTCAATCGATAAAAAAGGTCATATGATTAACAGCAAGATTGGTCGTACTGAGACTTCCTCCGATGACGTTGATGCTTATGATCTTATTATGAAAAATAAGGAACTTCTTTTGGATAGAAATCCAAAGAAATCCCCTGTACGTTTTATTTTCTCTCATTCTGCCTTAAGAGAGGGCTGGGATAATCCGAATGTTTTCCAAATTTGCACATTAAAGCAAAGCTCTGCTGATATCAGAAAAAGACAGGAAGTCGGACGAGGTATGCGTCTTTGCGTAAATGAAGATGGAGACCGTATGGACGAGAATGCTTTGGGAAAAGAAGTTCATAATGTTAATGTTCTTACGGTTATTGCTAGTGAAAGTTATGAGCAATTTGCTAAAGGGCTTCAATCAGAACTTGCTGAAGCAGTTGCTAATAGGCCGCATCAGGTTACAGAAATTCTGTTTGAAAATGCAAGAGTACATGATCAAAACGGAAACGAAGAAACCATTGATTCCGCAATGGCTCGTCGATTAATTCGTTATATGATAAAGATGGATTATATTGATGATAATGATGCTCTAACTGAACAGTTCTATACAGATAAAGCGAATGGAGAAGTTGATTTTGGAGATGATTTGAATCAGTACAAGCCAGACTTATTGGCTATTCTTGATAACATTTATGATGATAAGAAGATGGCTCCAGAAAATGCACGAAGCAATAATGTGGAGCTTCAAGTCGATCAAAAGAAATTAGGAATGCCAGAGTTTAAGGCTTTATGGAATCGCATTAATGCGAAGACCGCTTATACCGTTGATTTTGATACAGAAGAACTGATACAAAAAGCAGTAACTGCACTTGATTCAAAACTAAGAGTTCCTAAATTATTTTTTAAGGTTGAAACGGGCTCTATGAAAGAAATTAAGTCAAAAGATGCGTTAGTATCGGGGGATGCTTTTAAAAAAGAGGAATCCAATACATATTCACAGGAAACCACTGCTGCAAATACAAGCGTTAAGTATGATCTTATTGGAAAAATTGTTGATGAGACTGGGCTGACAAGAAAAGCAGTTGTTCAAATTCTTACAAGAATAAATCCTGTAGTATTTAATCAGTTTAAGGATAATCCGGAAGAGTTTATTATTAAGGCTTCTAATTTGATCAATGAAGAGAAGGCTACAGCAATAATCCAGCATATTACGTACAACGTTTTAGAAGATAAATATGATACGACTTTATTTACGGACGTAACGATAAAAGGAAAACTGGATGTAAATGCAATGAAAGCCGACAAGCATCTGTTTGACCATATTGTCTACGATTCAACAAATGAGCGTAAGTTTGCAGAGGAATTAGATGTCAGCAAAGAAGTAGCTGTTTATGTAAAACTTCCAAACGGATTTTATATTTCAACACCTGTAGGACATTACAATCCAGACTGGGCGATTGCATTCAAGACCGGTACCGTGAAGCATATTTATTTTGTTGCAGAAACAAAAGGCTCTATGGATACATTAGAGCTTCGTGGAATTGAAGATGCAAAGATCCACTGTGCAAGG